>NZ_CP118262.1 GCF_013337045.2 Agrobacterium vitis
ATGAGCACTACGCTGCCCAACCGATTTGATATTGAGATTGCCCAGCAGGGCGCCAAGATCTCAAACGCGTTGCATATGCTGCGCAGCCAACAGTATCCTCCTGATGCGCGCAAAGGTCTGCGTAAATTCCAACTTGGAGAAGTTGCGGATTTTATGGGGGTTACTCAGACGCATCTCCGACAGCTTAATTCCGACGGCAAGGGCCCAGAGATAGAGTCGGTTAGCGGTCGCCGCTATTATACGGCAGATCAAATGTTGGAACTCCGGGATTATCTTGAGGCCAATAAGAAATCTGACAAAAGGTATTACGTTCCTAGGCGCCGTGAGGGCGAATCAATGCAGGTCGTCTCGGTCGTAAATTTCAAAGGCGGGAGCGGCAAGACCACCACCGCCGCACACCTTGCACAATACCTCGCTCTCACCGGCCATCGGGTGTTGGCGGTCGACCTTGACCCTCAGGCGTCACTCACCTCCCTTTTCGGGATCCAGCCCGAACTCGATGATACGGCGTCCCTGTATGAGGCCCTTCGTTTCGATGACGAGCGGAAATCGATTGCGGATGTTATACAGCCAACCAATATTCCCGGTCTTGATGTCGTGCCTGCAAATCTGGTCCTGCAGGAGTATGAGTATGATGTCCCCCTAGCGATATCCTCCAAGAAGGGTGAGGACGGCCGGCTGTTCTACATGCGCATTTTTAATGCGCTGAAGCAGGTGGACGACAGGTACGATGTGGTGGTTATAGATTGCCCACCACAACTTGGGTACCTGACGATCACGGCGCTCATGGCCTCGACAGGCATTCTGATTACGATCCATCCTCAGATGCTGGACATCATGTCAATGAGCCAATTTCTGATGATGTTAGGCGGAATTATGGGGCCCGTCGCAGAGGCTGGCGCCGAGATGCGTGTTGAGTGGTTCCGCTATCTTGTAACTCGCTTCGAGCCGACGGACATTCCACAGGCACAGATGGTCGGGTTCATGCAATCCATGTTCGCCCAGCAGATGTTGCGAAATCACGTCCTGAAATCGACGGCAATTTCCGATGCTTCAATAAAGAAGCAGACCTTATACGAGGTGGAACGGGGTGATTTCGTCCGGTCTACCTATGACCGGGCGATGGAAAGTCTGAACGCAGCCAACGGCGAAATCATGGAATTAATCCACGGCGCATGGGGGCGCAAATGACGCATTTGTCAGCCGTTTTTTCCGTGGGATTTATGAAGCATATCAATACCCTGTCGACGTTGAAAGCGAGTTTGGAGGCCGGCTGTGGCGCGTGAGAATCCTTTTGCGAAACTTGACATGGCTTCCATCGCTTCTAACCAGACACCGACAAAGCCTGGTTACGGCATGACGGGGGCAGCAAAGACTGTCGTTCGCTCCATCGAGGACTTGGCCGAGAACACCAAGAAGCTGATGGAAGGCGAGGTGATTGTGGATCTGGATCCGCGGTTGATTGACGTTTCGTTTGTCGCCGATCGCCTTTCCGACGATGGCGAGGAGTACCAGGAGCTAAAGCAGGCGATCAAGACATCCGGCCAGACAACGCCCATTCTGGTTCGACCCAGTCAGGCAGATAGCCAGCGGTTCATGGTGATCTTTGGTCACCGCCGTCTCAAAGTCGCCAAAGAACTTGGTATTCCGGTCAAGGCAGTAGTCAAGAAACTGGATGACATCACGTCAGCAATCGCCCAAGGGCAAGAAAATTCCGCCCGTTCAAATCTATCGTTCATCGAGCGCGCGTACTTCGCACAGAATCTACTCGCGTCCGGAATGACGAAGGATGTGGTTCGATCGTCGCTGGCGATCGACGAGGCGATGCTCTCTAAGATGCTTGGTGTCGTGGAGGCAGTTCCGGCCTCGGTTCTCAAGGTGCTCGGAGCATCCAAGAAGATCGGACGCGACAAGTGGCTGAGCCTTCGTCAATTGGTTCTCGCCCCTGCCCTCTTGAAGGTAGCTACGGAACACGTGGGAACCGCGGAGTTCGCTGAACTGACAGAAGACAAGCGGTTCGATGAACTTCATGACTACCTGAAGCGCTACAGGGTCAAATCAGCTGCAAAAAAGCCCAAGGCCACCGCGTCCGGGAAGGTTTGGACGTCGAGCGATACTTCACTGGATTTCGTGATGAACGCCAAACCAAAGAAGGTTGCGATCGAGCTTTCGAATGTCGAAGCGAAGCCCTTCAGCGAATGGCTTTCAGCCCACATGGACCGTCTGTACACCGAGTACAGAGGATCGAAGCAGGAAAACAACGGAGAATAAACCGCAAAAGAAAAAGGCCCCCAAACGGTAAACCGTGGAAGCCTCTCTCGTATCTCTCGCAGGATTGAGAATCGCATTTCCCGGAATCACAGTCAAGAGTCTTGGCACCGATTTGGTGAGCGGATTTCCTTTGCCTGAAGAAAGGTGAAAGAAAAATGCAAACGGGACATGTAACGACGCCCTTTGGGCGGCGGCCGGCGACGCTTGCCTTGGTGAAAGGGCAATTGGCGATCGCGGCTTCCACACCAGGCACGCGTGTCGAGAAGTGGAAGGTGTTTCGCGATGTGTGCGAGTCGAGGGAGCGCTTTGGTTTGCAAGACAGAGCGCTCGCCGTTCTCGATGCCCTATTGACGTTCTACCCCGATGCGCAGCTCGATGCTGAAAACGGGCTTGTTGTATTTCCATCCAATGCGCAGCTGTCCGTCCGCGCTCATGGGATCACGGAAAGTACACTGCGCCGTCAGCTCCGCGCACTCGTGGATGCGGGACTTATCCAGCGTCGTGATAGTCCGAACGGGAAGCGATACGCACATCGCAGTCGAGACGGTGAGATCGAGCAGGCTTACGGCTTCGATCTGAGCCCGCTGCTTGCCCGTGCCGCCGAGCTTGCCTTGCTGGCTCAAGACGTGGCCGCGGAACGTATGCGCTTTCGCCGGGCGAAGGAAGCACTCACGATTTGCCGCCGAGATGTCCGCAAGCTGATAACAGCTGCGATTGAGGAAGGCGCCCCCGGCAATTGGGAGCATGTCGAAACGATGTATATTGGAATTCTGGAGCGGCATCCTCGCTATCCGGACAGAAACCAAGTCGAAGCCGCACTCGATGAGATGGAGCTCTTGCGTTCTGAGGTACTCAACCTTCTGAAAAGGCTATCGGAAACCAAAAATATACACGGCAATGCCATCCCAAATAACCGTCACATACAGAATTCAAATACCGAATCTATAAATGAATTTGAACCTAGCTCCGAAAAAGAGCAGGGCGAAAACTTGCCGGAAGGACCTCGGACAAAGAACGCGGTGCAAGCAAAGGCTAAGGTTGATTCGATCAAGTCATTTCCGCTTGGTATGGTTCTTCGGGCCTGCCCGCAGATAATCGACTATGGACCCGCAGTCGGAATTTCGCATTGGCGAGAGTTGATGGCGGCGGCTGTTGTTGTCCGTTCAATGCTTGGGGTCAGCCCATCCGCCTACGAGGAGGCTTGCAATGCAATGGGCCCCGAAAATGCGGCGGTGGCGATGGCGTGCATTCTAGAACGATCGAACTTAATCAATAGTCATGGCGGCTATCTTCGTGATCTTACGAAACGCACAGTACGGGGCGAATTCTCGCTTGGGCCGGTGTTGATGGCACTACTGAAAGCACACGGCGGAGAGGGGCGGCGTGCTGGTTAAAGTTATTGACTTCAACCGACTTGTCAGCCGTTTTTCTCTCGATATTTGTCAGTTAGAACAAAATGTTAGCAAGGTTGACGTCCTCATTCATGGAGTACGGCTCGCCGTTCGGGGAGGCGGATTTGTGGTATATGGCAACGGCTGTGGTCCAGGGTACCATCTACTTGAGACGCCCACTGTCAATCCAGGATGGCTAGTTACGGCGTAGATTCGGCTTGCTGAAAAATTGCTCGGCCATGAAATCTATAAACCCGTGCTGATTGCGGGATACGTTATGGACGTAGATCTCGTCAAAACCACAGCTCACGCATTCTTCGACCAGATCGAGAAGTTCGTCTCCGCGCGTAATCAAGGGGATGAACTCATCCATCCCTTCGGGCGTCACATCGGATGACGCGGCATCGAATTCTGCCGGGGTTTTGAGCTCGGCCAACAGATCCGGCGTGACCGCCGCATTGCGCCACTCATGCCAGGCGGCCATTCGCGCCTCATCGAAGGTGGGTGCCCATGACACTTGAAGCTGGAGAGCAAGAGGCCTCCCCGCGCCGCCGCTCGAGCGGAATGCCTCGACCACCCGCTTCAGTTCGTTCGCCGGTTTCCGAACCGTCACAAGTCCGTCCGCCCATTTCCCGAGCCAGCTTGCCGTCTCCTCAGTGAGCGCCGCGCCCAACAGCAAGGGTGGCTTGTTTGGAAGTGACCACAGCTTTGCCTGTTCTGTCTTGAGGTGGGGATGATCAGAGGTCACCGTTTCGCCGGCAAGCAGCGCGCGGATAATTTCTGAACCGGCTTCCAGTCTCTCGTTTCGCTCCGTCTTGTCTGGCCACCCGCGTCCAACGGCGTTTTCGTTCAAGGCTTCGCCGCTGCCCATGGCAATCCACCGCAGACGCTCCGGAAACATCTCGCTCAAGGTCGCGACCAGATGCGCCAGCACGACTGGATGATAACGCCAGCCGCCCGGTATGGCGAGACTGCCGAATGGCAGCCTGGTCTTTGCCATCGCTGCGCCGAGCCATGCCCAGTTGTTGCCGGAGTTTCCCTGCCGATGGCTCCACGGTGCCAGGTGATCGGACGTCATGATGGCCTGGAAACCGGCGCGCTCAGCAGCCTGGACGTAGTCCAGCAGTTGACTGGGCGAGAACTGTTCGTGAGAGGCGTGGTAGCCGATCAGCATGGCGTCCTCAAAAAATGCCCCCGCGAGAGGAACCCGGCGGGGGCAGGATTATGGGTTACTTGTTCATCTCTGTCGCCATGTGCAGGTGATGCTCCAGCGCCGGCCGGGTCTTTGCAGCCCAGGCCTTCAGCTCAGCGTTTTCGCCCTCGTCGCCGTAGCGCTTGAACAGATCGACCGCATCTTCATGCACGTCTTCCTGGTCGGAGTGATACTGCTTCGTGAACTCTTCGCCCTGAAGCTTCTTGAGATCGTCCAGCATGCCCTGATGAGCGGACGACATGGCAGTCGGGATCGTCGCCTTGATTTTGCCTGACGTCACAATGGCTTTCAGCTCATCAGAAGTCTTCTGGTGGTCGGTCAGCATCTGCTGAGCAAATGTTTTTGTCTTTTCGTCCGATCGTTCCACGGCAAGCTTGCTGGACTCAATCTCGAACATGTCGCTGCTGGCCGCCTCAAGGACGAAGTCTTCGGTCTTTGGCGCGACACCCATGACAGAATTCACGCCGGTCTTTTCGGCTGTGGACTGTGCCAGGGCTGCGGATCCGGCCGTTGCCAGAAGGATGGATGCGAGAATGAGGGTTCTTTTCATGACGATACTCCTGTTGTGGATGGCCGGGTAAACCACCGCGACGCCATCAAGTTCCGAGAGAAGGAACAATTTCATATTGTTATGGTTTTCAGCGCATGCAGGGAGGCTCGTGATGACAGCCAATGACATTTTGGACGAGGATGTTTCGGATTTCGCGACCCGGCTTGAGGCGATGACGGTTGATGAGGTCTTTGCCGCGATGAGCGCGCTGGAAAAGCATAGCGAGGACGACGCCAGTGATCGGGAGGAAACCCTTTCCCGAATTACGCTTGTGGAAGAAGAAATTGAACGGCGCTTCCCCGGGCAGATGTTGACGCCTTACCGCGACTGGAAAAAAGAGCAGCCTTTGCTGTCTTGATCCAACTCTCGCAGCAACGACGCACAAAACAGCCTACGGATCGGAAATGGACAACGAGCAGCACTCGATATCACGGACCCTTGGAGTCACTGCCGATTTCGATGCGGCGCTTGAGGCTCGGCGTCGCATCGCCTTCCTGAGCCATTATTTGCGCCAGGCGTCATGCCGAACCTTTGTTCTCGGAATTAGCGGCGGTGTCGACTCTCTTGCCGCCGGCTTACTCGCGCAATCCGCGGTTTCGGACCTCCGGGGGGATGGATACGATGCTCAATTCATTGCTGTCCGTCTGCCATATGGCGTCCAGGCCGACGAGACAGACGCGCAGAAGTCCCTCGGAGTCATCGGCCCGGACCGTATCGTCACAATTGATATCAAGCCAGCAGCAGACGCCATGCTCGACGCGGTGATGGCGGAGGGGGCGGATCTAGTAGAGCCAGCTCGCAAACACTTTCATCTTGGCAACATCAAAGCACGCCAGCGAATGATCGCGCAGTACGCGCTGGCTGGGTCAACCGGAGGATTGGTGATCGGGACCGATCAGGCGGCCGAAGCGCTCATGGGGTTCTTCACAAAATTCGGCGACGGTGCGGCCGACATACTGCCACTGGCTGGCCTGACCAAACGACGGGTGAGGGCCATCGCCGAGCATATGGGTGCTCCTCAGGAACTGGTATTCAAGGTGCCGACTGCTGATCTCGAGTCTGACGCGCCGCTTCGTCCCGATGAAGACGTCTATGGTGTCACCTACGACGACATTGATAATTTCCTGGAAGGGAAGACGGTCGCTGAACCGGCACGGCAACGTATTCTCAAGACGTATCGGGCGAGCGGACACAAACGCGCCCTGCCGGTAGCGCCGTTCGATTAAATGGCTGAGTGAAGAGTCTCGGCCGCAATCGGCAACCGCTCTTTGTTGTGTTGGTTCGTGTCGAGGAGAGGAGACGATGAACGACAGTCCCTGGATTCACTTGTGCATCGATATGCAGCGGATGTTCGCTGAAGATACGCCCTGGCATGTGCCATGGATGAAAGAGGTTTCGCCTCAGATCCAGGAGATTGCGCAGCGCCATCCGCAGCGGACGGTGTTCACGCGCTTCGTACCGCCGAAGCGAGCGGAGCACATGCACGGCATGTGGCGCAGCTACTATGAGAAATGGGACACCATGACCCTGGATCGACTGGGACCGGACATGGTCAATCTCGTCCCGTCACTCAAGGCCTTGGTCCCACCCGCCCGGATTTTCGACAAGAGGACGTACTCGCCATGGATCACCGGCGAGCTGCACCGCGTCCTGGCGGGGGAGGGTGTTGAGACACTCGCCATCTCGGGTGGAGAGACGGACGTGTGTGTGCTGGCTGCGGCCCTCGGAGCAATAGACCTTGGCTATCGCGTTATTCTGTTGAAAGATGCCGTCTGTAGTGGCGCTGATGATACCCATGACGCCTCGCTCGAGTTGCTAGGCGATCGGTTCTCGGTGCAATTGGAAATCACCTCGACGGAGGATTTTCTCAGACAGGTGTGAACGAACTTGGCATCTTCCAGGACGCGGCTACCTTGCCTCGGCGAACAGGGGAGGGGGATCGCGGATCTCCAGCAGGACCGTAGACCACGGCGTATCGCACACCTTTACCACGGGAATTCACATGTTCAGCCACATCATGATCGGCGCTCGCGACCTTGAGACGATGGTCGCATTTTACGACGCTGTTTTGGCACCGCTCGATCTGCGTCGAGTCGTCGAACTAGACGACGTCGACGAAGCGGGTGTTATCTGGCGTAAAGGCGACAGGCGTTGGCCGCAGTTCGCCCTCCGGCGCCCAATCAATGGTTTGCCGGCGACGTGGGGCAACGGCGTGCAAATCAGTTTCGCAGCACCGTCGAGAGAGGCCGTCGACCATGCCTGGACCACAGCGATGCACAAGGGTGCATATGATGAAGGGTCGCCCGGTCTAAGGCCAAAGTATGCGGAAGATTTCTATGCCGGCTATTGTCGAGATCCGGAGGGAAACAAACTCTGTTTTGTCCATGCACACGGCCTTCCGGCCTGATAGGCGCCCGATAATGGAATCGCCGCATGGGCGCGGCAGTCGATCCGCTCAGTTATCTCCGCGGTATCGGAAAAGCCGGCGTTATAGTACCGTCACACGAAGGACCGAACGGGGACACTGCGGAGATGCTCAAAACTGATACCCGGCAAGCGAATTGGCGGCGTGCCAACCCAGGGAAGTATGAAGCACACCTTGCTGTGCAGCGGGCCGTCAAGGCGGGTGAACTCGATAAGGAGAGTTGCGAGGTATGCGGCGTCCAAGCGGTCGATGCCCATCATGATCAATACGACGAGCCTCTGTGCGTCCGATGGTTATGTCGTCGCCACCATACGCGCCTTCATCATTACGGTGAGGACATGTTCCCGATCAAAAATTCCGCCAGCGCGTCTGGTGCTGGTGCCGACTGATCGGCAAGCGTTACAATCCTGCAGCTTTGGTTAGGTTGATGCGGAAACGGTCACGCCGTCGCTGATACCTGCGAGTCATTTCAGCGGATGCGTGGCCAAGCTGTTTTTGCACATATCGCTCATCGACTTCGGCCGAGGAAGCGAGACCGGCTCGCAGCGAGTGGCCGGAGAATTTGAAGGCCCGTTCTATCTCGCTGAGATCGCCGCGAACGCCAGCCGCGATTGCCGAGCGTTTTACCAGTCGCGCGACTTCCTTATCGTTCAGGCGGTCCGCACCGACGGATTTGCCCTGACCCGTTACGCGGCGGAAGAGGGGACCGTGTGCAAGCTTGGCGAACTTGATCCAGGTCTCGATGGCGACGACCGGACACGTGGCGTCGGATGAGCCGCGGCCTACCTCGACCTCTCTCCAGCCGGTTTTGCCGCGCAGGGTGACAAGCATGCCCTTGTCGAGGATTTCGATCCAGCCGCGGCCGTCTTCGGTCTGATCTGCCTTGAGGTCGAGGCCGACGATCTCCGAGCGCCGCAGGCCGCCAGCGTAACCGATCAGCAGCATGGCGCGATCTCGCAAGCCTCGCAGAGTGCCTCGATCCAAGGTTTCGATGATGGCGATGATGTCGTCTGGCATGACCGCCTCCTTCTGGACGGGCGGGCGGGCATGGCTATTGCGGATACCGGCCATGACGGTGGCGATATGCCTGTCCTTGCGATCTAGCGCGAGGCCGCGTTGGGCAAAGTTCCAGGAGAGTGACGAGAGGCGCCGCTCGATGGTCGAGACGGAGTTGGCCTTGGCGCCGCGCGCAGCGGTGCCCGCGGCACTGCCGGAAGCGCAGGCCGTGATGTAGAGTCCTACTGTTTGCGGATGCGGGGGGAGGGGAGCGAGATTGGACCGCCGGCACCACGCGGAAAAATGCTTCCAGTCGGCGGCGTAGGCTTTGCGAGTATTGGCGGAACTGGCGGCTTCGACGTAGCCCCGGGCGCGACCAGCGAGGCTTGCGAGATGGGCTGGCGTCTGGTCCTGAACGGCGAGAGAGGTGAGGGGGCTTTCGCCCGACACCTCTGGCGCGGAAACATCATGCGACGCCGCCATGCTGAGAGATGGCGCTGAGGTCTCTTCGACGTGATTTTCGGTGTTCTGCTCGATGATTTGCGCCATTTCTCTATAATGACAAATATGTCCGATAATGCAAGATTATCGGACGTATTTCTACAACGACAGGGCGTGCGGTTCAAGTCGATAATGCTAGCATAAACTGCGCACCTGATTTACACTTCGGCGCATGGATTCACTCCTGCCCTCCGCTCCAAATACCCCTGCTTGGTCGCCCCGCCTACCGGCGTGGGCGCTTTCGCGCGGTCGCGAAATCAACGAGTCCGACGCTGCCTTCGCCGCTGGTATCGCCCTGAAATCACTGAACGATATGGTCCGCGCCGAACCGAAATGGATCGGTTGCTGGCGTGATCGCCTAGCCCTCAAATCGGCCACTGTTGCCGCCAGAATGATTGGGCGCGACGAAAAAGAAAGCGCCATCCGGGACGCCGTTTTGTTGACCGCCGCCGGTGACGATCCCGGCCCGGCCGGAAAGCTGTTTCTGGCGACACGATTGCTGACGCGTCGATCCGGGACAATCACCACACCCTTCGTTAAGGAGCTCTCCACGCTTTTGGGAATTCGTTGGGACGACGGTCTTGCCGAGATCCCGAATCTGATCGATTCTGCAAGGCAGTCCGGGCGAGCAGCGCCTTTCGTCGCGGCGGACCTTATAGCGGCACTTTGCGCTGCCCGCCCGGATGCCGAGGTGCTGGCGCTGGGGCTCGCCGATCTCATCTTAGCGTACAAGCTTAATTGGCCGAAACCTGTGCCGCTGCTGCTCCCTGAGCGTTTTGGTCCGGCGTTCCGCACGATCGGCGGCCGCGGTCGCGTTAGGCCGGGCGAACCGGCTTATCCAAAAGCGATCTGCCTGGCGCTGGTCGATGGCGTAGACGCCGCACTTCGATCCGCCGTCGAGATAGACCGCTGCGCCGCACGACTGCTGGCCGTTGCGCCGAAGCTGCGCACCAAGAGAGCTGAGCCCGTTATCCGCAGACTCCTGAAGGAGGACGCGGTGCCTGCGTCGGCCCCCGGTAGCACACTATCTCGCTGGGCGGCCAATCGTCTGTTCGAACGGCTCGAAGGTTTTGAGGCGGTGCGCGAACTGTCCGGCCGATCGTCCTTCCGGATCTTTGGGTTGTGACCATGGCAGGATCCAGCACCGTTCGCAGCAAACGGCGGCCCGACATCCTTGTCCGAAAAATAATGATAGAGTTGCGACTTGCTGGTGCGACTGGCTTCCATGACTTCATCCAGGCTCATTCCAGCAGCACCTTTGGCATAGACGATCTCGGCGGCAGCCTCGATGATCCGTTGTCTTGTCGTCTCTCCCCGGACCGTAAATCCGGATTTTCCGTTTTTTCGCATGGTGATCTCCAAAATTGGACTAGACAGTCCAGTATCCTTCTATCAAGACTGGACCGTTCAGTCCATAAAGGAAGTCATCTTCATGCCAATGCTTCAGAACGACCAGACCTTTCCAGACATCGAAATTCCCGCCGTCGGTGGCGGCGTCATCCATCTTCCAAGCGATCTTGGCGGGTCATACGGCGTCGTGCTCATCTACCGTGGACATTGGTGCCCTTTCTGCAATGAGCAAGTGGCGGCTTTTGTCGCGGCAAGCGACGCGCTTCAGAAAGAGGGCATCAAGGTCGTGGCGTTTTCCGTCGATGACGAAGCCGAGACGAAAGACTTCATTGCAAAGCACGCTATCCCCTTCAAGATGGGGCATTCGGCAGATCTTGAAGCAATCGTTGCGGCTGTCGGCGCCTATCAGAACAACGCCCCGGCACGCGGCCGCTTTCTCGAAAACACCGGCTTCGTGCTCGCGCCCGACGGCAGCGTCGTCAATGCCGTCTATTCCAGCCGGGCGATCGGCCGGCTCGTTCCCAGCGACGTCATTCGCCTCGTCGCCTTCATGAAGTCATTGAAAAAATAAGAAGTGGGCTGGGCCAGATCATTCTCCGCTACCTGGCCCGTGCGCCGATGGTGTCAGGTTTCCACGGGAGTGCCGGGTCACTCACCCCGATGATCGCCATGTCCGGCGAGTAGGTCTCGTGCCACTTCACTGATCAGCGATCGCAGCCACCTGTGCGCCGGGTCATGGCGATATCGGACATGCCATGCCATCTCGACAGGGAAGGTCCCTAGATCGACGGGGGCCGGAAGGATCTTAAGGCGAGGATCCTTGGCAAGACGATTGCAAATCAGGCGCGGCAGTGTGGCGCAATAGTCCGTGACGGCGATCATTTCCGGCACTGCCAGAAAATGCGTCACCGACACGGCAACGTCGCGCTTGAGGCCCTTCTGGTCCAGCGCCTGGAAAAGCCCGGCCCGCATCCGGCCCGGCGGAAGCACGTTGACATGCTTCAGACTTTCGAACTGCTTTTTTGAGATGCTGTCCCGGATGTCCGGATGGTCGGCGCGCACGACGCACGCCAGTCCATCGTCCATCAGGTGCTGCACCACCATATTGTCCGGCGGATCGACGATGCGACCCAGCACCATGTCGGTCGTTCCGGACATTGCGCCGGTCTCGATCAGATCGTTGCCGAACGGGGTAAGGCGAAGCTTGATCCCGGCGGCCCGCTCGCGCAGCTGCGAAACAATTTCGGGCATCAGTACGAACTCGACGTAGCCGTTTGGAGCTAGGGTAAACAACCGTGTTGCCTCGGCCGGATCGAACTCCTGCTGGCCGAGGATCACGTCGTCCATACTTGCGAGCGCAGCACCGATCACCGGCGCCAGTTCCTCGGCCATTTGGGTCGGCCTCATGCCGTAACGCTCGCGGATGAACAGCGGATCGCGCAGCGTGTCGCGCAGGCGGTTCAAGGCATTGGACAGGGCTGGCTGGGTGATGCGGAGCCTTTCGGCAGCGCGGGTCACACTGCGTTCTTCCATCAGCGCAATGAAGACAGGCAGCAGGTTCAGGTCATATTTCATCCCGTTATATTGCAGAGAGTATATCTGAAATCAAAGAAATAAATTTCCGGAATGAGGTCTCGGCAGGCATGATCATCGTGTCGAAAGAGCAGCGATCGAAGGAAGATCGCAGCCAACACGAAACACCCGCGGCAGCTCTTGCCCAGTCAATTTTCGGAAGGATCCGCACAATGAAAATTCTCATGGTTCTCACCTCACATGACGAACTCGGCAACACCGGCCGCAAGACCGGTTTCTGGCTCGAAGAGTTCGCAGCTCCCTATTACGCCTTCCTCGAAGCCGGTGCCGAGATCACCGTCGCTTCGCCCAAGGGCGGCCAGCCGCCACTCGATCCCAAGAGCGACGAACCCGGATTCCAGACCGAGCAGACCCGTCGCTTTCATGCCGATCCCCAGGCGCAGGCCGTACTGAGCACCACCGTCACGCTCGACAGCGTTTCCAAGGATGACTACGACGCCATCTTCTATCCGGGCGGCCACGGCCCGCTCTGGGATCTGGCCGAAGACAAGGATTCGATTGCTCTCATCGAGGCAACCTATCGTGCCGGCAAGCCGGTCGCCTTCGTCTGCCACGCTCCGGGCGTCCTGCGTCACGTCAAGGCGGCCGATGGCGCACCGCTTGTCCGCGGCAAGAAGGTGACCGGTTTCAAGAACACGGAAGAGGACGGCGTGGGCCTTACCGACGTGGTGCCGTTCCTGGTCGAGGACATGCTGAAAGAGAATGGTGGCGTCTATACCAGCGGCGATGACTGGGGCTCCTACGCCGTTCAGGATGGCCTGCTGATCACCGGCCAGAATCCGGGCTCGTCCGTCGAGACGGCCGGCATTTTGCTCGCCACCCTCAAGGCTGCCAAGGCCGCCTGATCGCGGCGGATCATCCTCAAGCTCAAGCTTGAGTCACCTGCCATCTTGGTTCGGGGACAGACCTTGTCGTCTGTCGGGAACCGGGGCCGTCCCCGGACCAAGCTGCATCCCTTTGCCCTGGAGAATAGCGATGACGCACATGCTTCCTGCCCCATCATTCGTCCGCAATCATGTCATGACCAGGGAACCGGCAGTTGTGGAGACAGATGCTCACAGCGACCAGGAGAAGCTCGCGCCACTATCTTTCGCCGCGACCGTTGCCGTGATTGTGCTGGTGGCGATCGACCTGCGGCCGGAAATCGTGTCGATAGGACCGTTGCTGCCGCATATCCGTGAGGAATTCGGCATCTCCAATACACAGGCTTCGTTATTGACGGCCATCCCGGCGATGTTGATGGGTTTGCTGGCTTTCCCGACACCCTGGCTTGCCCGGCGGTTCGGTCGCGACCGGGTGATCCTGATCGCCCTCGTCGTCCTGATGACCGCGACGGCAGGCCGAGCCTTTGCCGGGTCGATCGGCGTGCTGTTGTCCGCCACCGTCGGGGTCGGCGCCGGCATAGCGGTTACCGGTGCACTGATCCCCGGTTTCGCCAAGAAGAGCTTTCCGAAACGCGCCGCAATCCTGATGGGCATTTATGCCATGTCGCTGGGACTAGGCAGCACGTTTGCGGCAGGTCTGGCACAACCGCTTGCCGATGCCGGCAGAGGCTGGAGGTTCGGTTCGGGCATTTTTGCGCTGCCCTGCCTGACGGCGATTGCAGCCTGGCTGTTGGTCGCCCGCGCCGAACGCGGCTCGGACGTTCCGGTGGCCGCAGCGCCAGCACCGGCGCGCCGCGGACTGCCTGTGCGCAACCCCAAGGCATGGCTGATCGCGCTCTATTTTTCGGCCAACAACATCCTGTTTTTCGGCTTCGTGTCGTGGACGGCACCAATGTTTCGGGAATACGGCATGAGTGCCACCACGGCCGGCCTGCTGCTTGCCAGCTTCACCGCCGCCTTCATGGTGTCGAACCCGCTTGCAGGCCTTATCAGCCGAAACGAGGACCGGCGCGGGGTGATTGCCCTGTTTGCGGGATTGGCTCTGGTCGGATCGGCTGCGGTTGCGATATCGCCCAGTCTGCTCCCGTTCCTGTTCATCCCCGTTATTGCCTTCGGCGTGGGCGGTTCTTTCACGCTTGGCATGATCCTGCCGCTCGACAACGCAGCTGATGCACACGAGGCCAATGCCTGGTCGGCATTCGTGATGGGCATCGGATACTTCACCGGTGCACTCGGCCCGCTGCTTCTGGGCCTGCTTCGCGACGTCACCGGTGGCTTCGCCATTCCGCTCTGGATCCTCGCGGCCGTTGCACTGCTGATGCTCGCCTTGTCGCCGTTCCTGCAACCGTCCGGCCTGCGCAGCGCGCGCGACTAGACCCCGCACATTCCACCGGCATTACCCAAGCTTTCCAGGGACGGCCAGCAGGCCGGCCGCCGGACAACCGCGAACTCCATTCACCAACTCGAGGACAAGATCATGACCACAGGTATCGCAGACAAAGTCGTTCTCATCACCGGCGGCAGCACCGGCATCGGTGCAGAGGTCGCCCGGACGCTCGCCGCAAAGGGTGCAAAGGTCGCCATTGCCGCCCGGCGTGAAGAAAAGCTGGAGGCGGTCCGCGCCGAGATTGCAGGGCAGGGTGGTAACATCCGTGCCTATGGCATGGACGTAACTGACAAGCACCAGGTCAAGGCCACCGTCGAAGCCGTGGTTCGGGATCTCGGACGGCTCGATGTCATCATCAACAATGCGGGGATCATGCCAATCCGGCCGATGGCCGAGATCAATACGGACGAGTGGGACGCGATGATCGACGTCAATCTCAAGGGGACGCTTTATGGAATTGCGGCCGCCCTGCCGCTGTTTCTCGCGCAGCAAAGCGGCCACATCATCAACCTGAGCTCCGTCGCCGGCATCAAGGTCTTCGCACCGGGCGGCACCGTCTATTCCGGTACCAAATTTGCGGTCAGTGCCATTTCGGAGGGGCTGCGCATGGAGGTCGGCGGGGCCGTCCGTGTCACGTCGATCGAGCCCGGCGCCGTGGAAAGCGAGCTGAAACTCGGCACGACGGGGACCGCGCGGGACACCGTGCATGACTTCTATGAACAGGCGATACCAGCCTCATCCGTGGCCCGGGCAATTGCCTTCGCGATCGAGCAGCCCGACGACGTCGACATCAATGAAATCGTCATCCGTCCCACGGTCCAGGCGTTCTGAACCTTTTCATACGGGCGGCAACTCTTGCCCGCCTGCTTTTCCAATAAGACACCACAAGGATTATCGGAATGTCTAGAATCATGAAATCTCTCGCAGGCGCAACGTTTCTGGCCTCGATCGCTCTCTCAACCGGAGCTGCCGCCGCTGCGGACAGCAAGGTCAGGAATGTTGTTCTCGTCCATGGCGCCTTTGCCGATGGCTCGGGCTGGAGGGCGGTTGCCGATCTGCTCGCCAAGGACGGCTACAAGGTCAGCATCGTCCAGCAGCCTGAAACAACGCTGGAAGCCGATGTGCAGGCGACACAACGAGTCCTAGACCAGCAGGATGGTCCCGTCGTGCTCGTCGGCCACAGCTACGGTGGCCAGATCATTACCGAGGCCGGCAGTGATCCGAAGGTCAGGTCGCTGATCTATGTTTCGGCATTGATGCCCGAGATCGGCGACAGTTTACTGTCTCTCGTCAAGTCGAAGCCTTTGCCGAACGAGGATGTAAAGGCCACCAAGGATGGATATCTCTACCTCGATCCGGCGAAATTTGCCGCCGATTTCGCCGCCGACCTGCCGAAGGAAATCTCGGCCACGATGGCGATCTCGCAGGTGTTCGTTTCCGAAAAGGCCTTTTCCACGCCGGTGACTAGGGCTCCTTGGCATGACAAGCCGACATTCGCGATCGTCTCGACGCAGGACAAGGCGCTCAATCCGGATCTCGAACGCTGGATGTACAAGCGTGCCGGTGCTGAGGTGACCGAAATCGAGGCGAGCCATGCGGTCTACATCTCGCAGCCGCAGGCCGTCGTGCGCGTCATCGAAAAAGCTGCAGAAAGTGGAAAGTAGGCGGCGGGAGAACCCGCATCGGGCTCGCAAGATATTTGCGTGCCCGATGCTTCAACGAAAATCGAATGCCGCCTTTGAAGCGGCCAATCCAGGCACGCAACGGATGCGAGACGCAATCATGACAACCAAATTCGAAAACCTCACTCTTGTCGATGCAATGCGGGCCATTCAGGCCGCCGTCGCGAAAGCCGACGCATTCAGGGTTCCCTGTTCGGTCGCAGTTGTTGATGCCGGAGGCCATTTGCTTGGCTTTGCCAGGCAGGATGACGCCATGCCCGGATCGGCTGAGCTGGCGATCAACAAGGCTTATACCGCACGCATCTTCAATAACTCGACAGAGGCGCTTGGGAGGATCGCCCAGCCGGGAGCAGAGCTTTACGGCATTCAGCAGAGTCACGCGGGCAGAGTAGTCATGTTCGGTGGCGGCCTTCCAATCTGCATCGGTGGCGTCGTTGTCGGCGCAATTGGTGTAAGTGGCGGATCGGTGGCCCAGGATGTGGAGATCGCTGAGACGGGCACAAGCCTCTTTGTCGACAGGGCAACTAGATGAACAAGGTGGCGGTTGCCCTCTCCATCGCGCTGGTTCGAATTGGTTCAAGAGCGAAGAGGAACCAGAGGTTGGCGCCCGCCTCTCTATCGGGTGCAGACAGACGGTATGAAGAGGCGGGCGAGCCTACGCCTGCTCGGCATATCGGTCGATATTTGTGTCGAGAAGTTCCAGCAACTGGTCGCGTCCGGGATCACGAACAGCTTTTGCCCAGGCTGCGGCAAGAGGCAGTTTCCGGAGTGAAATGCCGCCAACCGTCATGAGGGGAACGAAAGTCACCCCGGATACCGCGAGTTTCGCGGTCCAGCGGGGGACGATGGCAGATCCGATTCCTGCCGCAACGAGGTTGATAATCGTTTGTTTCTCGTCAGCAATTTGGGCTATGCGCGGGTGTAGTCCGGCGTCCTCGAAAAGTTTCATGGTCAGGTCATAGCTGTGGGGGCGAGAGCGACGCTCTGGCACGATGAGGGGCTCGTCGCGCAGTTCATCGACGGAGATCCGCTCGCGGTTCGCGAGCGGGTGCGTGACAGGCAGTGCAATAACGGGTGTTTCCTGCGTGAGGGTGCGAACGACCAGATTCCGGTTCAGTCCGTCTCGAGGTCGAATAAAGACGATATCCAGACGCCCGGCAATCAGTTTTGGAATGAGACGTATCGACTTGTCTTCGACAAGTTGCGTGATGATCCCGGGGAATCGCTCCCGAAAATCATGCAGCAGCGGCGGTATAAGACCTGCTGCAGCGCTGTCTATCGCACCTATGCGGAGCACGGTCGTCTGCTGAGTTTTCCTTGATCGAAACTCTTCCGCAAGTGTCTGGAGACGATGGAGAAGGGGCCTCACCTCCTCCAGCAGGGCGACTCCATCTTCGGTCAGGGCGACACTTCGGGTTGTCCGGGACATGAGGCGAGTGCCGAGGGACTCCTCCAACAGTCTTAAATGCCGTCCCAGCGATGCCGGTAGCATTCCCATTTTCTGTGCAGCCCTACCGAAATGCAGTTCTTCGGCCGCAGCGACGAAGCATTTTAGTTGTTCCAGTTCCATGACATGCCTTTATATCATTTAATTATATAATTAAAGCATTGTGGATTGGGAGGAAAGTACGAATTAACGTCTTTCCCGAAGGCGCAGGAGGTGCGCCCAACGGATCATTGGGAGGAGTTCGCTATGAACAGCGACCTGGAGACGCGCGTTCTGCGCAAAATCACTCTGCGCATCGTGCCATTTATCATGCTGCTTTATTTTGTAGCGTTCCTGGACCGGGTGAATATCGGTTTCGCCGCACTGACCATGAACGAGGACCTTGGATTTTCCTCGACTGTCTTCGGTATCGGAGCAGGCATCTTCTTCGTCGGCTACTTCCTGTTCGAAGTTCCGTCCAACCTCATTCTCAACAAAGTCGGTGCGCGCATCTGGATTGCCCGCGTCATGATCACCTGGGGGATCGTGTCCGGCCTCATGGCGTTCGTACAGGGAACAACAAGTTTCTATGCGTTACGCTTCCTTCTCGGCGTTGCCGAGGCGGGCTTTTTCCCGGGGATTATCCTTTACCTGAGCTTCTGGTTTCCGGCTCGCCGACGTGCGGCAGTGACAGCGATTTTCATGGCCGCAGCCCCGCTTTCGACCGTCCTCGGTTCGCCGATCTCCGGAGCGCTCATGGAGATGCATGGTTTCCTCGGTCTTGCCGGCTGGCAGTGGATGTTCCTGATTGAAGCCGCTCCTGCGGTCATCCTCGGCGTCGTCGTCCTCTTTTACCTCACCGACCGTCCGGAAAAAGCCAAGTGGCTCTCGGAAGATGAGCGCAACTGGCTTGTGAAGACGATGAACGCTGAGCAGGCCGCAAAGGGCAAGGCCAGCCACAGCATTCTTGCAGGGCTCGCTGACATTCGGGTTATCGCGCTCGCCCTTGTCTATTTCGGTACGTCCGCCGGCCTTTACACCCTCGGCATCTGGGCGCCGCAGATCATCAAGGAGTTCGGCCTATCGTCCCTTCAGGTCGGCTTCATCAACGCAGTACCGGGCATTTTCGCAGTTGCTGCAATGGTTCTCTGGGCGCGTCATTCCGACAAGACCGGTGAACGGACCTGGCATGTCGTCGGCGCTTGTCTGCTTGCCGCCGTCGGGCTTGCATTTGCCACGGGTGCGACAAGCGTCTTCACCGTCCTTATTGCGCTGACGCTGGTTAACATCGGGATTAGCTGCTCGAAGCCGCCGCTTTGGAGCATGCCCACGCTCTTCCTGTCAGGACCAGCGGCCGCAGCCGGTATCGCTACCATCAACTCGATCGGCAACCTGGGCGGCTTCGTCGGCCCCTCGATGATCGGCTGGATCAAGGACACTACGGGCAGCTTTGCGGGCGGGCTCTACTTCGTCGCCGGTCTGCTGGTCGTATCCGCTATCGTGACGCTCGTGTTGTCGCGTACCGCACCGGAAAACGGGGGCAAAGTCGCCCCGGTCCAACATCGTTAAATCTCAAAGTGGAGAAAAGACATGCGTGAATACAAGATTGCAGCGATCCCTGCGGATGGGATTGGTCCTGAGGTTATAGCTGCGGGTCTTCAGGTTTTGGAGGCGCTGGAACAGCGCAGCGGTGACTTCAAGATCCATACCGAAACCTTCGACTGGGGTTCGGACTATTACAAGAAGCACGGCGTGATGATGCCGGCCGACGGGTTGGACAAGCTGAAGAAGTTCGATGCAATCTTCTTCGGTGCGGTCGGCGCCCCTGACGTTCCCGACCATATCACGCTCTGGGGCCTGCGCCTGCCGATCTGCCAGGGGTTCGACCAATACGCCAATGTGCGCCCGACGAAGATCCTGCCCGGCATCACGCCACCCTTGCGCAATTGCGGTCCAGGCGATCTCGACTGGGTCATCGTGCGGGAGAATTCCGAAGGCGAGTATTCCGGCCATGGCGGCCGCGCCCATAGGGGCCTTCCGGAAGAGGTCGGCACGGAAGTGGCGATCTTCACCCGCGTCGGCGTGACCCGCATTATGCGCTACGCCTTCAAGCTGGCCCAGGCGCGCCCGCGCAAACTGCTGACTGTCGTCACCAAGTCGAACGCCCAGCGCCATGGCATGGTGATGTGGGACGAGATCGCGGCCGAAGTGGCGACGGAGTTCCCGGATGTCACCTGGGACAAGATGCTGGTCGATGCGATGACGGTGCGCATGACGCTGAAGCCGGAGACGTTGGATACGATCGTGGCGACCAATCTGCATGCCGACATCCTGTCGGATCTGGCTGGTGCTCTCGCTGGCAGCCTCGGGGTTGCGCCGACGGCCAACATCGACCCGGAGCGCCGTTTCCCATCAATGTTTGAGCCGATCCACGGATCTGCCTTCGACATTACCGGCAAGGGTATCGCCAACCCGATCGCCACTTTCTGGACTGCCGCGCAGATGCTCGAGCATCTCGGTGAACGCGACGCCGCCGCACGGCTGATGAGCGCCGTCGAGCGCGTGACCGAAGCGGGCATCCTGACCCCCGATGTCGGCGGCACCGCCAACACCCGCCAAGTCACCGAAGCCGTATGCAACGCAATCGCAGGATCGAATATCTTGAAGATGGCCGCTGCAGAATGACCTGGAACGATGTGTCCGCTCGCCAGGTGCTGCGTCGAATTTTCGACGCAGCCGTTGCCAGCGCGGATCCGAAAATAGCTGTTGTCAACAACCTCCCAGAGCGTCCCAGAGGTCGCTGCGTTGTGGTGGGAGCGGGCAAGGCGTCGGCTGCGATGGCGGCTGCGGTCGACGCCGCCTGGCCCGATGTCGATCTCTCGGGCATCGTGGTCACTCGCTACGGCCACGCCGTTCCGGCGGGACGCATCGAAATCCTGGAGGCCTCCCACCCCGTCCCGGATGAGATGAGCATCAAGGCTGCAGAGAAGATTTTCGCTGCGGTTCAGGGCCTTGGTCCGGACGATCTCGTGGTGGCTCTCATCTCCGGCGGCGGTTCGTCATTGCTTGTATCGCCTACGGGCAAGATGACTTTGACCGACAAAAGGGCGGTCAATCAGGCGCTGCTTGCCAGCGGTGCCACCATCTCCGAGATGAATACCGTCCGCAAGCATCTTTCCGCTATCAAGGGAGGCCATCTGGCCCGCGCAGCACTGCCGGCAAAACTGGTGACACTGATCATCTCCGACGTGCCGGGTGATGATCCATCGGAGATCGCCTCGGGTCCAACGGTCGCGGATCCTACCACTTTGGCAGACGCAGCAGCCATCATCGCCCGCTACGGAATTGACCTGCCCGAGTCTGCGCGCGCAGTGCTTGTGCAAGGCAACGAGACGCCTAAGGCAGGGGAGGTCGCAGGCGAGATTCGGCTGGTTGCTGCCCCCTCGATAGCGCTCGAAGCGGCCGCCGCGGCCGCGCTAGATGCCGGTTTGTGTCCACTTATCCTCGGAGATGCCCTGGAAGGTGAGGCTCGCGAAATGGGGCGTGTCATGGCAGGCATCGCACTCTCCGCCCGCGACAAGGGCCTGCCTGTAGCAGCACCTGCCGTCATCCTGTCCGGTGGTGAGAGTACCGTTTCCCTTGGTGCCATGACCGAGGGGCGCGGTGGGAGAAACACGGAGTTTCTTCTCAGTCTTGCGGTTGCCCTTAAGGGAGCTTCCGGCATCTGGGCCATCGCCGGTGATACTGATGGTATCGACGGTGTCGAGGATGCTGCCGGTGCGCTGGTCGCGCCGGACAGTCTTATCCGAATGCGCGATGCTGGTATCGATCCACGGGCGACCTTGTCTGCCCATGATAGTTACACGGCCTTCAAGGCCATCGGCGACCTGGTGGTCACAGGCCCAACGCTTACGAACGTCAACGACATCCGCGCAATTCTCATAGGTTAGGTTTGGACATGTTCATACGCAACAACCGGCGATCAAAGATCGTCGCGACGGTCGGACCGGCGTCAAGTTCGCCCGACATGCTTCGCTCACTGTTTCTCGCCGGTGTCGATACGTTCCGCCTGAATTTCAGCCATGGTGCCCGGGCCGATCACGCGGAAGTCTATAGGAACATCCGAGCTCTTGAGCAGGAGCATGATGCTGCTATCGCCGTGCTGCAGGATCTTCAGGGTCCGAAGATCCGGATCGGAGTTCTGGCACATGGCAGGCTCGATCTCGCACTTGGATCCACCATCGGATTTATCCTTGGCCGTGAGGGTGGTGAAGGAATGAACGATATTCCGCTACCTCATCGGGAAATCTTCGAGGTGGCGGTGCCCGGAATGGACCTCCTGATCGACGACGGTAGAATAAAAGTCCGGATCATGGAGGTGATGGACGGGCGGCTTGTTTGCGAGGTCCTCAATGGAGGCGCCTTGTCGAACCGCAAGGGTGTCAACGTGCCCGGCGCTGTCCTGGACATTTCCCCGCTCACGGCGAAAGATCGTGAGGACCTGGAATTCGGGCTCGAGCTTGGCGTCGACTGGGTCGCACTTTCTTTCGTTCAGCGGGCACGCGACATGATCGAAGCCCGGTCCCTCGTTGGAGACAGGGCTGGCCTCATTGCCAAGATCGAGAAGCCGTCTGCCCTCGATGACATCGAGGATATTGTCAGGCTTTCGGACAGCGTCATGGTTGCGCGAGGTGATCTCGGCGTGGAGATCCCGCCGGAGGACGTTCCGGGCAAGCAGAAGGAAATCATCCGTGCATGCCGGCTAGCGGCCAAGCCCGTGATTGTCGCCACACAGATGCTCGACTCGATGGTGAGTTCGCCAACGCCGACGCGCGCTGAAGCCTCGGACGTTGCCGGTGCCATCTATGATGGGGCAGATGCCGTCATGCTTTCCGCCGAGACCGCAACAGGCGCCTACCCGGTGGAGGCGGTCGAAATTATGAACCGGATCATCGAGAAGACGGAGAAGCACAAGCACTACCGGCCGATCCTTGAGGCAACGGAACCCGATGTCGCTCAATCACCGCCGCATGCAGTTGCCACTGCAGCAGCCAACGTTGCCGTGGCTCTGGGATCGCCGGTTGTGGTGGCCTATACATCGAGCGGAACAACCGCGGCCAGAATTTCGCGTGCCAGACCGGCATTGCCAATTCTGGCTCTCACTCCGTCCGAACAAGTCGCGCGCCGGCTCAACATGTTCTGGGGGGTTGTCGGCGTGCGATCACAAGATGTCCACACCTATGAGGCGTCGCTGATTCATGCGCAACAGGCGGTGCAGGAAGCAAAGCTGGCAAGTCCCTCCGATCACATTGTCATCGTGGCGGGATTTCCATTTGCGCAACAGGGCAGCACCAACAATCTCCGCGTCGTTCAGATCGCCGCAACCGACAACCTAGAGATTGCGTAGATTGTATCGAGCAATAAGGGGGATCAATGCGTCATGAGCATGTTTGCGGTGCAGCCGTGCGGCGCGGCTCGCCGCATCCCCATCACCCTGCTCGATTGCTTCTATGATTTCCGCATGCTCACCGGCCGAGTGCAGCGGCAAGGGCCGTAGGTTGAGGGTGAACATGCGGGCGCGATGCAATTGATCGGCGACGGTCCCCGCCATCCGCATGAGGCGGCTGTTTCCGCTCTCTACTACGAGAGTCTGATGAAAATCCTCGTCGGCCACAGCCCATCGTGGAAGGTCGTTGTCGGCCAATGCCTCAATCATCCGCTTTGTGGCGGCCTTCAGAAGCTGGATGACGGGCGCGCGTTCCTCCATCGGCAGCCGGGCGAGCCGTGCCGCCGCGGCACCCTCGAGCGCGGTGATGACTTCGTAGATTTCTTCGATGTCCGCGGGAGACAGGGCGCAGATGATGATGCCCTTCTTGGGAAGTATCCGGACCAGTCCGTCTTCCTGCAGTCGCGCCATGGCTTCGTGCACCGGGGTTCGGCTCATGCCGAGCTGACGCGCAATTTCAATTTCTGCGGCTTGGTACCCGGGGGGAAACGCATTGGAGCGTATCGCCTCCTTGATGGCGAGATAGGCGGCAGAAACCCGACCCGAACCGTTGATGTCGGAGTTTGCTGAATTCTGTTCTGTGGCCGGATCGCGTGGCGCGGCTCCGGGAATGTCGATCGTCCTGATCATGAACTGCCTGTCGTTGTTTCAAGGCTCGTTATAGCCGCTCTCCTGGAGCTTGACAAACGGGCGCGCATCAATAAATGTAAGCTTGCATGCAAGATAGCATGGAAAAGGATGTGGAGGCATCCTTCGCGATCTCAGGGAGGAAAGCGCGATGAAAAAGGTACTGTTGTCCCTCACAGGTGTCCTGTTTGCCATGTCCAGCCATATGGTGCTGGCGCAGGAGAACTATCCTGATCGACCCATCACAATCGTGGTGCCTGCAGCGGCAGGTGGACCGAGTGACACCGTGGCGCGCCTGGTGGCGCAGTCGATGTCCACGACCCTTGGCCAGCAGGTGCTGATCGAAAACATGGGCGGCGCTGGCGGCTCGCTTGGTGCCGCAACAGTGGCGCAGGCGGACCCCGATGGCTACCGGTTGCTGCTCTACCATATCGGGGTGGCCACTTTCGCTGCGCTCTACCCGAACCTGACCTACAAGCCGATCGAAGACTTTTCGAGCGTCGGGCTGATTACCGAGGTCCCGATGACGGTCGTCGGCAGGAAGGACTTCGAGCCGAAGACGTTCACCGATCTCCTCTCCTATGTGAAGGCAAACGGGCCTGCCGTCACCTTCGGGACCGCCGGCACGGGTGCCGTTTCCGATCTCTGCGGCAGGTTGCTGCAGGACGCGCTCGGCACCAAGATCACTCTGGTCCCTTACAAGGGCATGGGCCCCGCAATGACCGATCTCATTGGAGGTCGCATCGATCTCGCCTGCGACCAGACGACCAACACCACGACCCAGATCAAGGCCGGTGAGGTTCATCCCTATGCGGTGACAACGAAGGCGCGGATTGGCGTGCTGCCAGATCTTCCGACTGTGGAAGAGAGCGGCCTGCAAGGGTTCGAGCTCAGTGCCTGGCATGCGCTCTGGGCACCCAAGGAAACGCCTGAAGCCATCCGCAGCAAGCTTGCGGAAGCGTTGCGCGCCGCACTCAAGGATCCGGTCGTGATCGAGCGTTTTGCGAGCCTTGGAACCGCACCGGTATCGGAAGATCTGGCGACACCGGCGGCGCTTGACCAGAAGTTCGCGTCTGAAGTCGAGCGACTGACGAAGCTGATCAGCGAAAGCGGCAAGTAACCTCGGTTTGGTCGGCGGCTGAGAATAAGCCGCCGATCCATCATTCGTCATGGCCACGGGCCATGCGTCCGGCGCTTGACCTGAGCGCTAGCCCTTGAACAGGAGCGAACTTCCCATGCGTGAATACAAGATTGCAGCGATCCCTGCGGATGGGATTGGTCCTGAGGTTATAGCTGCGGGTCTTCAGGTTCTGGAGGCGCTGGAACAGCGCAGCGGCGACTTCAAGATCCATACCGAAACCTTCGACTGGGGTTCGGACTATTACAAGAAGCACGGCGTGATGATGCCGGCCGACGGGCTGGACACGCTGAAGAAGTTCGATGCGATCTTCTTCGGTGCGGTCGGCGCCCCTGACGTTCCCGACCATATCACGCTCTGGGGCCTGCGCCTGCCGATCTGCCAGGGGTTCGACCAGTACGCCAATGTGCGCCCGACGAAGATCCTGCCCGGCATCACGCCGCCCTTGCGCAATTGCGGTCCAGGCGATCTCGACTGGGTCATCGTGCGGGAGAATTCCGAAGGCGAGTATTCCGGCCATGGCGGCCGCGCCCATAGGGGCCTTCCGGAAGAGGTCGGCACGGAAGTGGCGATCTTCACCCGCGTCGGCGTGACCCGCATTATGCGCTACGCCTTCAAGCTGGCCCAGGCGCGCCCGCGCAAACTGCTGACTGTCGTCACCAAGTCGAACGCCCAGCGCCATGGCATGGTGATGTGGGACGAGATCGCGGCCGAAGTGGCGACGGAGTTCCCGGATGTCACCTGGGACAAGATGCTGGTCGATGCGATGACGGTGCGCATGACGCTGAAGCCGGAGACGTTGGATACGATCGTGGCGACCAATCTGCATGCCGACATCCTGTCGGATCTGGCTGGTGCTCTCGCTGGCAGCCTCGGGGTTGCGCCGACGGCCAACATCGACCCGGAGCGCCGTTTCCCATCAATGTTTGAGCCGATCCACGGATCTGCCTTCGACATTACCGGCAAGGGTATCGCCAACCCGATCGCCACTTTCTGGACTGCCGCGCAGATGCTCGAGCATCTCGGTGAACGCGACGCCGCCGCACGGCTGATGAGCGCCGTCGAGCGCGTGACCGAAGCGGGCATCCTGACCCCCGATGTCGGCGGCACCGCCAACACCCGCCAAGTCACCGAAGCCGTATGCAACGCAATCGCAGGATCGAATATCATCTGAACGGGAGGACCGTCAGGGGACGCCAGAGGGGAGGAGACCATGGCTACACTCGAAAAGTACACCCGGAAAAACCTGATTGCCGGTGGCATCTTCATCGCCATCGCGGCCTCGTTCGCTGTGCAGGGTCTAAGATATGAGTTCGGGACCGCGACCCAGATGGGCCCGGGCTTTTTCCCGGTGGTGCTCGCTTTCGTATTGGGCGCACTAGGCGTCGTCATCGGCCTTGATGGCTTGCGCAGTGAGCCGGAGCCGACCGATGGTTCCGTGCCCTGGCGCGGGCTCGTCCTTATCTGTCTGGCACTTGCCATCTTTGCGGCCGGAGCCCGCGATCTTGGGCTCGTACCCGTCGTCCTGCTGTGCACGTTCATGACGGCACTCGCGTCTCGCCGAAACTCGCTGGTATCGGCGGCTATGATGGCCGCCGTCATTGCCACTCTTTGCTATCTGGTCTTCAAGGTCGGGCTGGCAGTTGCCATTCCGACATTCGGGCCGGTTTTCGGACTATGAGGTGCTCACCATGATGGATCTGATCTCGAATCTTGCCCTTGGCTTCGAAACGGCTCTCACGCCGATAAACATCGTCTGGTGTTTCGTTGGCGTACTGCTCGGCACGCTCGTTGGCGTATTGCCCGGCATCGGGCCGACAGCGACGATCGCGATGCTTCTGCCGATCACGTTTACATTCTCCCCGGTAACGTCCTTGATCATGCTTTCGGGCATCTACTACGGCGCCCAGTATGGTGGGTCCACAACAGCAATCCTCATCAACCTGCCGGGGGAAAGTTCTTCCGCTGTCACAGCGATCGATGGCTATCAGATGGCCCGAAAGGGTCGTGCCGGCCAAGCATTGGCAACCGCGGCGCTCGGATCCTTCTTCGCAGGCTGCGTGGCAACAATGCTGTTGGCGATCGCGGCTCCGCCGCTTGCCTCCATCGCGCTCGAATTTGGCGCGCCGGAATATTTTGCCCTGATCGTTCTCGGGCTGCTCGTTTCGATCTCACTCGCTCACGGTTCGGTCCTCAAGGCGCTGGGCATGATCGTCATCGGCTTGCTGCTTGGGACGGTGGGCCAGGACATCTATACGGGCGAGGAGCGCTTCACGTTCGGTCGCCTGGAATTGTCGCAGGGGATCAACTTTGTTTCGATTGCTGTTGGAATATTCGGGGTCTCCGAAATCTTCCGCAACCTTCAGAACGAGCACACGCGCGAAATCGGAGTGAAACACGTCACGAACCTTTGGCTGACGAGAGACGATTTCCGGCGGATTATCGGCCCTGTATTGCGGGGAACGGCGCTTGGCTCGCTTCTCGGCGTATTGCCGGGCGGCGGTCACGTATTGGCGTCCTTTGCCAGCTATTCGGTCGAGAAGAACCTGTCGAAAAATCCGGCCGAATTTGGCCATGGCGCGATCGAAGGCGTGGCGGGACCCGAAAGCGCCAACAACGCTGCGGCGCAGACGTCCTTCATTCCGCTGCTTACCCTCGGCATTCCGGCCCATCCAGTCATGGCACTCATTGTTGGCGCCTTTATCCTGCAGGGGATCACGCCGGGGCCGGACGTCATTACCAGCCAGCCGGCGCTGTTCTGGGGCATCATCGCATCGATGTGGATCGGTAACCTGTTGCTGGTGATCCTCAACCTGCCGCTGATCGGGCTGTGGGTGAAGATGCTGACCATTCCCTACCGCATGCTGTTTCCGGCCATCGTCATCTTTGCCTCGATCGGATGTTATTCCATCAACAACAACCCCTTCGACGTCTATGCAATCATCGTCTCGGGCATACTTGGCTACGTGCTGATCCGTGTGGGCTGCGAACCGGCACCCCTTCTGCTGGGATTCGTTCTGGGGCCGCTGCTCGAGGAGCATCTCCGGCGGGCGATGATCATCTCCCGCGGCGACGCGACGGTGTTCGTCACAAACCCGATCGCTGCATCGCTGCTCGGCCTGGGTCTGGTCTGCGTAATCCTGGCGCTCCTACCGTCGATACGTTCCAAGCGCGATCAGGTGTTCGTAGAGGATGACTGATGCCGGACATTTTCATGTCCCCGGGCGCCAGGGCGAGTTTTCAAGTGATGGGGTGTAAGAGCTACCTTCTTTCGCGAACGCCGAATGGTGTGATTATTTTCTATAATAAACTTTCGCCGCCCAGTTGCTGTAGCAGGCTTGCAGATCAAAGGCTTAACCGAAACAACTGGAACCGAAAGTTCGATTCCCGTCAAGGCGAGGCCATCAAACACCCCCTGATCTTTATGGAATCACGCCGCGATATCCGCGACGTTGCTCTCGTTCTTCCCCATCATCGCCTCACGTACTTGCTGCCGCAACCATGCGCAGCCCAGATCGCTGTCCATGTGGAGCGGCCAAACCATTGCCACGGGTGGAAAAGAAAGCGCCAGTGGCACTGGGCTGACCTCAAGTCCCAACAGCGGGCCATAACGAAGTGCAATACGCGATGATACGGTGGCAATGACCGCAGATGAACGCGCCGTTGCCAATATCGACATGAAATCGGGAGCTGCCGCAACGACTTCCAATTCTGCACCTGCATGCTCCAGCGCATCCTTGACGCAGCCATGCAGGCTGTCCGTCTGCGAGATCACCGCATGTTGTGCGGCCATATAGGCATCAAGATCCACCGGATTGGAGAGCTTCAGCAATTGAGGATTGAAACAGCATAATACGCTGGATTGATAAAGCGGTTCGGAATGGTGTCGTGAATCCGGCAGGTAGGGGTCAGAACAAGAGCAGTGCAAAATCGTACGCTAAGGGCGAACGGAATGAGAACTTATGCGACCCGCCGTAGGCCGACTGGCAGACGGAGCGGTCGAAATCCGTTGGGCATCTGATGTTCGGCATCCCAGGTGTAGATGCCTGTAAGGTTGATATGTTCCCAACTCAGCGGCGAGATGTGCTTCAACAGAGTATCAGGAATGTCTCGTCCCGCTCGTTTCAGCTGTGTGACCGCGCGATCAAGATAGACCGTATTCCAGTGCACGATTGCACTGACGACGAGATTGAGCCCTGAGGCGCGGAATGCTTGGCTCTCGAACGACCGGTCGCGGATCTCGCCCCGCTCGTGGAAGAACACAGCCCGTTTCATCTTATGGGCGGCCTCGCCCTTGTTGAGACCGGCTTGGCATCTCCGCCGTAGTGCCGGACTTGAGTACCATTCGATCATGAAGAGCGACCTTTCGATACGGCCGAGCTCGCGGAGCGCCCTCGCAAGATGGCTTTGCTTAGGCGACGCAGACAGCCTCTTGAGTATCGTAGACGGCACCACGGACCGCGTCGTGATCGACGCAGCGAGATGGAGCAGATCGTCCCAATGATCGAGAATCAGACTGGTATTGATCGGAGCCCCGATGTGGTTCGACAGCGCCGGATATGCACCGCTCTTTTCTAGCGTGTGGAACTTCCGGTCTTTGAGATTGCGCAGTCGCGGTGAGAACCGCTTTCCGATCAAGGCGAAGAGCCCGAAGATATGATCACTCGCGCCGCCTGTGTCGGTAAAGTGTTCATGGATATCGAGGACAGTGTCCTGATCGAATAGCCCATCGAGCACATACGCCGCCTCGCTCTCGGTGGGACTGATGGGCAAAATGCTGAAGTAGCCGTATTGATCTGACAGATGGCTATAGAATTTCGATCCGGGCTCGCTACTGTAATGCAAATTGATGTCGCCGCGCTTTGCAGCCCGGTCGCTCGCACGGAAGAATTGGCCATCGGACGATGACGTCGTGCCATTGCCCCAAAGGCGCGAATGCGGATGCTGGGTGTGGGCATCGGTGATGCACGCTTGAGCCGTGCGGTATGTCTCCGATCGGGCGTGGAATGTGCGCATCCACCCAATCTGGTGAGCGCTAATCCCCTTGGAGGCACCCGCCATTCGTTTGGGGCCAAGGTTCGTAGCATCGGCCAGTACACCAGCGAGCATTGCAGAAACATTTTTTGGGACGTCGCCGGTCCGAACATGCGTGAAGTGATCCGCAAAGCCGGTCCATTCATGCACTTCCCTTAACAGGTCGGGAACCTCGACCAACGGATACATATCGCTGATCTCGGCATTCAGTGCCTCCGCGGCCACAGGGATTTCGCTGGCAGTTGGTGTGATTATCAAGGTTCCGGCTTCAAGACGAACTCCTTCGAGCTTTCCGGATCGTGCCCTGTGCGCCAGACGCTGCAGGTTGAACTCGAGCATCTGACTCGCTTCGGCAAGCCACTGCGCGCCGTCGCTCTGGACCCCCAAACCGAGACGATCTTCTTCCTTCATCGTGATGAATGTTGTTCGCGGCATCAGATGCTCATCAATGGGCCGGAAAGATCGGCTGCCATCGACCCAGATCTCCGCAGATCGAAGCCGGTCTCGCAAAGAAGCGAGCGTTGCGATCTCGTAGAGACGGCGATCGGGTTTTTCCCGTTCGAAGATGAGCCGGCGCTCAGTTTGGCTAAGGTGGGTGAGCGGGACGCGATCAGGGAGTGGCCGCCGCTTTTCGGCATAAAGCCGTTTAAGCAGTCCAATTGCCGCTAAAAGTGGATCGTGGCGACGCGCCGAGCGGAACGTGAATGCCTGAGAGTCGGACTCGAAAAGTCCTCAACGATATCGATACCTTGCGAGCCGTCTGGTTATCAGGCGAATGTGGGCGATCATGATCCATGCCTCGGCTGATGCGATGGAGCGTTCGACGTCCTTGGCCAATCTTCGGCATCTACCGAGCCAGGCGAAGGTCCGCTCGACCACCCAGCGACGCGGTAGAACCTCGAAGCCTTTCGCCTTGTCTGATCGCTTGATGATCTCAATCGTCCAGCGCCCGATCTTCTTCAGCCGTTGCTTCAACTTGTTGCCCGCGTAACCACCATCGGCGAAGACGTGTAGCAACCATGGCCACCTGTGGCGGATGGATTTAAGGAGATCGGGAGCGCCATCGCGATCCTGGATGTCGGCGCTGTGAACCATGAGACCGACCATCAGACCAAGCGTATCGACGATGATATGGCGCTTGCGCCCTTTAGTTTTCTTGCCCGCATCATAGCCTCGTATGCCACCGCTTTCCGTGGTTTTCACGCTCTGGCTATCGATCACACCGGCCGTCGGACTTGCCTCTCTGCCCTCCAGCTCGCGGGCCTCCATCACCAGATGATGGTTGACGCGCGCCCAAAGTCCCAGCGCGCGCCATTCATAGAAATAACGCTGGACGGTCGAACAGGGCGGGAAATCCTTCGGCAGCATGCGCCACTGGCAACCAGTCGTGGCGATGTAAAGCAGAGCGTCGACGACCTCGCGCAAATCAGTGGTGCGGGGGCGGCCCAAGCGGCGGGGCATCGGCAGAAAAGGCTCCATCAAAAGCCATTCCCGATCTGTCATGTCACTTGCGTAGCGTGCCGTTCGCCGGGCATATTGCCGACGGGTGATTTCAGTCCAGGCCATCGTGAACTCCATCGAATCTTTGCAAATCCGAAGGAATCATAACCTGTTGAAATCACCCACTTCTTTTTGAGGCAGCTTCTGAAGGAATGCACCAGTGTATTTGTGGACGGTCGCATATTGCTCGGCTGCTACGGTCAACGACGGCGCCTCGTTGTCGTCGACCATCGACTCCAGTTCAGGTTTCATCCGAAGCAGTCGGTCCCAGCCGACTCTTTGGTCGAGAACAGCCAATGCATTCCGACCATGGTCGTTGGCGGACTGCAGCGCGGAGATGGTATCGAGGAACATGCGCAGCGCTTTGGCGGTGTTCGCTCTGCAGTCCATTTGCCGCTGCTTCTTTCGGTTGTTGGCTTGCGAGAACAACTTACCCATTAGTTTGATGAACATCGTCACCGCATCGTCCGTGAGCTTCTGGCAAAGCTTGATGACTTGAGCCACAATCAGAGCGTGGCGACGGCTGGCATTGAAGTCGTTGGCAAGCCAGGCCGGGGTTGCGTTACCCTCCCGGATCATCTGGTCCCACCGTCCTGCTGATATGCGCGCCTGTAACGTCGGATCGATCTCCAGCCGCCGCAGAAAGGCTATCCGCTCTGTCAGCCCGACCAGATTCGACGCACTTGGTGCTTCTGGCGCTGAGCGTAGCCAATGGAAGCGCGTCTGGCCGATCGACGGGTCCACTTCTAACAGCCGGTCCAATGATCGGAACGTATCGAGCGGGATGTCTTTAATCAGAGTTGTCTCTGCCCAACGGCGAGCTATCGCACGGCCGGCAAGGCCAATCCGTTCGATCGTGTCGATCGCCGGTAGAAGAGCGCCGCGTTCACGAAACGCGGCGACAACTGAACTGACTATCGCAGCACCGTCGTCGGACGTGGTCGACGCATGAATTGCCACCAACAACGCGGCGCGGCGATCTTGTAGCGTCGCGCTTCTCGTATCCAGATACATCATTAGCCGTGCTGTGTGATCCCGACGGGTTTCTTCACGGCGTGCATAGAGCGAAAATGCTTCCGGGGCGGCGCCGATCTGATCAGCAACAAATCTCAGCATGGCGCGTGGCGGAATTTCTTCTGCCCCCAGCACTCGACCCGGGTATCGCATCAGACATAGCTGAATGGCAAAGCCGAGCCGGTTGTGATTACGTCTCCGCAGTTCGATCTCCAGGCGATCCGCCAATGACAACGAATAGTGTCGGATCAGGCTGTCCTCGTCGACTGGTATGTCGATAAGCTTTCGACGATCTTGATCTTTGAGAAGCTTGCGCTTTGCCATTGCCTGACTCCATCCATGACCAATCTGCGCTGAGCGTCGTCGAGTCGGGCCGGACAGCGAAATCAAAACTGGCGCATGTCGATGGCAATCCACAGAGATCGAATGCCTAAAACCCGAGCTATGGCATTGTTCACGCTTCGTTCGGGCTTAGCGTACGATTTCGAACTGCTCTTGTTCTGACCCCACATTGATGAGGAATTGCACCGTGAATCCCTGACGCACGAACAGGTCCAGAAAATCGTTGAGTACAAGAGCACGATGGGCAACATCCTTGGACCTGAGGAATTTGCGCGCTTGAGCAAGAGCAATGTGCTGCAAAACAGTGACTCAGATTTCATCATGCGGGTCGCTGAGAATATGAAGGCACAGCCCGAGGAATGGCGTGGCTTAGCTTACCTCAACTCCGATAATCCCGACCATTGGGATCGATTGCTTTATTTGATCATAAATCTCAGCCCGGCGGGATGGGATGTGAAATTCAGTAAGCTTGTCTCCTTTGTGAAAATTCTCTCGAGAAACTGGCGCCGGGAAATTCCGGATCTATTGCTGGAGCTTGATGATGAGGGAATTGACGTGGAGTTGTTCTTTCAGCTTGAACGTACGGTAACGTTCAAGCTCACTACTTTGCTGAGCGACGCCAATGAACTTCACAAGGTCATCGTCGATCCCAATGTAGATGTGTCACCTTTTATTGCGCGACTGGGGCATGCGTTTTTGCCCGGCGCCGTTTATCAGCTAGAAGAGTACGGGCTACCAAGAATGATTTCGCGAAAAATTCATCGGAGCGGCGCCATGAATTTCAACGACCCCAGCCTTGATCTGCCCACCGCGATAAAAGCTTTTCAGTCGATAGGCTTGGAAACTATCAGCAAAATACCTAGCCTTTCCCGTTTTGACGTATATGTACTGAAGTTCTTTTATGAAGGGATCACTCAGGATCCAATCAAGAGTTAGCCTTCGACTATAATGATCAATTAGACAGCGTCGCTGACACGCATTTCAACATTCAACCCAGCAGCAGCAGCCATATTGATCAACGTGTCCAAGCCGAAAACGCCTACCTCGTGCCGGAGCAGATCTGACACACGAGGCTGAGTTACGCCAAGTAGCCGGGCAGCTTCCGCCTGCGTCCAACCCTTTGCTTTCACACGGCTCCCAATCGCCGTGATTAAAATCACACGCAATTTCATGTTTTGGGCACATGCGGAGTCTCCATCCGCTGGATTGGTCGCATTGGCTATGCTTTTTTCGCCCCCCGAAACCACACGCTTGGAGGTGGTCTCATGGTAGGGTCTAGGCGCCATATGGGGTGCGTTTTTTTTTGCTCTTTTGCTCTAGCTCGCTGTCGTTGACATCGAGAGTGAATTGCTTTTGCGATATGTCCGCAATTTTCGAGGATAGGCCGATCTTTTCCTCTGCTTTGGTACGAGCGTGGTCGGACATAAACGTAAGCAGGTAGTTCAACCCCTCTTCGTCAGCGACAGTGACGAAATCCTTATTTTTATTTACGAACACAACGGACTTTTTGTCTTCTTTTATTAGCTGAATGACATTGCTCAGTGTGCCTGTGCTCTTGCAATCCCAAACCATTAGGCCGTAATTGCTGGCGTGGGCCATCTCGATGTCTTTAGCAGTGTAAAAGGCTCGACTACCGGGCGGCGCTTTCGGGTGAATATGAGTGACCGGCCATTCAGCCAAGTTATTGCGCGGCCGATCACCGCTGCAAAAGACGGTCACTCTCTTAGCGCCATACTCAACAAGGCACTGTTGGATCGATGTATCCGCGCCGTCTGCGTCTCCGACGACAATATCGAGGTCGGACGCGACGATCTTCTCAATCCTACTTTTAACTTTCTCATGCAGGCGGCTGATTGATATGGAACCTGCGATAAAAACGGTGTTCATTGGCTCACTTCCAAGTCACGGCAACAGCGTAGACCCGTGCGATCTTCGGGTAGGTCTTAAGTGTTTTACACACCGCGTCCATCGTTGCGCCAGTATCATATAGGTCATCTAACAGTAAGGCGTTCCAACTACCATCGCCAGAAATCTGATCGTTAATCGAAAAACGCCCAGCGAGCGCGGCATCCTTTTCTGCCTTTGTGTTTAAATTCTTGAGCGGCGTGCCGCCCTCAGGAGCCGGAGCCTTTACGATGATGTTGTTGAACACGCTGGCGTCAATGACCTTGGCCAGTTCGTTGGCGATCTCATCGACAGGTTGTCTGGCACGCAGGGTGGACGCAGGCATGGGTACTATCAACCCTATCGTTTCAAATAGTGGTAGAATTGACGTCTTAATTTGGGCGGCTATCGGTCCAGCCTGCGACCAGTCATTGCGATATTTGAGCTGATAAAGTGCTTCTCCGGGCTCTGACCTGGTGGTGTCATAAGTAGGGTGGCCAAATTCATTGTGCCCGGTGAAGGTGCTGTGGAGAGAATGCTTGTGTAATGCGTATCCCAAATCCCAGGATCCTGTGATTTGCTTTATCTGAACTTGCATAAATTTGAACCCCCATGACGCCACCTCTGGTTGAGGACTATGTAATATATTGCTTAGAATGCAAGGCGAATGCGGGTTGCGGCATAATGTTAAAGTTGAACTTCTCTACGCCGGGGGGTAGCCGGAGAGCCGACAGGCAAGGGCTGGCTGCAAAGCTCGGAATTGCGGCGCCGCTCGGCCGAATCGCCTTAAGCGTGTATGTCTATATGGAGATTTGTAAGGGGAGTGCGTCGATCCATCTTGACCGGTCACTGTGCATCCGTATTGCGGCGCCCGCAGGAACGATGCTAGCCAGCCCAAGACGTTGCACAGGAGCGTTCAAGCAGCACCCCAAACCTCCAAATCTGAGCCAACCGCGTTCGCCGATAGTCTTGCTGCAAGGAGTAACGTGTTGAGTTGTTTCATCTTCAGGGTTCTTCTTTGGGAAGCTTGGCCATTCGCACATTCGTCATGTTCGGTCTCCGTTAATTGAGGCTGAAGAATCACTACTCGCTTTTTGTAGCCGATGGGAAGCGCCTGAACTCGGGCGATAAGTCCAGTTCTGTCTGGTTGTCGAATACCGTTGTGCCAAACGGCGCCCGCGATAAGATGATGGCGTCCAGCGTCTAGCGTGTCTGTCAAGGATTGTCGTTCCAGATGACGAAGGTTCTTGACGGCTTGACCCGTAACGACCTCGTACTTCGACGCGGAGACTTCCCTTGTGACAGCCGAAGAGCCAGCCCCTTTTGCGTGGATCAGAGTGACAAGGTTTGTGGCATCATCAATGTGAACGAAATCAGCAAGTTCCATCGAACCGTCATCGCTAGCCAACCAGCCGGTGTTAAAAATGTCGTGGCAATAGCCAAATAGCGAGTCGTCGTGCTGACCCGGCGCCTTCGGCGTCCCGATAGACAAACCGAGGGTCTGCCCTACCAGTATAACTGGCTTTTCCTGTGTCACATTGTAATTGGCTAAGTTCTTGAACTGCCAATTGGGAAACCACTGGTCAGTGTAAGCGCTTCTGAAACATTTTCCTCCGGAAATAGTATGGCCACTGCCATAGTAGATTTTGAGCCAATCATATTCCGCTATCAGGGCATCGAAAGCCGCCCGGCCGGCCGCTCCTGTCACGGGTCGAGTCGTCCAGTCAAAACCGAGTGTGATCTTGTCGCCAGCTAGAGTCGGAGTGATAGATAGGTCTCCTAGTAGCGTCGTTTCGAAGGTCACTGTTGCGACGAGATTCGGTCCTGCGCCAGGAACCACGGAGAATTCGGCCCCGTAGGCCCATTGTGCGGCGCGTTCCTTCAGGGTCTGATCGGTGTCCTCAGCCAAAAGTTCCGGTGGAACCACGGCGATCGCGTCGCCGTCGCTGACGGTTGCCAGATCGTTAACCGCCTGCGCAAGAGCAGGGAAGCGCACGGTTGGTGGAGTCGCCCCGACCGAAGCCGCCACGTCGAGCAAGATCTCCGTGTCCGCTAAGAAGTCAGCCCAAGTCTTGGGGCGGTTGAGCCAGAGGCGAGCGTCATCTGGGGAGGCACCGACCACTTGACTCACTGCGCCACTCGACAGGACCAGCGGCACTTTGCTGCGGACCGCCTTAAAGGCGTAGGTCTGATCGCCGAGAGGATCAATGGCGAACTCCAATGCACGTCCCATCAAGGTCTTCGCGTCAGGCTTGGCGTCAGAGCGGGCGTGAATACCGTCTAACCACAGCGCTTTGGTCTCACTGCCGACGAAGCCGGATTCGATCTCGGTTCGGGAGATGGGGCGTGCCGCTGTGAGTTTGCGATCAATCTGCGGACGAACGGCAGACTCGGATGCAGAGATTGCGGCTAAGCTTCCTTTCACTGAAATGGTCAGGAGGTGGTGGGCCAGATCAGTATATGTTCCCGATGGCGCCCAGGCCGGTTCCGACCGGTGTTGATATTCAATGGTTACCGTGCGCAACGCACCGCTTACGATGGGTGGGGATGTTCTGAGGAGGGTTCTCGGGCCAACAGCCACGCCTATCAAAGCTTCGAGCTCAGCTGTGAGAGCCCGGAGAAGGCGGGCGTTGGCGATTTTGCCTACACCCCGCAAGAGCATGGGTGCAAGATAGGGGCGGAGCGGTATCGTAGCGTGCGAGCGAGCCATGCCCACAACTAATCAGTTTGGGACGATGTGTCGAGATTGATGATTGCGGGGTTCATCCTCATTCTCTGTGATTCAGCGGCGGTAAATGTTCGTCTGCTTGTGCGGGACAGGTATTCTATGTAGCTGTTGTAAAATTGAAGTATTCGGCAGCGAGGGGATAAGCTTGCCTATCGAGAGCATCCATACATACCTTGTCTATCCGAATAAGGGGGCTGCCGACCCGTCAGCCATCGTCGGGAGCCAAGTACCGCATGAAGGCGACATGTTCGTCCTAATGAGGAACGTGTACGAAAAGGCCGATACCGAATGCAACATCGGCATCGCCTTCAATAAGGGCAACGGCGGCGCTCAAGCGAACGCGCGTCGCGACATGTTGATTGCCTATGCCTCAGCGCCTGGGGTCGATTTGGGTCGCGTGCTAGCTGAGGAACTGGCGACAGTAACGACACGTCGCTCGGGGCTCGGGCTTCTATTCCTGATCAAAGGAACCGAAGGCGCCGAGCACAAGGTGGTAATATCACGCTTTCGTGCCAACAACGGCGTGGTCGTAAACGAGGCTGCCGACATGCTGACGGTCGAATTCATCGACCGCGTATTCATGAAGAATGCGCATTCCTACAAAGCTGTCGTCTACAAGCATCAGTCATTCCAAGGTGGCTTCTGGAATGGAATGGCCGTCGACAAGCAGATTAACAGCCAGGATCTGGAGTCGTCGGACTACTGGGTTAAGGAGTTTCTGCTGTCGGACTTCATGACAAGTCCCGCGTTTGGCACCCGTCGTCTCGCTGTCGCACTGAAGAAAGCCATCAAGGCTACAGATGATCTAGAAGTTAAGCGCCAGATCACCGCCGCAGCTACGCTTGCCAGTGGACTTGGTGCGGAGACATTAAGCGTTGAGGCGTTCTGTAATCGATACGGATTTACCGAGGGTGCAAAGGCCGCCGTGGTGAAGCAGCTCGAACGAGCTGACCTGGCCAATGATAATTTCCAGTTCGATGCAGCCGAGTTCACAAAGCGATTGCCCTATCGGACGGTGGAGCTGGACAACGGAGCCATGCTCACTGCCGACGCTGCGTCCTTCGATAAGGTCTTCGAACACACGCCCGTTGAAGAAGGGGCCGACAGGATACGCTTCAGCACAGTCGGCTCGGTTGTTAGCGAAAAACTGGAGAAAGGTAGATGACGGTAGAAGCTCAATATCGAGCGCGATACGAAACCGTGCTCTTTCCCATCGCCGATAAGCTTTCCACCTTATTGCACGAGATCTTCGCAGGTCAGCCGCGGATCGATCGCATCTCGACGCGCCCGAAGTCCGTGGAGCGCTTCGTAGGGAAAGCCACTGCGGAGAAGGATGGCAAAGCGAAGTACGATGCTCCGCTTCATCAGATACAGGATCAGATCGGCGCGCGGATCATCACCTTCTACAAGGATGATGTGCATAGGATTTCGGAGGAAGTTCAGCGCTACTTCCACGCGATCGAGTCGAAAGACATGTTGCCGGAGAACGAGTGGGAATTTGGATATTTTGGAAATCACCATATTCTTATGCTGCAGCAAGATCTGATCGACCCGAATTTCAACAAGGACCTTGTGCCCTATTGCTTCGAGCTGCAGATTAAGACGCTCTTTCAGCATGCGTGGTCCGAGGCGAACCACGATCTCGGCTATAAGCCCGGGCAGCAGCCACTCGAAAGCGATGAGTTGCGACAGCTTGCCTTCACTTCCGCTCAGGCGTGGGGAGCGGATCGGGTGTTCAACGACCTGTTCGTAAAGCGGAGCTCGCAGCATTGAGAACAACTGCTGCAGGCCTTTATATCGTGTTCGCTTAGATGGTCACTCCGCGTTGGCTTTCTGAAGTCAGGCCGGCTCGACCTCGGCCGCTTCCGAATGATCCTTTAGGGCCTGGGCTTCCTCCAAAGAGATTTTGCTGGCCACATATTCCTCCAGCTCGGCAGCGTGGTTTTCACAGCCCTTCGCCTGCTTGCGAAGAAGTAACATATGGTCAGAGAGTTCTCGCGGCGTGCAAAGGCTTATGGGAACCAGTGCCCTCTCACCGTTTCTGATCACGGGATATGATTTAACCAAACGGGTATGGCCCGGAAACACCATCTGAGGAGAGGCGGGGTCGTCGCTCATGCCGATGCGCTTCAGCATTCGCGTCACTACCTTTACCAGTTCCTTTTTGGCAAACGCCCTGTAGAAGTCGGCATGAGGACTTGTCAGAGGCTTGTTCTTGAAAACTTCTTCAACAATCTGGCTCGGCTGTGCAATCTGGCCAGCATCCATCCGCTGTCCGATCAGCTTATGCAGCTCAGACAATAGTGCAGCGTCTTTGGCCATGAGCTTCGTCCTATAAATCTTGAGCAGAGAAAAGGCACGGCCGCGCAGGCGCTTCCGTTCCCGACGGCTCCCAGCGCTCGGGGAGCTTGTCTGGAAGGCATGCATTGCCCAGTGATAATCCACGGATTCTAAGGATTGTCAAAGCAGATGTTCTGATTTTGTTCGTGGAAGCGATAACGCTAGTCGATAGGGTGCTTTGCGGAGTCGGTCCGACCATTATCCATTGTGGTGCATCTTTCCTCACGCTTGAACTAGCAGCACGTCCTGCCTAACGGGCAATACATCTTCCATAGCAAGGGACTCTACTGGTCGCTCGGTACGATTTTCGACAGTCAGCGTTCAAACCGCAGGTTCAAAGAGGGGGCTATATCGCATAGAAAATCGACGCCCGTACCTCAGAGCTTGGACTAGACGAGCTATGACCGCTTTGCGCCGTCACATCAGACATTGAGAGTGCGTCAGTAGATACCTGAAAGCTGACATTGCTGACCAAATGGCAATGACCTACACACAAAATTGCTCGGCATGAGGCGTCGCAAACGTGCCTTTGCGCCGTTGTAAAATCAGAAAATTAGCGACGTTACCTAACAGCTTGGCAGGGTTGGAAGCAGCAATCTGCCAACAGTGGGCCATTTACCGACGAAACCGTGGTGTCCAACTTTCTTCCAAGGCTTCGATCTCTTCCGCATCTTCAATTTCATCAGGCGCAATAAAAAGCAGCGTGAGCTGGTAACCCTCCCGTTGAAGCAGCGTCTGCTCCAGAACTTTTGGGCAATGAGAACGGCCTTCACCGTTTAGCCAGACACTTCCCTGAATTTCAGCCCATTCTGACGGACGGGATTGTGTGCGGTTAGAGGATCGCCCGGATAGGCTTCGCTCTGGAAGATGATGTTTCGAGCGAACCGACAGAGGTGGAAAATCCTTGGTCGCCCTGGTGTATCGAATAATCCCGTCTTTCGAGAATACGAACGCACAGCAATCATCGGTCAGCTCGACATACCGGGCAACAGTCGCCTCGACGCTTGTCCCGTATTGTCTAGCAAGCGTTTTGACGTGCTCTACGTCGGCATCGCCCAGTTTGCGCATATCGGAAACGAACCATGGCCTCGGCATGAGTATGCCGGCCGCAAACCGGTTGGCTTCTGTTTCCTGTTTCTGAACAAGCGTTTCAATCCGCCGCTCGATCATGTCCTTTTTCGTACAGCGCTGATCCCCCTTATGCCACGGGATCAAGAAATGTCCGATCTCGTGAGCGATGGTGAAGCGTCGACGCCCACCCTTTGTCCCGGCCTTGTAGAGAATGACACCCTTCCGTTTGTCTGGATCGGTGGTGAGGCCGCCCTCGAACTCCTCTGTTTCCATCTCCAAAATGTCGATAATGTTGATGGAGCTTGCCAGATCTTCGATTGGGACCGGCGCCGCCCAGTCCGGGTGATGGCGAAGGATGCAAGCGATGATAGACTCTGGAGCGGCACAGTCCGCGAGATCCATCATCAGCTCGTCGTTCATTTCGCGTCCTTATCCTTCAGGCGGTCGGCGACAACGCGCAGCGTTTCCCAATCCTTATCAGATAGTTTGCCGCCGAACTCGCGAAAAAATTGTAATGAGGATCGGTCAAGCTCTTCCTGATCGTCCTCAGCAAGGTACTGGACGGTAACGTTGAAATGTGCGGCGAGCTTCTTAAGAAGCTCAAGGCCCGGATTGGTGCTGGTTCCCTTCTCCAGTTCCCAAATATGAGCCTTCGAAACTGACACCGCGTCGCCAACCTGTTGGAGCGACTCTCCGCGCTTCAACCGAAGCTCCTTGAGCTTCGAAGCTAATGACATTTTCGATCTCCATACATGCTCTTCGGACGCAGCCAGTATTTGGAAAACGCCGTTCTGTCAAATGAACGATGCGTTCGCAGTTGACAACGCCCTATTCGTTCACCATATCTTACGGCATGTCCATATTGGGACGGAAAGGAGGTGAGAAAATGTCAGGAAAGAACCAACACGTTGTGCCGCATGCTAATGGTTGGGCAGTGCAGGGTGCCGGGAACAGCCGCGCCACTGCGGTTCACTCTACCCAAGCTGAAGCAACGGCTCATGCTCGTTCGATCGCGCAGAACCAACAGTCTGAACTGTTGATCCACGGCCGAAACGGTCAGATTCGTGAACGAGACAGTTATGGCAATGATCCCTACCCACCAAAGGGCTGATCCACCAAGACCGCGTTCATCCAGAGCGCGGTCTTTTTTGTGAGGGGATTCGCAGATTGGCGGATCGACAAAGGAGAAGAAAGATATGGCTAGATGCACCGCTCCAGTAAAGGGCCATCGATCAGCCGCTGCGGCAGCCGACTGTCCTGCTTGTGGAAGCCGCTATGGTCGCTATAGCAGTTCTAGAGGATACGGCGGCGCGTACAGCTCGTCCCCGAGTTCTTCATACTTCCAGTCAGGAAGCAGCAGCGGCCGAAGCAGCAGTAGTGGCGGGTCGGGGCGCCGCACTGCAAAGCCGCGATGGTCCGGAGCCGGTTCGACTGTGTTGTATACGCCCGAACAAGTGCAATCACTCACGCCTGTTCGCGAAAATGTCGAGAATTTAGCAGCGTCGCAGCCTGACCTTCGAGACGTTTTTCTTTGTCATGCGTGGGATGACAGGCAGGGATCTGCCAAGGAACTGCATGACCTGCTCGAAGCGCGAGGTGTACGTGTGTGGTTCAGCGAGAAGGATCTTGGCCTTGGCGTGCCGATGATGCGGGCGATCGATAAGGGTTTGATTAATTCCCGAGTTGGTATCGTTCTGGTGACCCCGGCTATGCTACGCCGTTTGCCGGCAGAAGGCATTGCAGACAAAGAGCTGTCAGCGCTTCTAAGGCGCGAGCGGCTCGTTCCGGTTGTTCACGGGACAACCTATGAAGAGCTTGAGCAGGTCAGCCTACTGTTAGCCTCCCGAGCTGGGTTGAGCACTGCCGAAGAGTCGATGGCGGAAGTCGCCGCTAAGATCGCCGAACTAGTTGTCACTCAGTCTTGATGTTCCGGGAGGTCGAGATGTCGATGCGCCGCGTACACCTTCGCAAACTCCTCAAAATTATGTTCCTGGAGGAAGGTCCTCGCCGATCGGCGCTCCGGACCGACATTCGAGAGGATCGTGCAAGAGCAGCGGATGACGGTGGCGAGGGCGGCGGGGATTTCTACGGGCCCTTCTGGAGTGACGCGAAGCGGCATGTTTTCGGCATGCACGATCTGCACGCCGCGACTGATGGGCGGATCGCCGGAAATGGCCGCCGGCAAAATCTCTATCCGCAGCTACGGGATGGCTTCCTACTTTGGTGGGACGAGAGGCGCCGCTGGACGAACGCGCCCTTTGCGCCCGGACGACAGCTCGGGACGCAGTTTCCGTTTCCGGGGCTCGATGCCGTCGTGAAGGTCGACAATATTTTGTCCGCCCGCGATGGTCGTGGCGTTGAGCATTACGTCTACCCCTATTTCTCAGAGACCCCTGTTCTGGACGAGCAGGCTGCGCGGCTCGGGCTTTGGCTGTTGGGCCAAGCGCTCCTCGGTGTACCTCACGAGGAGATCCGGGTTTTGGACGTTATCCGTGGCGAACCCTTCTCAATTGATCGCTATCCGCTTGCAGGAAACGAGGAAGATAGCTTCCGAGACCTATACGCTGCCCTCCTTGAAGAATGGGAAGCGCTTCGAGCAGAATACGACTGACGGTCCTGCCAGCAGATGTGAGAAGTATGCTCGCGGGACACCGATGCATATGCGGTTGTCGCAAAAGTGAAACTTAGTAGATCAGGGGGAAACGACTGTTCTCAGCCACAAACTGGCTGTCCTTGTCAGGCTAACGTGCTGAATCGTCAGTGAGAATGACACCTTAGACATGATTTGGTAAACGGGCCGTAGGTTCGCATCCCTTCAAGGCGCACCTTGAATTTAGCCAACTCATTTCTTCGGGAAGGCTTTGGGCTTCGGTTGATACAATCGCCTTTTGGCATTCGAGCGCAGAGCATTTCGAACATCCTTGTCCACGATCGACAGGTCGAACCATTCCGGATCAAAGTAGCCGCCGCACCACCGACTGGTTTCGGCGTGTTCAGGATCTTCCCCGTCGGCGATGGTCTTCAGGAACCGCTCATATCCTGCCCCCCCCCAACATCTTCGTAACTATCCGGTGAAGGCCGCTACGGTTTCGCCTGATGGAATACCCACGTTTAGCGAACGCGCTGTTTAGCCGGATCGGGAGGTTCGGGTTGAAAGCTGCTTGTCCGCCGCCGTGGACAGAAACGGACAAGCCGCCACAGAGGTTCGCTACTTCAGGGGCAGGAAGAGCTCTGCCACCGCCGCATGTTCAGGTGCTTCGGGAAAGAAGGTGAGACGCTGGCAATACAGGGGGAAATCCCTCGCTTCCTCGCCACTGGCCGGCAGCCAATCGCGATAGAGGTAAAGCGCGGCAGGCTCCAGATCATCAGTGTTGCCGACGACTTTCAGCACGGCGCAACGGCCACCGGGGATCATGCCCGCCTCGATATGCTCTCCATTCGTCTTGATCGGCTGATCAGTGCTGACACAAAGGTCCAGTCGATACTCGTCCGGAGACGTCACCCGCGGACGCCCTTCTAAGAGTCAAGCCGCGATTTGGCTTTGGTTGATTTCCCTGTGCCGCCGCATGATGATGGCGAAGACTTCGCGGGCGATGTAGCGTTTGAGGCAGCGAATTGCCTCGAGCTTCGATTTTCCGGCTGCGATCCGTCGGGCGACGTAGTCCTGCGTGCGTGCATCCAATCGAAGCCTCCCAATGGCGATGATGTGGATGGCACTGTTTGCTGCGCGATCCCCACCCCTGTTCAACCTGTGCCGAACCGTTTTTCCGGAAGAAGCGGGGACGGGGCTGACGCCGCACAATGCGGCGAAGCTCGCCTCGGACTTCAACCGGTCGGAGTTATCGCCCGCCGTGAGAAGCAACTGCGCCGCACTGTTCACGCCGATTGCGGTTTGAGCAAGTAGTTCAGGAGCGAGATCCTTGACGATGGCCTCAATCATGTCGTCGAGATCGGCGATCTCGTCATGGAGTTCGAGATAACGCCGCGCCAGAGACTTGAGAGAGATGCGGTAGGCTTCCTCGACCTGGCGATACGCAGTGAGGTCAGGTCTGCCGGCTGCGAGCGTACGGATCAATTGCATCCGCGTCATGCTGCGCAGCGGATCGCGGATTTTGTCCGGTGCGCAGACGATGGTCATCTGGATCATCTGCAGGGCAATACGGCGCGCCTGAATAGCGGTTTTGCGGCAAACCCTTAGGATGCGTAAACTTTCTACCATGCCGTCCCTGCTGCGTGGCGTTACGGTGTGCCGTCTCGCAAAGGCTGCGTGGGCCGCACTTTCTGCGTCGAAGTTGTCATTCTTGCCGCGCCGGCGGCGGTCGAGTTTGTCAGGTGCGGTGACCTCCAGAATCTCGACACCTGCGGTTTGCATGTAGCGCAGCAACCCCGCGCCGTAGCTGCCAGAGCATTCGATCCCGACCCGCTGGAGATCCCCGAACGATCGCATCCAAGCCAGCATCAAGCGATAGCCGTGTCGGGTTGTCGGGAAGCTCTCGGTACCGAGAACGCGGTCGCGATGATCAACGACTGCCGCGACATGCAAGTCCTTGTGTGTATCGACGCCACCAATGACGTGAGTTTCTGCTCGGTGTTCAGCCATCTAATTATCCTCTCCTGCGGCATGAGAATTATTTGCCTGAAGGATGCCGGGACAGGACAGTCATGGGACCGGATGGTCATGCCCTTCTTGGGTCACAGCAGCACCTTTGAGGCAAGGCCTCACCGCAGGGCGTTCCCGGATGATCGACAGGTCCGCGGAAAGACACATATTGGGTCGATCGGAGTGAGGGTCAGATCATACCGGGAAGCCTTGCGGCACCAGCCCAGAGAATGGTCGAACGGTGTTTGAGTCAAACCACCTGAAAACTGGTATCAATCATATGACTATCGGAATGGAAGATGTTGAAAGTCAAATTGGTCTTCGGATTCAGGCCAGTGGCTTTGCGCCATGCTATAAAGCGTTTGATCGTGTCGCCGATCCTTGCCGGATCACCTCGGTGTTTCATGATCGCGACAGGGGTCGGAGACACCTCGCGGATTTCGATGTCATTTGCTGCAAATGTCCGTTGCATAAGCTTACTCCTTGCTTGGTTGAGAGGCCCGAGGGCCGCAAGCCACAGTTCCCAATCGGGGGATTTCCTGAACTGCGAAGGCGACTGGCTGAACCGTTGCCGAAATGCGCGGGCAAAGGCGTCAGGAGCTTCGTAGCCGGCATCCATCGCTATCTCGGTCACGCTGTCTACGTCTCTGTAGGCAAGCCTGTAGGATGCCCGCTTCATGCGGAGGAGCTGGATATAGCGATGCACAGACAGCCCAAAGGCCGCCGCGAACTGCCGATGGAAATGAAACTTGGAAAAGGCGGCCACGCAGCTCAACTCGTCCAGGTCCAGATTGCGGTCGAGATGCTGATCAATGTGATCTAGGACCCGTTGCATCCGGGCATGGTAGTTTCGAAGCGTCGTCGTCATTATCCTGTCCTTGCCGTGGCAGGACCAAATAGCCCCGCACAAGTGCTGTGCGCTCGACCGATCTTGCGGACTATCAGTTTTGGCTGCTCAGAAATAGCGTCGGCCTATGAGGTAGCCGTCCGGCAGGGGGTGTCGGCATCCACTGTGGAGCGCAGATTATGTCGCCTGAGCGTTCAGCGTCTTCGGTATCCAATTCCACGGCAGCAATTGCTCCAGCCTGCTGATCGGCGTGTCCGCAATGTGGCTGTGGATGTTCACCTTGGTTCTAGTGCTGTTCATGCGTCAACGGACAGAAACAACATAGCTATAGCCGCTTGATCGGGATTGCTCGGACGACAATTTCACTCTGATGGAAGCGTTTCTCGAGTTCGCTCTTGTAAGCGGACCACCAGTCTTCATCTAGATCAGCTGCCATAATTTCGGCGAGGACGATCTCATCATGTTCGGTGTTAGAGCTTGCCTGCCATGTCCCCTCGGCTGGAGCGTGTCGATAGAAGGTCATTCCCCCAAACTCCTGGGTCAGGCGTTGGCGAACTTGTTCATAGACATTGGCCTCGAACGGCGTCCCAGCATCATCTCGTTGGGGCAGCAAGATCTGGATAAGCCAGCGGTCGCTGCGAGTGTCAGAGAACCCACCCTGTGGGTTGTCATTGATGAATGTCATTGGGCTTCCTATGCACCAAGTGGTTGAGACAGCCATCCAGGCCGGAGTGCTCGACGTCACAAGACTATTATCCTTTGGCTTGGTCGGACCTTACTGCAGGCTCAGGAGATAGATCTGTTATGCCGCACACTAAGGTGTTGACGGTGGCCGCCGACCCAGTGGCCGCCGGCCAGGTGCGTATCAGATCATGATCTCGCCTCCGGTTACCGGAATGACGGCTCCCGTCATGTAGCTTCCCAGATCGGAGGCGAGCAGGACGTAGGCACCCGCCAGTTCTGCTGGCTGTCCGGCCCGGCCGATAAGGGTGTTTTCCCCAAACTTGGCAGCCTTTTCCGCTGGCATCGTCGAAGGGATGAGCGGCGTCCAGATCGGCCCCGGCGCGACCGCATTTACGCGAATGCCTTTTTCCGCAAGCATCTCGGCGAGACCCGCCGTGAAGTTCGAAATCGCGCCTTTCGTGGACGCGTATGCAAGAAGCTGAGGCGACGGCTGCCGCGACTGGATCGAGGTCGTGTTAATGATCGAGCTACCTGGCTTCATGTGAGGAGCAGCGGCCTTCGAGAGGAAGTATGGTGCGTAGATATTGGTGCGGAAGGTTTCGTCCCATTCCTCGGCCGTGATGTCGGCGATGTCGCCATAGGTCCGCTGGAACGCTGCATTGTTGACGAGGATGTCGATGCCACCAAGTTCGTTAACGGCGCGCTGTACGAGATCCTTGCAATGTTCCTCGGACTTGATGTCGCCCGGAACGACAAGAGCCTTGCGTCCCGCTTCCTCGATCCACTTTGCGGTATCGCGGGCGTCGTCATCCTCGTTCAGGTAGGAAATGACGATGTCGGCGCCTTCGCGGGCAAACGCGATAGCGACGGCCTTGCCAATCCCGGAGTCGGCTCCGGTGATGAGGGCGACTTTACCGGTCAGCTTGCCGTCACCCTTGTAGGACTTCTCACCATGATCGGGGACAGGTGCCATTTCCGCAGTCTTGCCTGGCGGCTCCTGCTGCTGTTCAGGATATGGCGGCGTAGGGTTTCGAGTGTCTTCCATCATACAATCTCCTTTTTGGGGACTGCGCGATAAACCCTGAAGGGCGTTCTGGGTTCCGCAAGTACGATTTTCACCGCAGCTTGGAACGTGCTTTCTCCCGACAAATCCAAACACTTTGGCCGCTCGTTCTTGCGAGGGCAGTTCGAATTGGCTGTCAATGCTTCATCATCTCGTCCCCGAACGCACGCATGGTTTTCTCGAACACTATGCGGCTATCGGAGATGGACGCACCGTCGCTCTCGTCGGTGCGGACGGTTCCATCGATTGGTGGTGTGCGCCGGAGATGGATTCGCCGCCGCTCTTCAACCGGATGCACGACTGCGATAGTGGACGCTCCTCGGTCACGCCGGTGGAGAAATTCAAGATCGAGCGCCGGCACCTGGAAAAAAGCATGTTCTCGAGTCGATAGCTCGGGCTAAGGCACCGCAGTTCGGTGCGATTTCAAATGCCAATATCACCGGACAGGAACAGATTTAACCTGTTGATCCTCACGGCGCGCCGTCCTGGAACCCTGCTTCCGGTTATGACGTTTTCACGACGTCAAGCGTATTGGGAGGGACAATGAATGCGGGTACTGAAAGACAATGGGCTGACTATCGTTCTGTTGGTGCTGACCATCGCGACCATAACCGGAATGCTCTTGACGGGATGGCAGGTCAACAACGAGAACATCATCCAGCATGGTGGCACGGCGCTGTCGCTCGCAACCTATGCCGCGTCAGGACACTTCCTGTCCGCCATCTTCGAGAACTGGGAAAGCGAGTTCCTGCAAATGTCGGCATATGTGATGCTGACGGCTATGCTGTTCCAGCGCGGCTCAGCGGAATCGAAAGATCCGGACAAAAGCGCATCTCAGGACGAAGATCCAGCAAGCCATGCGAGACAACCGGGCGCTTCCTGGGCCGTGAGGGCGAGTGGATGGTTGCGAACCCTCTACTCATATTCGCTGGGCATAGCGCTCGCGCTGCTGTTCGCCGCCAGTTTCATTCTTCACCTCCGCTACAGCGCTATTGCTGAGAACGCAGAAGCCGCCATGCATGGCCACCCGGCTCAGTCGATCATGCAGCATCTTGCCAGCACGCAGTTCTGGTTCGAATCCTTTCAGAACTGGCAATCCGAATTTCTGTCGACGGCAGTGATCGTGGTGCTTTCGATTTTCCTGCGCTTCCGGGGATCACCAGAATCAAAGCCCGTTGCGGCGCCGCATTCCGAAACAGGCAGTTGATTGGATTTCCTTCATCGTGGTGGTTTGCGTTGTGAGAGCGAAGGCGTGTGTTTCTTTGCCACGGCTGTGACGAGCCAGCCTCGTCGCAGGTGTATTTGTCGCGACGGTTGTCACCCTCAGCAACGGGGTCGGTTGATCAAGCCAACTTTACAGGTTGACCATGTCTCAAGTGCTAGCTTTAAAACGCGTCTCTACGAGCCTCCTGAATGGTGCTTATTACCGGTCAGGTCCCGCGGACATGGCTGACCTGGCTTCTGTTGCGAGACGCCGAGTTCTGAGAAGTAGGGGCGCTGCGGCGGGAATCTGTTGGCGACCTCGGCCAGTGGCAGACTTCGCCAGGTCGTATCGACCACGTGTTTAACCCTGATCGTCGGAGGAGTGTTCATGGATCGCCTGTTTGCAAAATTCGCTAATGCAACGGCCCGGGCAACCGGTAGTCCGATCGCCTTTATTCTCTGTGTTGCCGCTGTGGTTATCTGGGCAGTATCTGGGCCATTTTTCGGGTTTTCGGAAACGTGGCAGCTGGTGATCAATACCGGCACAACCATTATCACATTTCTAATGGTGTTCTTAATCCAGAACACCCAAAATCGGGATGGGACTGCCCTTCAGACCAAGCTCGACGAGATCATACTCTCCTCTGACGCCGAGAATGAATTCATCGGGATTGAGAAGTTGACCGACGCTGAACTCGAAGCACTTCATCTTCGTTGTGAAAAATCGGCCAAGCGTTCACAAGCCATCCTGAAGAGGACGCACGCCGAGCGAAAAGCCCGCAAGACCAGCTCATAGGAACGGGCGCGCGCATCGTACTAGGCTGGCGGGCGAACGCCGAGCGGAACTTTCACTCGTGCCCTCAGTTAGTTTCCGTCAAGAATTGGGTTTCAATTCCCCAAGAACGGGCCTGCTGGCGTGAAGAACCAATCGCTGCGCTGGATGCCCGTAGCTACCGCGTCAGGCGGTTGTCGGAAGGTGGCGCACGCGTTCTGCATAAGGGCGCAACAACTTGGGACGCCGCACCGGGTCATATCAGGCAGTATTTACTTGAACAGGAGTTATCCATGCCTCTCAAAGTTCTCGCTCTCAACGGCACGCTCAAAACTTCGGATTCGTCGGAAGCCTCGTCTACCGGAAAGTTGCTTGAGCTGATCGCCGAGGAATTCAAGAAGTACGGCGTTGAAACCGAAACGATCCGGCTGGCTGACCACAATATCAAGCCGGGCGTGACGTCGGATGAAGGCGAGGGAGACGGATGGCCTGCGATCCGTGCAAAGGTTCTCGAAGCCGATATCTTGCTGATGGGAACACCGATCTGGCTCGGTCAGCCTGCAAGTGTGTGCAAGCGGGCGCTCGAACGGATGGACGCTTTCCTGGAAGAGACCGACGATCAAGGCCGGATGGTTTCTTATGGCAAGGTCGCGGCCGTCGCAGTGGTCGGAAACGAGGATGGTGCTCATCATGTCTCAGCGGAGTTGTTCCAGGCGCTTAACGACGTCGGCTTCACCATCCCAGCGAACGCGGTGGCCTATTGGGTCGGTGAGGCGATGGGGTCAACGAACTTTGTCGATCTGAAAGAGACGCCCGAAGCCGTTCAGACGATGGTATCGATGCTTGCGCGAAACGCTGCACACCTCGCCGGTTTGCTGCAGCAATCGCAGTATCCGGGCGAAGAGGAATAGTTGGTGGTTGCAGGGTCCGCAAAGCCGGTAGCCCGCCTGCCGCCGGCGTTCGTCGCGCCGTTTGGACAAGCGAAGGACTTGGCGGCATTGCGTCGGCAGGCCGAGACGTGCGAACGCTGCGACCTCTATAAGAATGCAACGCAGACCGTCTTCGGCGAAGGAAACGCTCAAGCCAAGATCATTCTTGTCGGCGAGCAGCCCGGAGACAAAGAGGATATTGCGGGGCGGCCGTTCGTCGGCCCGGCGGGCAGATTACTTGATGAATGTCTGAACGAGGCTGGCATCGACCGGTCGCTTTGCTATGTCACCAATGCGGTCAAGCATTTCAAGTTCGAACAACGCGGCAAGCGGCGCATCCACTCCAAGCCCAATGCTGGCGAGATACAACCCTGTGCGTGGTGGCTCGGCGGCGAACTTGACTTGTTGCGTCCTCGTCTCATTGTCGCGCTCGGCGCCACAGCCCTCTACAGCTTGATGGGACGGTCAGTCGGGCTGACCAAGGAACGCGCTCACATCTTGAAGACAGCGAGCGCCACACCGCTGCTTGTAACGATCCATCCGTCATATATTCTCCGGATCCGAGACTATGACGATCGTGTCGAGGAAAGACGCCGGTTTGTCGATGATCTGCTCTTGGCCAAGGACTATCTTGCTGCAGATAAAGATTGATCCCGCGTTCGGGTCCGCCTCATCGCGTGCTTGAGGTGCTTCGGGATAACGGACGAAGCGACCTAACCCCGAAACTCGCCTTCGTTCATGTCACGTTCGTGGTAATTGAGGTCCCAATCCTTGGCGCCTTTGTCGTTGCCCGGTGACTTGTTGTTGACGGTCGCGTCATCGGAATGCGTGATGACCCGTGGCTTGGCGCTGCTCACGCCGTTGTTGGATCCCCCGGCATGATTGCTTTCGGATTGCCCTCTGGCGTCGCGCTCGATTTCTGCCTTCGACGACTTTTTACCTTTTTCCATGTTGCTGGCACTCCTCAGTTGTCGGTGTGTCACTGTCTGATGTCCGGTCCGTTTCTTTCATGGCCCGCTGCAAGCCTTTCCCGGCCGCCTTGGCCAGATCGTTACGGTGATTGTCGGCGGCGGGGCTGTCTATCGAACGAGCATCATCTGTCTCGGCCGGGATCGCTTCCGGCGTCGTTTCGCGTGTTGTCATTGTCGATTTCATTTTGCGGTTATCCCAATCGACCCCAGTCGGGATTCCATTCAACGCCTTCGACAAGCTCGACGAAGACGGGTTCGTTTCTGTCGGCCCTATGAGAAGCTGCCAGTTTGAAGGCCGCATCCGGCTCCATTTCCTCGCCCGGAAAGATCGTATCGTCCGCAGCTGTATCCGCGACCTTGCGCACATATCCGCGAATCTGATCGCCGGAGTGATAGAACTTGATCACCAGCGACCCAACAGGCGCGACCTCGGAAGAGTACCGTCGATAGTCAGGACGTTCCGCTGTTGCGCCGGCATCACCGGCTCTATACCAATGCGCGAGGTCCTGACCCTCCGGACGACCTTCGTCTTCCCAGATTTGGTATGCCCGCAATCTCCGTGCGTTGTCGTCGATCACGGTTCTTGCCTGCTGCTCGACGACCTTCAGGACGACTTTGCCGCGGATGTGCTTTTCCCCAAGGGCAGACTGTGCTTCTGCGGCTTCACGAAGCTCGAACGTGCTGGCAACGACGACCTTCACCTTGCCCTGATCGATCAACGCCGCGATCTCCTGCAGTTGGGCGCCATTCGGCTGAGCGGTGTATCGTCCCGCCCGAATCTTCAGTTTTTTGGCGCGTGCCTTGTCCGGCTCCTGGAGTGTCGAGATCAGCGCTCCTCCCGGTTTGACGACGCTGAAGCTACGTTCCTGCGTCTCACCGCCGATCAGGTCGAACACCAGGTCTACGGGCTCGACAAGCTCTTCAAATTTCTCAGTTTTGTAATCGATCACCTGGTCTGCGCCGAGATCGGTCACGAAGTCCTTGTCAGACGAGGACACGGTCGTTGCCACCCATGCGCCCTTCGTCTTTGCGAACTGAATAGCGAAATGGCCGACACCGCCCGCGCCACCATGAATAAGGACACGCTGGCCAGATTGAAGCCCGCCATGATCGAACAGGCCTTGCCATGCAGTGATGCCGGCCAATGGTACGGCGGCGGCGCCGATGGTATCGAGCGATTGCGGCTTTGCAGCCACTTCGTCAGCCCGTGCCGTTACAAATTCCTCGTAGCCGCCATGTTCTGGTGACAGGAATGCAAAGACCTCGTCGCCGATCCCGAAGCCGGCGACCTCAGAGCCGGCGGCAGCGATCTCGCCGCTGACATCGCGGCCGAGCACATAGGGAAGATCCTTTTCGGTGACGACAGGATATTTCCCCTCGCGCATCTTCGCATCGACCGGATTGACGCTTGCAGCAAAGACTTTGATGAGAACTTCATTGGCGGCAGGCGTTGGCCGATCGATTTCCTCGATTGCCATGACTTCCGGACCGCCGAAGCGATGGATACGGACAGCTTGCATAATCGGTCTCCTTAAGCTCAAGAGTAAGTTTTGAAACGAACCGCCAGGCAATGCTCATTCATCTCCCGGGGGATCGCTTGGCGGTGAGCGGGCTATTGGCTATGCCGCCCGATGATCAGTGTTTCGGCTGCTTGCCGAAATCCTTGCGCAGCTCGTCCTTGGCCCTTTCGAGCGTTGCCAACCTAGACTTCGACAGCTGCTTGCCGGCGCGATTGATGTAGAAATTCAGCATCGACATGGCGGACTGGAAAGGGCTGGCCTTGCGGCGGTCGCTCCGTTCAGCCGAGGCCTTCAGCGAGTCGGCGATCTTCTTGGCGCTGCGCTGTTTGAAGACGCCGCCTTTCAGATCCATCGCGTCGCTGTTGTCAGTGACATCCTGCGACCATTTCTGTGTGGATTTCTTCTTATGCATGAACGTTCCTCCATAGAAGAAACGGCGCCACTGTCGTGACGCCGTTTCCTATCAATGATGCGCATGCTGCTCGTTGCGCTTGCGCGTGGCTGCAGCTTTCTTAGCGGATGCTGAGCGCTCTTCCTTGGTGCGCGACGCAGCAGCGGCACCGCCCTTATGTCCGCCCTTTTCGGAGGAAGCATGGTTTTCGGTATGGCCGCGGCCGGAGCCGGACTTCTTGCCACCGCCGCTTTCTTTGTTAACGGTGGCCCAGGCGCGGCGTTCGGCCTCCTTCTCGGAAACACCACGGACCTCGTAGCCTTCCTCGATATGCTCGGCCTTGCGCTTCTGCTTGTCTGTATATGCGGATTTGTCACCCTGAGGCATGGAACATCTCCTCTTGCTTCGATGAAGCAAAGAAAACGACCTCTCGACCGTCAAAGTTCCTTCCGTCATGCCCGCAGGTCGGTCTTTTGCGAGAATTGTGGTCTTCCGTGCGCTTCGGTACATGCCACATCGTCAAGGAACAAATTTTATGACCTGTCGTTTGCAGCCAAGACGCTCGTACAATGAAGACACGACCTTGGAGCAAATAGATGAAAGCACTGACCTGGCATGGCAAGCATGACATCCGCTGCGAAAGCGTCCCCGACCCCCAAATTGAGTACGGTCGCGATGCCATCATCAAGGTCACGGCCTGCGCGATCTGCGGATCGGACCTTCATCTCTACAATGGCGTCATGCCCGACATGCACAGTGGTGACATCATGGGTCACGAAACCATGGGCGAAGTGGTCGAAGTCGGCAAGGACAACAAGAAACTGAAGGTTGGTGACCGGGTGGTCGTGCCTTTTACGATCGCCTGTGGCGAATGCTTTTTCTGCAAACGCGGGTTTTTCTCAGGCTGCGAACGCTCGAACCCAAAACCGGAAAAGGTCACCAAGATGTGGGGCAACTCGCCCGCTGGCCTGTTCGGTTACACCCATCTGTTGGGCGGGTTCAGCGGCGGCCAGGCCGAATATCTAAGGGTTCCTTACGCCGATGTCGGTCCGATCAAGGTGCCGGAAGGCCTAAGCGACGAGCAGGTCCTTTTCCTCTCGGACATTTTTCCAACGGGCTATATGGCCGCCGATTTCTGCAATATCCAGCCGGGCGACACGATCGCTATCTGGGGCTGTGGCCCCGTTGGCCAGATGGCGATCAAGTCCGCATTCATTCTGGGGGCGGAGCGGGTTATTGCGATCGACACAGTCCGGGAGAGGCTGGCGCTTGCTGAAAAGTCAGGAGCCATCACCCTCGATTATATGGACAAGGATATTTATGATCGGATCATGGAACTGACCAATGGCCGCGGGGCAGATGGCTGCATCGATGCCGTTGGAACCGAATCTGATCCATCCGCAAGCTGGGATGCCCGGATCGACCGCATCAAAGTCGCAACCTTCATGGGCACGGACCGCCCGCACGTCCTGCGCCAAGCGATCCATTGCTGCCGAAATTTCGGCACAGTCTCGATCGTCGGCGTCTACGGCGGGTTCCTGGACAAGATCCCGATGGGATCGGCGATCAATCGCGGCCTGACGTTCAAAATGGCCCAGACACCGGTCCAGCACTATCTGCCGATCCTGATGGAGCGAATTCAGAACGGCGAAATCGACCCCTCATTCATCATCACCCATACCGGAAGCCTGGAAGACGGACCGGACCTCTACAAGACCTTCCTCGAAAAGAAGGACGGTTGCGTCAAAGTCGTTCTCAAACCGTAAGGAGATACAGCATGGCGATTGAAATGGGAAAAGGCCTTGCCGTCGTCACGGGTGCATCGACGGGCATTGGGTACGAACTGGCCAAATGTGCCGCCCAGGATGGCTATGATCTGATCATTGCAGCCGATGAGCCCCGCATCAAACAGGCTGCAGCCAGCCTCAGGGAATTCGGCACTTCGGTCGATGCCATCGAGGCCGACCTGTCAACGGAGGAAGGCGTCGACCACCTTCTCGAAAACATCGAGGCATCTGGCCGCTCCGTTGACCTGCTGATGGCCAACGCCGGCAGGGGGCTTGGTAAGGGCTTCCTCGATCAGGACTTCGGTGAGGCCCGCAAGGTCGTAGACACAAACATCGTCGGCACCATCTACCTCGTGCAGCAGGTCGGAAATCTGATGCGCAGTCGCGGCGAGGGCCGGATCCTGCTGACGGGCTCGATTGCCGGCTTCATGCCCGGATCTTATCAAGCCGTCTATAATGGCACCAAGGCCTTCATCAACAGCTTCTCCTTCGCTTTGCGGGAAGAGCTGAAAGACAGCGGCATTACGGTCAGCTGCCTGATGCCGGGTCCGACGGAGACTGAGTTCTTCCAGCGCGCTGACCTGATGGATACGTCCGTCGGGCAGGCAAAGAAGGACGATCCGGCCGACGTCGCACGGGTTGGTTATGATGCGATGATGGATGGCGAAGGCGATGTTGTCAGCGGCTGGAAAAACAAGCTGCAGGCTGCGGTCGCCAACGTCACGCCGGCGAACATGCTGGCCCATCAACATGCAAAGATGGCCGAGCCGGGCTCCGGCAACAACTAAATCAGGCGCCGGACCCATGGACCCAACGTCGTTGGACTAGCAGGCACCCGCTGGTGCCCATAGTAACCTTTGAAGGCGAGAGCTTTGCGGTAGCAGGATTAACCGTTCGATTCTTTTCAAGGCGCACCTTGAATTTAGCCAACTCATTTCTTCGGGAAGGCTTTGGGCTTCGGTTGATACAACCGCCTTTTGGCATTCGAGCGCAGAGCATTGCGAACATCCTTGTCCACGATCGACAGGTCGAACCATTCCGGATCAAAGCAGCCGCCGCACCACTGAATGGTTTCGGCGTATTCAGGATCTTCCCGGTCGGCGATGGTCTCCAGGAACCGCTCATATCCTGAAACCCCGCCAACATCTTCGGGCGGTCGCGCTCTTTCGCCGGCAACGCAGCTCCCGTGTTTGGGCGTAGAAGAGAGCGACAGGAACTCCTCAACCGAGACGGTGTGCCGCCATCCGTCCCCGAAATCATAATTGTAGCTGAATACGGCACCTTGCTCGAAGTCCTGCAAGCGAACCTCGCTCTGCTCGAAGACCCGGGGATCGTCATCGGTCGCATCCTCTGTCAGGATCTCGACTTCCCCGTACCGCAGGCCACCAATCCGGAACTCATAGAGATGATAGTTCCACCAGTTGAATGCGGCCTGAATTCCGAGATGCAGCTGCTCCAGGTTCCAATGGACTGGCAGGACCAGTCGACGCCAGACGTCTGGCTTAATCTCATTGATAGAAACTCTGATCTGCACAGCGTTTGCGGCTTTAAACATTGCCCAAATGAACAAGGTTGGCGGCGATCGTCAAGATGATTGCTCGCGCCGCATGCCCGGATATTTTGCCGTGCCGCGCGTGCGACTCCCACCAAGACAACAGTCTTTGGCAGCAGTCCGGCAAACTTTCGTGTTTGAGATAACGGTATTGAAAGGACCGCCGGCTATCAAGTTCTTAGCTCTTGCGTGAGCGATCCCTTATCGATCGGCTTGGTATGCGTTTCGTTCGTTTTAAACTGGTTGGCCCAACTATTATCGGCGTGGCGGTCCTCATAGTCGGCATGGCCGCCACTTCCTATTTCGGTGTTGCACAGCTAGATGCGGAAACCCGGCGGCGGCAGGAAATGTTGGTCGAGCGGAACGTCTCCATCTGGATCAGCGAGGTTGAATTTTCGCTGACCGCCTGGACGGTCTGGGACGAAGCGATCGCCAACCTCGACAACGAGTTCGATCAAGCATGGACTGATCGTAATATCGGCGCATCCTTGATCGGTACGTCGCGCACGCGCGGCGCAATCGTGCTCGACGCCGCTGATAAGATCATCTATTCCAAGACGGATGAGACCGTGCAAGGTCTGCCGTATTTCGTCAGGGGTCCGTCGGCGATCGCGAAGGATGCGGCGGAACTGGTGAAAGGCGTTCGCATAAGAGAGCAGGAGCCCAAGCAGGCCGGCATTCCTCACCCGATTGCGGTGAGCCGGATCATGGTTATCGGCGAGGAATCTGTTCTGCTTTCTGCCAGCCTGTTTCAATCGGACTTCGGAACATCGAAGCGCAAGGGACCGCGTGGACCCATTCTGATCACGGCCATGCCGATCGCCGGCACGCTGCAGGGCGTTTTCGGGGAGCGGTTCGATCTGGACGACGCGCGCATCGAGCCTCTGCGCGAGGTTTCGCCCGAACGCGCCAGGGCGGCAATTGCGGTAGGACCGCAAGGCGAGGTCGAAGTCCTATCCTGGCGTCCGCCAACTCCGGCAACCGATATATTGTGGCAATCGTTTCCCCTGATCGTCACGGTAAGCCTGGTCCTGATCATAGGATCGTATCTGATGATCAGAACGTCACATTCCGCCGCTCAGTCCCTTCTGGGGCGCGAACGTCAAATGCGCCATGCCGCCACCCACGACTTTCTTACAGGTCTTCCAAATCGATTTTTGCTGGATCTGGAGTTTGCTGCTTGCACGAGCGCTGGCGTGACACAGGTCATATGTCTCGATCTGGATGGCTTCAAAGGGGTAAACGATAGTCATGGTCACGCGGTTGGCGACGAGTTGCTGCAAGTGGTGGCCGAGCGACTCCGATCCGGGACACGCGGTTCGGATCGGGTTTTCCGTCTTGGTGGCGACGAGTTCGCGATATTCATGCCCGGTATTTCGAGCGAGGAAGCAAGAGAGGCTTGTCAAAGATTGTCGGCCTCGCTGGCAGCGAAATTTAAGTTGCCGACCTGTGAGGTTTCGATCGGCGCGTCATTTGGCATAAGCCAGGCTGACGGTACTTCCACGAGCTGTGATGCGGCGTTGAAAGCCGCCGATGCCGCCCTTTATCATGCGAAGTCGGTGAAACGCGGCAGTGTGGTGGTTAACGACGATCTTGTTAGTTAGAGCCGCGCAGGATGACGGTTTTCCGGGTGGTCTCGCAACCGTGTCGGTGGCTTCAGGAAAACCTGCCTCCGTTTCAATGGCTTCAAATCGTGCCGCTGGTCTATTTGCAGGACTTTCCTTCAGCCAATGCATGCGACTGATGCGGAAAACTCCGCAACGCATATAATAAGTTTCTGAAAAATAATCCAAATTCCCGGATCATTATGCCATCGAGAGCGTTATCAAAGTCCTGGCTACGTCTCTGTATACCAGTGAACCACGGTGGAGCTACGGCGATGGGCTACAACGGCATAACGGTTCTGGTTGTGGAGGACGAGGTTCTTATCCGGATGGGCATCGTGGAGTCGCTGCAAGAAGAGGGTTTCGAGGTGCTCGAAGCATCGAACGCGGATGACGCCATTGCCGTTCTCAACAGCCATTCAGAAATTCGTCTGATGTTCACCGATATAAATATGCCGGGTAGCATGGATGGTTTGAAGCTTGCGACTGCGGTTCGCGATCGATGGCCGCCAGTCAAGATCATCGTTACGTCGGGTCATCTTCACATACGCGAGGATGCTCTTCCGGTCGTGGGGCGATTCTTTAGCAAACCGTACGATTCAACTCTCGTCGTCCGCGCGATACGCGATATGCTATAGGCAGTGACATCCTTAGACATTTGTCAGCCTCATTGCACGCTATGCCACGAACTCACAGTTTGTGGCATCGTGGTGTCAAATTGGGGACTGACTGTGGTCATGGTCGCTCCATCCGGTGTCGAGCGGCGCGTTGATCATGCAGCGTACACCGTAAACATCATAGCTAAGGTCTACCTTTCCACCAAGCTGGCCAGACGACAGCGCTTCGATCAAGCGCGACCCAAACCCCCTTCGGGTCGGCGGAGTGACTTGAGGCCCGCCGCTCTCTTGCCATGACAGATCGAGTTGAGCGTTGGAAGGTGAAACGTCCCATGACAGTGTCACCTTTCCGGAACTCACTCCCAAGGCGCCATATTTCGCAGCGTTGGTTGCTAGTTCATGCAAGATGAGCGCGAGGCCCACCACAGCCTTTGGCGAGACCTCGACATCGGGCCCGCTGATGTTGAACTGCTCGGGTGGATAGGGAGATAACGCTTCCGAAACAGCGGTACGAAGGCTGGCAGCCTTCCAGCTTCCTCGCGTGAGCAGGTCATGTGCTCTGGCCAGGCTCTGCAACCTGGCGTCGAAGGCTGTCCTCGCGATATCGATGTCTTGTGCGCCGGCGAACGTCTGACGGGCGATTGCGGCGACCGTCGCAAGGACGTTCTTGACGCGATGGTTCAACTCCCCAATGAGGAGATGCTGAGCTCGCTCCGCTTCTTTTCGTGCCGTGATGTCACGAGCAATCTTCGCGGCGCCGATGATCGTGCCATCCGAGCCGTAGATTGGGGAGACAGCCAGCGAAACGTCCAGGAGACGTCCACTCTTATGCCGCCGGACGGTCTCATGGGTCTCTACCCGTTCGCCTGCCCTGATGCGGGAGAGGATGTGCTCTTCCTCATCAGGGAGGCCGTCCGGAACTAGAAGCGTGACGGACCGGCCCACAATCTCGTCGGCCGAAAACCCATACAGTTTTTCGGCTCCGGTGTTCCAGTCTGTAACCGTCATGTCGAGGTCGATGCCGAGAATTGCGTCTTCCGAGGAGGAGATGATCGACGCCATTCTTTTGAGCGTTGACTCGTAGCCGACCCGTTCCGTCGTTTCATTGACGATACAAAGGGCGGCCAACACATGGCCCTGTTCGTCGGAAACGGGTGAATACGAGATGTCGAAGTAAACTGTTTCTGGAGTGCCGCTGCGTTCGATATAAAAGGGCCTGTCTTTGGCAACGACCGTCTCGCCGCGGTCGCGAACCCTACGCAGAAGCGGCTCCAGATCGTCCCAAAGTTCGGCCCAGTTTTCTTTCGCTGGTTTCCCTAAAGCCTTCGGGTGCTTGGCACCGATCGTCGGAGCATATGCATCATTATAAATGGCGGTGAAGTCATGGCCGCAAAACAATACGATCTGCGCGCCTGAGGGAATTGCCATGTCGACCGCACACTTTAACTGGACCGGCCAGGAGGACATCGGTCCGAGGCTGGTGTTTTCCCAGTCATAGTTGCGAATGATGTCAGCCAAGGACCGCTGATCGGAGGTGTCCGGCTTGTGATCGTGCATTTGAACCTCCTCCCGCCTTGCATTTATTTGAAAGCTTCCTTTTAGAAAGTCAACGCAAATCACGGCTGAAGCCGTACCGCTTTGAGCATAAAGCTATTTGGTACATGGTGTTAGCGTAACCCCGTGCGGTTGGTGAGGCTCCGCGCGTTCGAGCCCATTCAAGGTCAATTAAGGTACTGACGGCCTCTATCCAGGTGCTCGTGTTTCGGCGTGACGCCTGGCTGGGATCAGCAGCGTTTCACGTCAACATGCACGGTGTCAGCAGGATATAAAGCCAGGCGGAACCTATTCGTTTTTCGGCTTACCGAGTTCCTCGGCAAGACCGATGAGAAGACCGTCGGGTCCGCGAATGTAGCAGAGCTTATAGGCGTCCTGATATCGAACGACATCGCCGACGAGCCTTGCGCCGTGCCCGCGCAATCTTTCAACGGTCTCTTCGACGTCATCGACTGTGAACATGGCGCGCAGATAACCAAGGGCGTTCACCGGAGCGTTCCGATGATCAGCCACGACTTCCGGCGTGAGGAAGCGCGAAAGTTCAAGCCGGCTATGCCCATCCGGTGTGCGCATCATGGCGATTTCGACATGCTGGTCGCCCAGTCCAGTGACACGGCCGGCCCATTCGCCCTCGATCGTCGCGCGGCCCTCAAGTTCCAAGCCCAGCTCCTGAAAAAAGCCTATCGCCACTCCAAGGTCTTCGACGACGATCCCGATGTTGTCCATCCGCTTGAGCGCCATACTTCGCCTCCTCCGGTTTTCGGTCTCATTTACAGCTAGGACGTTGATGAACCACCAGATCCGACATCGCTATCGAAATCTCTAGGGGACCTGAAAATAGCAGATCGGCGGTTCATTTCCTTTCAAGGCGATGACATCCTTTCAGCAACGGAAAAGAAAAACTATAAAAGGATTTCCTGTCGAGCCTCGATGCCAATGCCCGACGCGTTCAATATGCTTCGGGTAAAGGTCTAGGGCGCTTCAAACGTCGACGTGCTTTACGACGTGACGCGCCCAGAAAGATCGCAAGATTTCGTCTTCGGCAGGGTTCACCGTTTCATACTCCTCCAACAGCGTTAGGAACGCTCGATGTGGGTGCATGACATCTTCAGGATTGCGGAAGCCCCACTCACATTCCTCGCAATGCGCATAGATCGTCTGCCGTGTCACGTCCTTCTGGAGATAGAGGCGGCCCTGATTGTTACACTGTGGGCAGGTCCCGACATAATACAGTCTCACCATTAGCAATCGCCGCTTCCGCCATCCCCGCCGGTGTCGTTGCAGCCGCCGGTATGCGGAGGATAGTCGTTGCTGCCAGCGCTACCCATCACGCCGCTGCCAAACACTCGCCGCAGTCCCTCTCTCCGTTGCCAAATGAAGACCAGCAGCACGAGTAGTACCAAGGCGAAGCTTACAGCTATCATGAATTGTAACAACAATCCGAAGTCTCCGCTCTACGTGATTGCCCTGCTAGAAAAGTCCCGTCAGCCTGAGACTGGGAAAGCCGCCAAATTTCATAGATATCCCCGCGTATCTATAGCTGATAAACACTCCTACATCTAACTCAATATGGAAGCGGGGAGCGATACGCTGGCGACATGCGCATATTTGGCGCGTAGACGCCGGGTGCCTCTGCCGCTGTCGTTGGATGGACGGCCTAAGTCGCAACGTAAGCGCGAATTTCTCAGCACCTTCAGTATTTGAGCGAGCTTTGGCATGAGGTGTCCACCTAAAAGAGGCGGACACCAAGTTATGGATGAAGGTCAAAAACTTACAGTGCGACTGGTCGGTCGGAATGGAAGACGCCGTTTCGATCAAAGTTCGAAAGATCGCCTTGTCGCGGCCTGCCTTGAACCTGGCGCATCAGTATCGAAACTTGCGCGAGAACACGGGGTCAATGCGAATCTCGTTTGGAAATGGATCAGGAAACATACCCAGGCACATCCATTATCGCCGTCTTCGACATCTGCGTTTATTCCGGTTCAGATCGCCGCCCCGAGCAGCGAGTTCGACATTGAGATGCCAGCCACGGATCGCGAAGAGCGATTGCCGACGGCGAAGAGGAGCGACCCGCTGACCTCTCCAGCGAAGGTGAGAGCGTCATTGCCGAATGGTGTGAGATTGACGCTGGAGTGCCGCGATCTCAGCGCATTGACGGCAATAATCGGAGCTCTGGGTCATGTTTAAGCTTGGCGCTGATCTTCAAGTCTATCTGCATCGCGAACCGATCGACTTCCGGGCCGGCATCAACAGCCTTGCGGTCCTGGTCCAGGAGACGATGGCGCTGGACCCGTTTGCTCCTGCAGTGTTTGCCTTCTGCAACCGCCGGCGTGACCGGGTGAAGCTGCTATTCTTCGATCGCTCGGGCTTTGTGCTAATCCTGAAGCGGTTGACCGAAGACAAGTTCCGATGGCCGCGCCGAGAGGTGACGGTGGTCACACTGACGACCGAGCAACTGCATTGGATTCTCGACGGGATCGATATCGATGCGATGATCCGCCATCCCGTGCGGCAGTATCAGATCGCCGGCTGAAGGTGGCGAATTGAGCTGTTGACGCGGCGACGCGGCTCAGATTCAAAACTGGGATGACCCGAGCCGGCGAACTGAGCGTTGCAGAACTGATGGCGCAGTTGGCGGCCAACGCCGCCGAAATTGCTGCGCTCAAAGCCGAGAAGGAGGCCCTCTCGCAGCGGATCGTCAAACTTGAAGAAGAACTGGCGCTCGCAAGGCTCCATCGTTTTGCACCCCGCAGCGAAAAGCACATCGATCGCATCTTCAACGAGGCCGAGGAGGCCGCGGATGAGGATGACAGTAACGACGGCGACGGCGTCGATCTTCCGGATACAGGCCTGCCGCCTGTCGAGAGCGCGGCGGGAAAGAAGCGTGGCCGCAGGCCTTTACCGGAAGACCTGCCGCGCGAGCGTGTCGAATACGACCTTGCCGACGATCAGAAGGCCTGCCCTTGCTGCGACAGTCAAATGCATCGCATGGGCGAGGCCGTTACCGAGCAACTCCATATCGAGGTCAAGGCAAAGGTCCTGCAGAATGTGCGGTTCAAACATACCTGCCGCCATTGCGACCGCACCGGGATCAACACGCCTGTCGTGATCGCGCCTATGCCGAGCCAACCTCTGCCGGGCAGCATCGCAACCGCCTCGACGCTGGCCTTCGCGCTCGTCCACAAATACGTCGATGGCACGCCGCTCTACCGCGTGGCTCAGACGTTCGAGCGAGCCGGCGTTCCGATCAGCCGAGGCGCTCTCGCTCACTGGGTGATCGGCTCGAGCGAGAAGCATCTTCACCGCATCTATGATGCGCTGAGACTGAGGCTCAGGTCGCAGCCCCTCATTCACGGTGATGAGACGACCGTTCAGGTTCTCAAGGAAAAGGACAAGGAAGCCACCAGCACATCGTATATGTGGGCCTACCGGAGCGGCGAGGACAGTAGCGAGCCGATCGTGCTGCTCGATTATCAGCCCGGCCGCGGTCAGATTCACCCACAGGCCTTCCTCGGCGACTACCGCGGCATACTCATGAGCGATGGCTATACAGCCTGGCGCACATTGGATGGTGCCACGCATGTCGGATGCATGGCTCATTCCCGACGGCGCTTCGTTGAAGCACTCAAAACCAGAAAGAACGGAGGCGGACCGCCGGAACAGGCGCTCCGGTTCTTCGAGCAGCTTTATCGGATCGAAAAGCAGGCAAGAGACAAAGCCCCAGATGCCGGCGAGACGAAGGCCGACTGCATTCGCCGCTTTCGCCAACAGCACAGCTTGCCTGTCCTGAACGCCCTCAAGTCCTGGCTCGATAATATCGCGCCAAAAGTCGTGCCGGACACCAGGCTCGGTGATGCCGTGTCCTACACTCTGAACCAATGGGATTATCTGACCCGCTATATCTCCGATGGCAGAATGCCGATCGATAACAACATTCTGGAACGCGACATCAGAGTTTTTGCCACCGGCAGAAAGAGTTGGCTGTTCAGCGACACCGCTGATGGAGCCAAGGCCAGCGCCGTAATCTACAGTCTGATGCTGACCTGCCGTGCCTGTGGCGTCGACCCACTCACCTGGCTGCGCCACGTGCTTGCAGAGTTGCCGCAGCGCAATGAAGATGCCGACATCAGCGACTTGCTACCGTTCAACGCCTCCAACGCCGTCACAGCCTAGCCAAGCAAGTCAACGTGCAGGGAAAATCGCGCTTACGTCGCAACGTATGAGTGCGGCGTTCATCCTAATTCGCCGTTAGACGCTGAACAGCTTTCGGGAAAGCGAGATGTAGGCGAGCGGTTCGAGATATTACCGAAGCCGATCCCGATCCATGTTCGAGATCCTGCCACGGAGAACACAGGATAACGGGCAGCTCGTCGCGGCATCCAGAATATAGCTTGGCTTCGGTTGATGGTTCGATTCTCAATGAACTTGGATGAAGACTGTCCTCCCGAACGACCTTCAGCAGAGCTACCATTCGCTCGTGCAATGTGACTTCATTTTTGCCGCTATCTGTACCAATCCGAGCGGCGGCCTGGCCAAGGTGGGCCCGCATCTCGCCCACCCCTTAGAGATCGCTCGCCTAGATTAGTATTTTTTTTAAAGCCATACACCGCCGTCGTCGATAGGATCTTCAGACCGTCTTCAAAACTCCTCCCAGCTTTCAGCGGCTGTATTGCCGCCATAGGCTTTAGCGACCTGTGCCGTCAGCCTGCGAGCCGGCGACGCCACAGCGCGGTTTGGCGCTCCGGCAGCTGTCACAGGCGCCATTTGCCGTTTTCCTTCGCCAAACTGGAACCGGCCGATGAGCTCGCGCAGAGTTCCTGCCTCGCCGGCGAGAGTCGCACTCGCCGCGTTGCTTTCCTCGACCATCGCGGCGTTCTGCTGGGTGACCTGGTCCATCTGGTTAACGGCGGTGTTCACCTCTGCAAGCCCGACCGACTGTTCTCTGGCCGACGTGGCAATGGCGTCCATATGCTGGTTGACGGCGACGATATAGCCTTCGATGGTCTTCAATGCCTCGCCGGTCTCGCTGACCAGCTTGACGCCGCTTTGAACCTCGACAGAGGAGTTGCGGATCAGTTCTTTGATTTCTTTCGCAGCTTTGGCAGAGCGCTGTGCAAGTTCACGAACTTCCTGAGCGACCACGGCAAAGCCCTTGCCTGCCTCGCCGGCCCGGGCGGCTTCGACGCCCGCATTCAAGGCCAGAAGATTGGTTTGGAAAGCGATCTCGTCGATGACGCCGATAATGTTTGACACCTGATTGGATGATTGCTCGATTTTCTGCATGGCATCGACGGTGCTTGCGACGACCTTGCCGGAATGAGCCGCACTGGCATTGGCCTGGACAGCAACAGAGCGTGCTTCATCGGCGCGCTTCGACGAATTGGAGACATTCGCCGTGATCTGATCGAGGGCTGCGGCTGTTTGTTCGAGCGAGGCTGCCTGTTGTTCTGTCCGCTTCGACAGGTCATCGGTGCTTTGACTGATCTCGCGGGTGCCGCTGTCGATCTGTGTCGTAGCTTGTGCAACGGCGCGCAGGGTGTCAGCAAGTTGACTGACGGCGCCGTTCAGATCATGACGCAGCGCTTCAAAGTCCGGCGCAAATGGCTCGTTGAGCTGGAAGCCCAGATCGCCGGCGGCAAGACGGCGAAGGCCCGTGGCAAGACCAGAGGTTGCTTCCTGGAGCCGTTTTTGTGCAGCCGCTTCCGCTTCGGCGGTCAATCGAACACGATCTGCCTCGCCTTGTATACGTGCCCCCTCGGCCTCTTCTTCGAGGCGTTTGTTCGACAATGCTGCTTGACGGAAAACCTCGACGGCTCCGGCCATTTCCCCGATTTCATCGGCGCGCCCGGCAAAGGGTACCGCAGTTTTTGTATCGCCGCCCGCCAGCTTCGTCATTGCGCTGGTGATCGTCTGAATGGGACGGGCAATACCCGTCAGCGCGAACCAGATTGATGCGAGGAGGACCACCGCGCACAATCCGATGGCAAAAAATGTCAGAACAAGGGTGGTGCTGAAAATAGCCTGACTTTCTGCAAATACCGTCTTGGCGCCCGTGGCATTGATGTCGATCAGCTTGTCTATATCCGCGATGAGTCTTATGGCCAAAGGCTTCATGTCCGTGGCAAGCAAGATCTTTGCCTGCTCATCGTTGTCATTCGCCGACAGTTTCATCAACTGCGTACCCAGGTCCGTGTAGCCTTTGAACTCCTCACGAACCTGCTTGGCGATGTCCAGCTCGCTTTGATACGTGTAAATTGCCTCAAACTGTGACGTCGTTTCAAGAAACGCGGAGATCCTGTTCGTCACGTCCGTTTCCGCGTTTTTCATTCCCTTGTCGTCCAGGGCCATGATATGGTCACGATATGCCAGTCGCAGATTACTGAAATCCTGCTGCATCCGTGTCGCCAGCGAAACGCTGGGCATCCAGTCATTGGCGATATTGCTGACAAATTCGTTGGTCGTCCTCAAGCGATTGACGGAATATGCGGCAAAACCACCGACGATGATGCCGATAAAGATGAAAACACTGATGAGGGCGGTTTTGATTTTCGGTCTGGACATGACGTATCCTCAAGGGCTGCAAGATGTTTCATGGCTCGACCCGGAAGGACAAAATTATTTTGCTGGGGTGGAAGACACGGTTCTCATCCCATGAAGTCGTGAAATAAATTTATAGTTTCTAAGTCTTAAAAAAGTTCATGCGTTATGAGCGATATTCTGTCGAAAGAGCGCCCTTGACCTGGAGGGCGTGACATTGGCGAAGGCCGGATCGACTGAAAGTAAAGACAATGGCTGCGACAGTGAGCGCAGATGGACTCCGATGCATGGGCTCCTAAACTTACCTGACCCACCATCTGACTGATTAGCCCACTCCTGTCGTTTACGATCCTTTAACCATAACCTTTTACAATAAGGACATCGGCACTGTCTCCTCCCTCCGCTGTCGAAGAAAAAACTCGGGCCCTGAGACATGTTCTCGGGCCCTTTTTCGTTCTGCTCCCTGAAGACGACCTTATCTGGGGCGCGGCACGAACGACCAGCACCACTGGAACAAGCCTGGCTCCATAAACCTTTACGCAAATAGACAACCCGAAAAGAAGGTTGCGCTGGTAAAGTCCGAGCTCCGAAAAGAACTGTTCGCCATGACCCTGGAACTGCAAAACGTAATTCTAGAAATGATCGCCCGTGGCGAAGCTTTGCAGGCAACGCTCGAGCGACTGTGCCGCGAAGTAGAGGCTCTGTTCCCGGACGTGGTGTGTTCGGTGTTGTCGGTGACAAAGGACATCTTAATCCCCTTGCCGGCCCATCACTTCCGCATTCCTACATGCTCTCGTGGAGAGAGAAATCGAGGGCCGCTCGCGTCTTGCGGTTCCCCGAGTGGTTATCGCCAAATTTAAGGCCTCAGGTTTTTAAGCTAGAGTCAGTGTCATCCCGCCGTAACCTCGCGTTGGACAGACAGCCCACGGTCACGAGCCAGCGACTGATGTTGCAGGAATAAGCCTTCTCCGCGCCGCTGCCGATGGCCGACATTTAAGGTGATCGCCTAAGTATGGACGTCTGGATAATTGGAAATCGATCCCGAGCGGCATCCCCGATGTCACTTTAATCTCAGGCTGGCTCCCTAAGTCGAGTAAGCGACAAGACGAATTACTACCGGAGTGGCCCCGCACGGCACCGGCAGAGATGTCTGAAGCACACCGAAACTTTTGGTTTCAGTCTCGTATCATGAGCGGTTGAAGTATAAGGGAGCTCAGCAGCTCCGAGATCTCTCCCGTGCTCCGGTCAGGCTCCTCATTGAGCCACCAATCCAGCAGTTCGACGGTCGATGCCACTGCAATCCTGATCGCAAGTCGACGCGGCAGACGGGTCGCGTTCGGATCCGGCGAAGACGCGAGACGATCAACGACTTGATGCCTGAGTTCAGCGCGTAGCGCGTTTCCAACCCGAGTGAGGGCGCTGACCTCCCGCCGTCGCGCATTCACGGCCTCGATAAACGCCCGGGCAGCTCCAGCCCCATCAAGCCGCATCAACGCAGGCATCATAGCCTGCGCCAGGGCATCCGTCAGAATTTCAACAGCATCGAGGACAAGTGCCGAAACATCCGTATAATGCCGAAAATAGGTAGAATAACCGACGCCGGCGCGCTCGGCCACCATAGCCCCCGTAATCTTATCGAGTGGAATGTCCAAAAGCAGCTCGAAAAGTGCACGGTGCATAGCGGTACGGGATCGCGACCTTCGAGCATCCTGCCGCAATCCTACCATTGTCTTTCCCATAGTATCGCCTATTTATGACTAGTCACTTGTCATATCTCGGGCCGACATAGTGAAATCGCGTTGCCACTTTGAAGGCGAGCGTCGTCACTGTCACTCCTAATAATCAGCGAGGTGTAATAATGAGTGCATTTGATGAACTTCTTAAACCGCCACCGGGCATGGATATAAACTTTGCTCAGCCCGCGGGAGAGCCTTCTCTCGCGCCGGCTGGGGGTGTGACGTGGCGCGTTTTCAGTAATCCGATCACAATGTTCGTAGGCGGCGTTTCAGCTGTTCTGCTAGAACTGGCTGAACCTTCGGTGCGGTCAGGCGTGTGGGATCACAGCAGTTTTCGGACCGATCCGGCAAAGCGCCTGCACCGCACCGGCTTTGCTGCGATGATCACAGCATACGCGGCACAATCGAAGGCCAGAGAGGTCATCGCCCATGTTGTATCGATCCATGATAAGGTCCGCGGGGCAACACCCGACGGTAAGCCCTACTTTGCGAACGATCCCCGCTTGCTCAACTGGGTTCAAGCAACTGCGACATTCGGCTTTACCGAGGCCTATCATCGCTTCGCGGCCTCGTTGTCGTCCACCGATAAGGACGCCGCCTTCGCCGAAAGCGGCCCATCAGCAGAGCTCTTCGGGGCGACAGGTGCGCCGCGTTCCTGGCGCGAATGGGAAAACATTCTCGCTGAAATGGCACCGGATTTGGAGGGCTCTGACATCTTAGGGGAATTCCTCGCGATCATGAACCAGGCGCCAATCTTGCCAAGGCCGTTGAGGTGGGTACAGAGGCTCCTCGTGCGGGCCGCCGTGGACATCACGCCGGAGCCCGTTCGGTCTTTGCCGCAATTGCGCGACAAGGGCTTGCGCGCTGGCGAGGCTTTGCTCATCACGGTTTTCGCCCACGTGGTTTCGGTGGTCCCGAAGCGGCACACGCCGGCAGCGCAGGCAGCGAAACGCATGGGCATTCGTCTTTAACTGTGAGCCGAGTGACCTCGGGCTTGGGACCGGAGCACTGTGGAAAAGAGACCCGGCTTCGAGAAGGAAGCAACGTCCTTGTGCTCTGGATCAGAGCAATGCCAATTGGCCGATCAACCGATTTGGAGCCGCAGTTACAGAAACGGCATCCATGCCCGTCGCCGATACCCACCCGCCTGTATCGGCGACACTACTTTAGTCCAGCTTAAGCTTCCCAACACTCGTTCAATATTGCTTCCGTGAACGCCACTTCATAATCTCCCAGATAATTCACTGTAAAATCAAAGGGGAACAATATGAAGCGACTGGACAAGATGAAGCTTGGTACGTTCGTATATACCTTCGGTTTTCATCCGGCTTCATGGCGCCATCCAGCGAGCAAGGTGACCGCGGCAACCGACTTCGCCCATATGCTCGACATTGCCAGAAAGTCGGAGGCGGCCAAGTTCGATTTCATGTTTTTGGCCGACTCCGCCGCTGCCGGTGTCGGGGATCCAGATGCTTTGTCGCGCAGCCCCACAAAGGCGAACCGTTTCGAACCCCTCTCGCTCATATCGGCGCTGTCGGTGATGACCGACAAGCTGGGCTTGGTCTCAACCCTATCAACGAGCTATTACGAGCCGTTCAACGTCGCCCGCATCTTCGCGTCGATCGATCAGCTCAGCAACGGCCGCGCCTGTTGGAACGTCGTTACTTCGGACCACGACGAAACTGGGTACAACTTCAACCGCCTGGGCCTCGATCCGCATGCCGTCCGTTATGAGCGCGCCCAGGAATTTATCGATGTCGTGTTCGGGCTCTGGGACAGTTTCGAACGAGATGCGCTTCTGCTCGATCGCGGAGAGGGCGTCTATTACGACAAGGACAAGCTCCATATCCTCAACCATGTCGGCAAGAATTTCCAGGTTCGCGGACCGCTGAACATTGCGCCGTCCGCCCAGGGCCGGCCGGTGATTGCCCAAGCCGGCGGATCGGAAGCCGGCATGGCACTTGCCGCCCGCACGTCCGAAATCGTGTTCAGCCTTGCCTCCAATATCGACAGCAATCGCGCCTTTTACCAGAACGTCAAGGGGCGCATGCCGGCCTTTGGGCGCAATCCCAACGACATGAAGATCATGCCGGGCATTGTTATCAATGTCGGCGAGACCGAGACCGAAGCCAAGGCTAAGGTTGATTTCCTGATCGACAACCTGCATCCGGACGTCGGACGCCTGATGCTTTCGGAGTTCCTGGAAGCCGATCTTCGCGGCGTTCCGTTCGACCAACCATTTCCAATGGACCGTTTGCCGGCCGAGCCGAAAGGATCGCGCAAGATGTTCGATCAGCTAGTGGAGTTTGTGAAGCAGGGTCAGACGGTGGGCCAGCTCATCCGCCACTATGCCGAACGACATACCGGCAATGGCATTACCGGCACGCCAACGCAGATCGCCGACTATATGGAAGAATGGTTCGAGACACGTGCCGCCGACGGGTTCATCTTGATGTTCCCCACGCTGCCTTCCAGTCTCGACGACTTCGTCAAGCTTGTTCTGCCGGAACTGCGTCGTCGCGGGTTATTCCGAGAGGAATATGAGGGCGCGACCCTTCGAGACAATCTTGGCCTTTCGATGCCGCCGAACCGATACGCTGCTGCAAGGATCGCCGGAGCGGAACATGGCTGAGGACGAGCACTCCGGCCCCTCGCTTCCAAAACCAAGTGCGGATCAGTTCAAAACGTCCATGCGGCATCTGGCCGGCGCCGTGTGTGTCGTGACGACTGGTGAGGGGGATCAACGTACCGGCTTCACGGCAACGTCGGTCACGGCGCTCTCTGCAGATGGACCAACCATCATGACCGCACTGAACCGCGGGTCTTCTTCCTGGCGAGCACTTGAACGTGGCCGACACTTTTGCATCAATATATTATCGGCTGAACATCAAGCGGTGGCACAATCCTTCTCGGGATTCGGGGGCGCTCAGGGTGCCGACCGCTATGAAGGCGCCCGATGGTGGCAGATGGAGACTGGAGGACTGGCTTTGGAGGGAGCCTTGGCGAGCTTCGACTGTGAATTGGAAGAGGCGATCATTCATCGCTCTCATGCCATCGTCATTGGGCTGGTCCGGACGATTGCAACTTTCGATGCAAACGAACCCCTGCTTTACTGGCGTGGTGCTTATCGTCATTTAAAAGCCTGACGGCTGTCCTCATGGGCCCGTCCTGTTTTCATGCATTTGGACGGATCGATGACGAGATCTCCCTGCTGCCGCCCCTTGCTCAATATCCATCGATGAAATTCCCGGCCAGCAGGCTTGTCGAAGGCGGCTGAAGACCACGCGACATAGTAGGGCTGTGGCATGGGAAGCCGGAGGTCGAATGGCACGATCAGGCGGCCCGCTACAATGTCGTCCCAAACCATGGACAACTGCGCGAGAACCACGCCTTCACCGTAAAGCGCTGCATCGAGCGCCGCATTGGTGAATGAAAACACCAATGTAGGCTCGATAAATGGGGAGCTTTTACAGTGTACTGCTGCCCATTGTGACCACCCTGGAGACTGTCCTTCACTGTCTGCCCATTCAATCTCGATGAGCGGCAATTGCAAGAGATGCTCCGGCCGCGTTACCAACTCTCGGCCTTTGAAGCCGGGTGCATAGACGGGCAGCACAATATCTGTAAACAGGCGCGCATATTGTCGATGCGGTTCTATATGCCGGCCATAGGTAATGCGGAAATCGGCGTCACCATTCTCCAGGTTCGGCTCAGTCAAGTCGCCTTGCAGACGCGCTTTTGCGCCATTGCTGATCTTCTGCCATTCCACCATCCTTGGGGCCAGCCACTTTGCCGCAAGGGAGCGCAAGCTGCTCACCGTGATCGAGCTGGTGGATCGGATTTTTCTCACGGCATCTTGGGCATCCTGAAATTCCTGAAAGCCCCGAGCCAGGAAGTTTCGATAGGATTGCCCCGCACTGGTCAGCTTGACGCTATTACCCGCTCTCGTCACCAGACTGATACCGACAGACCTCTCGAGGCTCTTTATATGCTGGCTGACAGCTCCAACCGTGATGCCAAGGGCTTCCGCGGCAGCCGTCATTGTTCCGAGGCGGCCGAACTCTTCAAACGCCATCAGGGATTTCATCGGCGGAAGGTTTTTTAGGGACAAGTCCGGGGCACCCAAGTTTAATTTAGCTAAAGCAGTCTATATTAAAAGCATGCTTCTTCAATAGGCATTAAATGATAAATTGTTCGATATTGGCTATGAAAGCCAATCAAAAGGGGAACGCTGCGGGCCGTCGGTCCGGGCAAAAAAGATGAGGTTACAATGGGAAGTTTCGTCTCAACTATCCGGACTGCTTTCAAGAGATCCGCGGGTGCACACCTTGCGAGCATCGTCCTTGCTGTGAGCGTTCTGGCGCCAAACATTGCCGCTGCCGATGCACTCCAGAAAGCGAAATCTGCGGGCAAGCTGGTGGTCGTAACCGAGATGCAGTTCGCGCCCTTCGACATGAAGGTCGATGGCAAATATGTCGGCGTCAACAGGGATCTCTTCGACGAGATCGGCAAGGAACTTGGTCTTGCGATGGACTACGTCGACCTGCCGTGGACAAGCGTCCTGCCTGGCTTGGAATCGGGGAAATTCGATTTCGTCGGCGCGCCCATCAATGCCACGAAAGAACGCGTCACCCGTTACGCCTTTACCAATCCTTTCGCCTTCTCCGGCAGCGCATTCATGAAGCGTAAGGGCGATGCAGCGGTTACCAAGCCTGAAGACCTCAAAGGGCAGACCGTCGGGGTGGTGAAGTCCAGCGCCATCCTGCGCCAGGTACAACGGTTCAACGAAACCACCCCCGTTACCATTCGCGAGTATTCGGACAACAACCAGCTCTATGCCGATCTCGCAATCGGCCGCGTCACGGCTGCCGCCAGCTCTTTGGCAAACGTCTCCTATGCCGCGCAGCAGCGTCCCGATACGTTCGAAGTCGTTAAGCCGACATTCGGCATCCCGACCTATTACGGCTGGATCGCCCGCAATGACGAAGACAGCAAGAGCCTGATTGCCGCCATCAACGTGGCCCTCGCCAAGGTCATTGCAGACGGACGCATGGCCGCCATCCAGAAAAAATGGTTCGGCGAAGCCTATGATCTGCCGGCAGTCATGCCCGAACCGCAGATCTAACTGAGCAAAGAATGCTGGCGAGAACCCATGCAAACGATATTACATACGCTTCCCTTCCTTCTGGAGGGCGCCTTGGTCACAATCTACATATCGGTGCTTGGAACGATCGTCGGCATTCCGATCGGAACGTTGGTTCTCATTCTGCGCCGTTCCGGAATTGCTGTCGCGGAGTTCTTTGCCCGCACCTATGTCAGCTACTTCCGCTCGGTGCCGCTTCTGGTCCAGTTGCTGCTCTTTTATAATTTCCTGCCGCTTGCCGGAATCGACATGTCGGCGACGATGGCGTCTGTCCTCGCGCTTGGCTTGATCAGTGGCGCCTATGTGGCTGAGATCCTGCGCGGCGTCCTTGGCAGCATTTCGCAAGGCCAGATAGAAGCTGCCCGAACGCTTGGCTACGACCCTGTCAGCATATGGCGCACCATCCTGCTTCCTCAGGTGTTTCGCCTGGCATTGCCGGCGCTCATGAACGAACTGACGCTGATGATGAAATCCTCTTCGCTGATCTCGGTCGTCGGTATCGCGGAACTGGCGCGCACGAGCCAGAATATCGTGTCGACAACATTTCGTCCAATCGAGATCTACACCGCCACCTGCGCCATCTACATCGTCATCACGCAGATCCTGCTTCTTGCCGGTCGGATTTTCGAGCACAGAATGAGGCGAGCAGGCCGATGAACTTCGATCTCTCTGCAATCGTCCCCTATGGTCCGGCACTGCTGAGTGGATTGGGCACGACCCTGCTGTGCTGGGTCGCCGGCAGCGCGGGCGCCATGGCGATCGGTTTTGTCGTGGTGCTGTGCCGTATCTCGCCGAGCCGCATTCTGTCCGCCGCGGCCCTGTTTTACACTGAGATCATTCGCGGGACGCCGCCGCTTCTGGTCGCCTTCTTCATCTATGGAGCAGGCCCTTCCTTTGGTCTGGTTCTAGAGCCCCTGCCGGCCGGCATTCTCGCGCTTTCGCTTCACGGCAGCGCCTATATGGCAGAAATCTACCGGGTCGGCTTCAACGCCGTTCCCCGCGGTCATGTCGAAGCCGGCATCAGCTTGGGACTTCCACGCCTTGCAATCTTCCGTCGGATTCAGGCACCCGAAGCTTTGGTCGCAATCACGCCGTCACTTGTGAACGCATTGATCGTCGTCAGCAAGGAGACCTCTGTCCTTTCCATTATCTCGGTCCCCGAGCTGACTTACGAGGTTCAGAAAATGTCCATCGAAACATTTGCAGCTTTCGAATCCCTGTTCGCGCTGGCCCTCGGTTACTGGATCGTCGTCAGTTCCATCGCCAGGGCCGGCCACTATATCGAACGCCGCGTCATGCGGCACACTGTCAGGAGCGAATAATGGCGGAAGAAATGGTCCGTATCGCCAGCGTTTCGAAGTCATTCGGTCCGTTGAAGGTGTTGCACGACGTCAATCTCGTCGCCGAGAAATCCGAGGTCCTTTGCCTCATTGGGCCGAGCGGGTCTGGCAAGAGTACGCTCCTGCGCTGTGTCAATTTCCTTGAGTCCTATGACGAAGGCGAAATTCTGGTGGAGGGCAAGCTGATGGGCTACGACATGTCCTCGGGCGCGCGCAAACTGATGCGCGGGGGGCAGTTGCGCGCCATGCGACGCAGCATCGGCATGGTCTTTCAGCACTTCAATCTGTGGCCTCACATGACCGCCCTCGACAATGTCGCCGATCCGTTGCGGCAGGTAAAGGGAATGTCCAAGGCCGATGCTCATCGCAAGGCGATGGAGACTTTGGAGGAGGTGGGACTGGCGGCCAAGGCTGACGGTTATCCCGCGGCCCTTTCGGGCGGACAGCAGCAGCGCGTAGCAATCGCGCGGTCGCTTGCCATGGACCCTCATCTGATGCTGTTTGACGAGCCGACCTCTGCATTGGATCCAGAACTTGTCGGCGAGGTGCTTCAAGTCATGCGCGATCTGGCGAAAGAGGGGATGACGATGATCGTTGTCACGCATGAGATCGGCTTTGCAGCGCAGGTCGCCGACAAAGTTGCCTTTCTTGACGGAGGCCGGATCGTTCGCTGCGGCCCTCCACGGGATGTTCTCTATTCTCCAGAGGAGCCGCGCCTCAAGCAGTTTCTCCAGACCTATCACGAACGCAATCAATTTTAGGAGGGGCGGCCATGCCAACCCGCGATATTTCCATATCGGACGTCGTGCTGCGCGACGGGCTGCAGCTCGTCGACACGGTGTTGATGCCGGAGACGAAGATGCAGATTTTCGACATGCTTTACGCAGCCGGCGTCAGGTCATTCGACGTCACAAGCTTCGTGCCGCCGGCGCGATTTCCACAATATGCAGATGCTGTCGAGTTGGTCGCCCATGGCCGCAGCAAACCAGATGTTTTCCTCTCTGCGTTTGCGCCCAATCCCAAAGGGGCCGAGCGAGCGGTTGCCGCAGGCGTTGACTCCGTGAGCTTCGTGGTGTCGGCAAGCGTCAGCCACAACCTCGCCAATGTCCGCAACACGCCGACCGAGCAGATGGAGGCGGCGAAGGCGGTCAAGATCTCCATGGCCTCCGCCGAGCGCCCGGCCCAGCTCGTCCTGGCGATTGCCGCGGCATTTGGCTGCTCGATTGAGGGGGCTGTCGATCCTGAAAGCGTCTTCAGGCTTGCCGAGCAGGCGCGCGACATCGGTGCCGACGAGATCTGCATTTCTGACACAGTTGGGTATGCCAGCCCTCGGCAGGTGAAAGACATCGTCGCGGGCGTCCGATCTGCGGCAGGTGCGGACATTCCGTTGCGCATTCACCTGCACGACACGACCGGAACCGGCATGGCCTGCGCCTACGCCGCTTTGGAGGTCGGGATCACCCGTTTCGATGCGGCGCTCGGCGGTCTTGGCGGCTGCCCGTTCGCGCCGGGTGCATCCGGCAACATTTCGACCGAAGACCTTGTCTACATGATGGAGACGTCAGGTCAGCGCACGGGGATCGACCTCGAAACGCTTCTGATCGCCACCCATGCCCTTCACACGTTTCTTCCGAACGATCCCATGCCGAGCCATATTTTCACGTCGGGGATTCCCAAAGCATACGGAATGCGCACATGACCAAGACCCTTCCCTTAAGCGGCATCAAAGTTCTGGAATTTTCCCAGATGATCATGGGGCCATGCTGTGGTCTGATCCTCGCCGATCTCGGCGCTGACGTGATCAAGATCGAACCGATCAAAGGTGATCGCACCCGCAATCTGACGGGTCTTGCCGCCGGTTTTTTCGACACGTTCGGTCGCAACAAGAAAAGTGTGGCGCTCGATCTGACGCTCAATGAGGACCGTGCCGTTCTCGATGACCTGATTGCCGAAACGGATATTCTGATCGAGAATTTTCGGCCTGGCATGATGAAAGCAACAGGGCTGGACTATGAGAGCCTGAAGAGCCAACATCCAGAGCTAATATATTGTTCGCTCAAGGGGTTTCTCGCGGGCCCCTATCAACATCGTACCGCGCTGGACGAGGTCGTCCAGATGATGAGCGGTCTCGCATTCATGACGGGATTGCCAGATCGGCCGTTACGAACCGGTGCGTCCGTCAACGATATCATGGGCGCCATGTTCGGCGTGATCGGTATCCAGGCGGCATTGCGCGAAAGACAAACCACCGGTCTTGGCCAGGAAGTGCAAGCTTCACTCTACGAGAACGCTGCCTTCCTGATGGCTCCCGCCATGCTGGCGGAGGTCATAACGGGCCAGGCCTCGACACCCTTCTCGGTCACCGAACGTCCTTGGCCGGCCTACGATCTTTTCGATCTCGCCGATGGCAACAAACTGTTCGTCGGTATTGTCGGTGACCAGCAGTGGCATGACTTCTGCGTGGCCTTCGAAAGGTCCGGCTGGCTGGCCGATCCCCGACTAGCAAGCAATGCTTTGCGCCAGCAGGCTCGCTCTTGGCTTATTCCCGAAATCCGCAGTCTGTTCCTGTCGCTCGACGCACCCGAGGTGAAAGCCACTGTCGAGCAGCTTGGCCTGCCGTTTGCTCCGGTCTGCACACCCATCGAGTTGCTGGACGATCCGCATCTCAACGCGAACCATGGCATGATCGACGTGGTGCTGAGCAACGGAATGGCCTCCAAGCTTCCAGCGCTGCCGCTGACGCTCGGCGGAAAGCGTCTCGGCGGAACGCGGCCGCGAGCGCCGCATATCGGCGAGCACACGTCCGAAGTCGCCCGCTCCAGCACGTTCGCTGCGCCGATCACACAGGTGGAGTGACAGGGAACGAACCGACGCTTTGTCGCGAAACGCCGTCAGGTGAAACCCCGCCACTCAGAGTAGGCATCAAACAGTTGGAGTCCGACGTGAAGCTCGTCCCAAATCCGGCAATTGCCGACCTTCCGCTCTACAATGCCGGCATGAATATCGAGTTTGCACGGAAGGTCAGTGGTAGATCGCAGATTGCTGCGCTCGCCAGCAATGAGAATCCATATGGCTGCTCGCCTAAAGTCCGAGCGATGTTCGCGTCGGATCTGTTTGATCCGTCGCGTTATCCGGACCCTGGTTGCACGGCATTGCGGGAGGCGATTTCAGCCAGAACCAATGTTGCCCTCGAGAATATCGTGGTGGGCAACGGATCCGAGGAAATCGTGGCAGCCATTTCCCGCGCTTATTTGGTCACTGGAAGTAGAGCGCTGACCGTCACGCCGAGTTTCGGCCTGCATGAGATCGATCCGATCGCGGCCGGTGCAACGGTCACGAAGATCCCGATGACGCAAGATATGGAGTTCGATATTGCCGCGCTTGAGGTGGCGCTCGCCGCGAAGCCTGCCGTCTTCTTCCTGCCGACGCCCTCCAACCCTGTCGGTTGTACGCTGGGCATGCTTCAGCTTGAGCGTCTTGCGGCAGCCACAAGTCCGGAGACCCTCTTCGTCATCGACGAGGCCTACTTCGAGTTCCAGAATGAAGTCGACGGGACGCGGTTCTTGGGTCGCAGCGGCCTCAACTGCGTCGTTCTGCGGACGTTTTCAAAAGCCTATGGTCTGGCAGGCCTGCGGGTCGGTTACGGCCTGTGCTCAAACGCCGGGATTGCCGATATGCTGAAGCGCGCCAAGCCGCCTTTCGACGTCAACTCCGCTGCGCAAATGGCAGCGACGATCGCGCTCGGCGATCAGGAATGGATGGAAGCCTCTGTTGCAAAAATAACGGCGGAACGTCAGCGCGTCGCGCTGCAAGTCACCGATCTTGGGCTGTTTGCCGCGCCGTCGTCGGCAAATTTCATCTTCGTAAGAACGCCGAAGCCGGGTTACGAGGTGGCACAGGCTCTTTTGATGAACGGGGTCGTCGTCAAGCCCTGGAAAGAAGCCGGTTTTGACAACTGGCTTAGGGTATCGATCGGCACAGATGTTGAGAACGATATGTTTCTCACAGCGCTGAAAGAAGTGATCACACCTTAACCGCGCTCTTCAATGGCGAGTTTTGAATTGCTGGACCAATTTGGGTTAGTCGCTTTTTCGGTCCGCCAGTCCAACATAACTGGTATCGAAATCTGCGTGTGCCGAATGTCGACCAATGCAATTGCCTAGCTGAATAGCCCAAGCCAATCTGCAGCTCTCAAAATCAAATCGCTTCCTTAACTAAGTTGTTTGTTCTCGTACGTCGGTTCACATCCCTTCAAGGCGAAATGGAGTAATTGCGAACATCAATGTGGTGGACATCCATTTAGAGCAGACCCGTGCGCCGGGGGCCGTCGGTCCCGGTTTCCGGCGTCGCCGTCGCTATGCTAAACCTCCTACGGCAACCCTTTTAACCGGTCTTGCGGGAGGCGAACGGATTTCGCAGTTTCTGCTGCATCTGGTATGCCCTTTGTTTTGGACGTCTGCGCAACGACCCAAGATCTGTCGCTCCGCGAAACTGCGCGGTTGTGAACCTTGCTCACCAGATTGGCTGAAAGCGTCCCCCCCGGCAACAAGGTTGAGCTGCCGATCGCGCCGTGTTTTGAAGTAAGAAAATTGGCGGCGGGGCTATGACAAGGAACAGCAGAACAGTTTGACACGTTTTCGGAGCAGGCTGCGGACGATCCGATTTTCACCCGTGTCGCATCCAAATCCGCCAAACCCGACAAACATGCCATCCCGATGAGTGAAGAGGACATGGCCCGGCATCTCTCGCAGACGGGCCGCTACCGCATCCTTACGAAACTGGTGCCGCGCGCGGTTGCGCCAAACCCGCGCCCGGAGTATCCCCCTCAAAAGTCTCGTTCTCGACACGGAGACGAGGGGGTCTCAAAGCGCGCAAGGATGCGTGATCCGCTTGAGAAACTCAACGCGATCATCCCCTGGCTTGTGTTTGAGAAGCCATTGGCGAAGACGCTGAAGCGGTCTGAGGAGCCGAAGGGCGGCCGACCTGTCTTCCCGTCGTGTTTGATGTTCAAGAACTTGGTGCCGCAGGCAATGTATATTCGTCTCCGAGGATCAGGCCGAGTCCGTCATCCAGGACAACCGGCTGTCATTCATGCCGTTCCTCGCTGCCCGGGAACCCAACCGTGCTTGAAGCCTCTTTCGCCCTCCGGCAGCGCGACACCAACCCGGCGACGGCTGGTGAACCCCCCAGACGGCACTGTAAACTTAACGCTTCGAAGGCAGGGTTTTGGATTATGTCTTTGGTTCAGGCGACGCGCAGGCGTGCGATCTGGTGCCATTTTTCCATGGCTATTGCTCGAAGCTCGCGATAATGGCTGGATGGGATGTCGTGGCGGGGAATATGAAAGAGATTGGCGATCGGGTCGTGGATTGAAACGAAGCGTTGCAGGTGCCTCGCTGACTTGAAACGCTTCATGATCCGCTCTCGCATTCGGATCGATTGATGGGAGTTTTCTGCCCGGTTGTTTAGGCCCTTGTGCGAGCGATGTTCGACGCCGGGCATGATATTGCGCTTTGCGGCGGCATAGGACCGAAGTTTGTCGGTGATCATCACACGGGGTAAACGACCTTGCCCTTTCAGAAGCTTTCGCATCAAACGCTTTGCAGCCTTGGTATTTCGGCGGCTCTGGACCAACACGTCAAGTACGAAGCCGCCCTGATCGACGGCGCGCCAAAGCCAATGTTTCTTGCCGGCGATCGTGATGACAACTTCATCGAGGTGCCATTTGTCGCCGAACCTGCCGGTCGATCGCTTCCGGATATCATTTGCAAAGTGCCTGCCGAATTTCTCAGCCCAGAGCCGCACCGTCTGGTGAGAAACGATGACGCCACGCGCGGCCAGCATATCCTCGACCATTCGCAGACTGAGCGGAAACCGGAAATAGAGCCAAACGGCGTGGGCAATCACGTCAGCTGGAAATCGGTGGCGACGATAAAGAGGATCACGGGCAAGTCTGGTCATACCGCCAGATCCCACATTTTGCTCGACGCCCGGTTAACGTTACGGTGCCGATACGGTTATTCGGCTCACGATTGGGTAACTACCGATTAAGCCCGCGGCCCCCGGTGGGATCGCGGTTGGGCAGCAAAAAAACATCTCGCTCAGCAGGCCCAAGGCCACACTCATCCCGTTGACAGGGAACCATCGAACTACGCAGCGCGTTCTCGTTTTTGGTGGATGCCTCGCGGGTGCTCGTAATCCCCATGGAATCGGCCAAACCCACGTCGAGCGAGAATGACAGGAAGCTGCGCATGATCATCGGATACCATGCATCTCATGAGCAGTTTGCGCCCAGCGATCTATTATCATACGTGCAAGCTGCGGAGGATGCTGGTTTTCAAGCCATCATGACTTCTGATCACATCGCCCCATGGTTGAGCCGTCAGGGTAATTCCGGGAACAACTGGGCGTGGCTTGGTGCAGCCATGGCCAAAACGTCGCTCCCGTTCGGCAGTCTAGCGATCCCAGGCGGCTTGCGCTATCACCCGACGGTCCTTGCACATCTTGTCGGAACGATCAGCGAAATGTTTCCCGGCCGATTGCGCTGGATCGCGATGGGGAGCGGGGAGGCTCTCAACGAACATGTCGTCGGCGGCAAATGGCCTGCAAAGGCAGAACGCAATGCGCGCCTACTCGCAGGCACCGAGATTATCCGCGCCCTTCTGCGCGGCGAAGAGGTGGACCGGCGTGATCGCTGGTTTACGGTCGACAAGGCGCGGCTCTGGTCACTGCCAGCTACGCCACCAGCCCTGTTTGCCGCGGCATTGTCCAACGAGACAGCACAATGGGCGGGCGGATGGTCCGACGGACTGGTTACGGTCAACAAACCGAAGCAGAAGCTTGACGAGATGAGGGACGTTTACCGCCATGGTGGCGGGCAGGGCAAGCCGCTTGCATTGCAGGTACAAGTTTCCTGGGCGCAAACCGAGGCCCAGGCGAGAGCAGCAGCTTTTGAAGAATGGCGGAACGCAACTTTGCCGCCCGCTGCCTTGGCGGATCTTCCGATGCCCAAGGATTTCGAGAGGGCAACGCGGCACGTCAAGCCCGAGGACATCGATGAGGTCATTCCGCTTGTCACGGGTCCGGATAGGCTATTCGAGCTGATCTTCGTGGCAAAAGACTGCGGATTTGAGGAGGTGTTCATCCATAACGTCTCTCGTGACCAGATAGGTTTTATCAATTTCATGAAACGTCAGGTCCTCCCCGCACTGCGCGTATCCGAAACCTGACATGCACGAATTATCGTCGCGCTGAGCGCCTGGGCTTTATTACCGGAAAGGAAAGCAGCTTGATCAACGACCTCTGGTACAAGAACGCTGTCGTCTACTGCCTGTCCGTCGAGACCTTCATGGATGCCAACGGCGATGGAGTGGGCGATTTTCAGGGGCTGCAACGGCGGTTGGATTATCTGGCCGGTCTGGGCGTCAATGCCATCTGGCTGATGCCGTTTCAGGCCTCTCCGGGTGTCGATGACGGCTACGATGTCTCCGACTATTACAACATCGATCCCAGATACGGCACCCTCGGCGACTTCGTCGAATTCACCCATAGCGCAAAGCAACGCGGTATACGGGTGCTGATCGACCTCGTCGTCAATCATACGTCCGATCAGCATCCCTGGTTCAAACAGGCCTGCGCCGACAAGAACTCCCGATACAGGGACTGGTACGTATGGTCTGAGAAGAAGCCGGAAAATGCCGACGAGGGCATGGTCTTTCCTGGTGTACAAAAGACCACATGGACACGGGACGAAAAGTCCGGCGAATACTATTTTCACCGTTTCTTCAAATTCCAGCCGGATCTCAACACCGGCAATCCACATGTCCAGGCGGAAATCCTCAAGATCATGGGTTTCTGGATACAGCTCGGCGTATCGGGTTTTCGCATGGACGCCGTTCCCTTCGTGATCGCCGAAAAGGGTGCAGATGTGAAGGAATCGAAGCCGCAGTTCGATCTGTTGCGCAGTTTCCGCGAGTTCCTGCAGTGGCGCAAGGGTGACAGCATCATCCTTGCGGAGGCCAATGTCGTGCCCAAGGAGAACCTGCAGTATTTCGGCGACGACGGCGATCGTATGCAGATGATGTTCAATTTCCACGTCAACCAGGCTCTGTTCTACGCGCTCGCTAGCGCCGATACCCGGCCCCTTGCCAAGGCGATGAACGAGACCCGGGAGCGACCGCAAACGGGGCAATGGGGAATATTCCTGCGCAACCACGACGAACTTGATCTTGGCCGGCTGACGGAAAAACAGCGGCAAGCCGTGTTTTCCGCCTTCGGTCCAGACAAGGACATGCAGCTCTATGATCGGGGGATACGGCGTCGCCTAGCGCCGATGCTGGGCGGCGATACCAGGCGTCTCAAGCTTGCTTATAGCCTGATGTATTCGCTGCCGGGCACCCCGGTCCTGCGATATGGTGACGAGATCGGCATGGGAGACGACCTAGCATTGGAGGAGCGCAACTGCGCCCGCACGCCTATGCAATGGTCGACCGAGCCGCATGGCGGCTTCACCAAGGCGGAAAAACCCGTCTTGCCCGTTATCGAAGGAGGTCCCTATGGGTTCGAACATGTCAATGTCGCGGCACAGCGGCGGGACGCGGAATCGATGCTGAACTGGACCGAGCGGATGATCCGCATGCGAAAGGAAGCCCCTGAAATCGGATGGGGAAGTTTCAGCGTTCTGGACTGCGGCGATACCGGTGTCCTGGCGATGCGCTACGATTGGCGCAACAATGCCGTCGTCATCATCCACAATCTCCACGACAAGCCAGTCGATATCTCGTTCGATCCCGGCGTAGGTGAGAGTGGACGCGTCCTGATCGACATCGCCGACGGCAGCGACAGCAGCGCGGACGAGAAAGGCCGGCATAACATGGTGATCGAGCCATTCGGTTATCGCTGGTACCGCGCCGGCGGGCTCGATTACCTGCTCAAGAGAAGCGACATCTGATCCCGCACCGGAACCTCGGCTTTGCTCCACCCGTTGCCCGATAGGCGAAGCGGCGTCTCTTGCCGTCCGTCATTCCGCCAGCCGACTCAAATCAGCGAGATCCGCAATGCCTGTAGTTGCTCCCGACAATCCGGTTCCCGATATCAAGTGGTGGCACACCGCGACCGTGTACCAGGTCTACCCGCGCAGCTTTTGCGACTCGGATGGCGACGGCATGGGAGACATCCCCGGCATCACTTCCCGGCTGGATTACCTGCAGCGGCTGGGCATAGACATCATCTGGCTCTCTCCCATCTACCAGTCGCCGATGGACGACAACGGCTACGATATTTCGGACTATCGCGCGGTCGCGCCGGAATTCGGCACGCTTGACGATTTCGATCGGCTAGTGTCCGAAGCAAGAGCGCGGGGGATCGGCATCATTCTCGATTTTGTGGTCAATCACACATCGGATGAACATCCGTGGTTTCAGCAGTCGCGCCAGGCTACCGACAACTCGTTCCGCGATTTCTACATCTGGCGCAAGCCGGCCGATGACGGCGGGCCGCCCAATGATCTGCAATCCTCATTCGGCGGGCCGGCCTGGACGCTGGACCCGACGACCGGCGAATATTATCTGCACCTGTTCTCGCGTCGGCAGCCCGATCTCAACTGGGAGAACCCGAAGGTCCGCGCCGAAATTTACGAGATGATGAACTGGTGGCTGGATCGAGGAATTGCCGGTTTCCGCATGGACGTTATCGATTATATCGGCAAGCAGGTCGACCGGCAGGTGATCACGGACGGACCACACCTGCACGACTATCTCCAGGAAATGAATGCCAGCACCCTCGGCGGCCGTGACGTCCTGACGGTGGGCGAGACGTGGAGCGCCACGCCGGGATCTGCCCTTCTTTATTCCGGGCGCGACCGCAAGGAACTGTCCATGGTCTTTCAGTTCGAACATGTGACCCAGCAATGGGATGCGGTCTACGGCAAATGGCGCCCGAAGCCGTTCGACCTCGCGGGCCTGAAGAGGGTGTTTGGCAAGTGGCAGCTGGCGCTGGCAAGGGACGGCTGGAACGCGCTGTTCTGGGGCAATCACGACCTTCCCCGCGCTGTTTCCCGTTACGGCGATGCGACCGGCCACCACAGCCAATCCGCAAAGATGCTGGCGACGGTGCTGCACCTGTTGAAGGGAACGCCCTTCGTCTATCAGGGCGAGGAGATCGGCATGACGAACATGCCTTTCACGTCGATCGACCAGTATCGCGACATCGAGACATTGAACATGCATCGGCTGCAAATGGAGGCCGGATTGTCACCTGAAGAGTTCATCCGAGGTGCCAACGAAAGCGGGCGCGACAACGCGCGCACGCCGATGCAGTGGAGCGCCGCACCGCATGGTGGTTTTTCCTCCGGAACGCCGTGGATCGAAGTAAACCCCAATTACGCCACCGTCAACGCCGAGACGGCGATGACCGACGATGCTTCGATATGGAACCATTACCGCAAGCTCATCGCACTTCGCAAAGCACATCCGGTCATCGTCTATGGGGATTACCAGTCCTGGCTCGACCAGCACCCGGATGTCTTCGTCTATACCCGCAGGCTTGCGCAGGTCCGACTTATCGTCGTCGCCAGTTTCAGGCCCAGCGAGGTCCGCCTCACCATGCCAACGGAGCTTGTCGCCAGGGGTAAGCGCCTCATCTGGAACTATGACCCCGTCGATGAAATCGAGGCTGAGCTGGTTCTAAGGCCCTATGAGGCCATCGCGCTGCTGACGGATGCGTAATGCGACGGTGCCCTTAAACAATTGGCTATTGGCATCAACCGCCAAGGGGATAATCGGCTCAGCAAAATTCTTCAGCCTAACACTCCCGGGCCGAAGGTTCAAGACCCAGAATACCCCGGTCAGAATTCCCGGCAGAGTTGATCGGTAGGACTTGGCCCATCGCTGTTCGGCGCTAGCTTCAATTCAGAATATGTTTTCGCGAGATGGCCGGAGCGACGCCCACGGTTGATGCGAAAATGCGCGAGAAATGTTCTGAACTGACGAATCCGCATGCTGTCGCGATCTGCGAAATCGGAAGGGCAGTCGTGCGGAGCAGCATCTTCGCCTTTTCAACCCGTTGATGGCGCATCCATCTGTCAGGTGCGCTGCCCGTTGTGTTTCGAAAGGCCTGTGCGAACTGCCGAGCTGTCAGGTCCAGTTCGGACGCAAGAGCCGTCAGGGAACCGGGAGGAGACCGTCCCCGGTTTCGCAGATATACTTTTCACAATTGAAGGCCATTGAATTCAGGGAGCAGATAAAATGCAGATTGATCTTACCGGAAAGACGGCCTTGGTGACGGGATCGACCGAGGGCATTGGCTACGCAATCGCCCGACAACTTGCGAAGGCCGGCGCGGACACGATCATCAACGGCCGGTCCGAAGACAAGACCGCAAGGGCCGTAGAACGGCTCAAAGGCGAGGGGATCACCGGAAGTATGACTGGGGTGGCCGCCGACCTGTCAACAGCAGAGGGATGCAAGGCACTCGTCGCCAAGGTTCCCCATGCGGACATCCTGATCAACAATGCCGGCATCTTCCAGCCTATCGACTTCTTTGACGCGGACGACGAGGTTTGGGACCGGCACTGGCAGGTCAACGTCATGTCCGCCGTCAGAATGTCTCGGGCATATCTGCCCGGCATGCAAAAGCTGAACTGGGGACGCGTGATCTTCCTCGCGTCGGAGTCCGGCTTCAACATCCCGGTCGAGATGATCCACTATGGCGTCAGCAAGACCGCCGACATCGCCGTTGCCCGGGGTCTGGCGAAGCGGATGGCCGGAACTGGCGTCACCGTCAACTCGGTCCTTCCAGGCCCTACGCTGTCCGAGGGCGTCCAGGCCATGCTTGCGGGTGAACAGCAAAAGACCGGCCTACCGATTGAGGATCTGGCTGCGGCGTTCGTCAAACAGCATCGCAGCACTTCAATCATCCAGAGAGCGGCAAGTGTCGAAGAGGTCGCGAATCTTGTGACCTATTTGGCGTCGCCGCTTGCGTCGGCCACGACAGGAGCCTCCGTACGTGTCGATGGTGGGGTGATCGATACTCTCTAGGCACAATATAACGCAACGAACGCGGCGGCGTCCATCGCTGCCTGCCTTACAGCAGGCGTTGCGTAATTGACCCCTCTCGCCAACGTTCTTTGTTTGCCCCTTCGCATGGCGTTGGTGCAGCGTTCAGCGACAGGTGATCATTCAGTCTTTGATGGGCCGCTTATTTGGTTGCTCCCGTCGAGGCTTGGCGTTGAGCGGATTTCGGGCGTCCGCAGGTGAGCATTCGGTTAAGAATAGCGACACCGATCGCAGCCTCTGTCTGCTGAGAACGGAATGAACGGGCGCGCAAACGGGGTCCGATCACACCCTTGTATCGACTCATCGCGGTTTCGATCAGCGCCCGTTTCCCATAGCCGGTAGATGCCTGCCATTTCAACCGGCCATCGATCTGGATGCATGCGATGTGGTCGTCTCTCTGGCAGGACGCCAGGGCGCTGGGTCGTTCAACCGCGTTTGAGCGCGGTGGAATGATGACCCTCGCGCCTGCGCTGTGACGCAGAATTGCGTCGTAAGTTGGATAGCCATCATAGGCTCCATCGGCAGTGAATTGGCCGATCCCATCATCGATCTGATCCAGCAATGGCTCAAGCTGCGAGGCATCGCCGACCTCCTGATCTGTCAGACTATGAGCAATGATCTCGCCACTGTCCGCGTCAACAGCCAAGTGGAGTTTGCGCCAGCTGCGCCGGGACTTTGCCCCATGCTTTTCTTCCAGCCATTGGCCCGTGCCATAGACATTGAGCCCGGTGCTGTCGACCAGAACATGAAGCGAGCCACTTGCCACAGGCTGACGGTCGTTGCTTCTGCCGATGGCTTCCAGGTTCTGGCCCTCCTGCTCAGCGTGGTGTGATCGGGCACAGGCAAATCCAATTCCATCATATCAAGCGCCGAACTCAAAAGCCCTTCGCTCTGGCATAACAGCAGCCCAAACACCATGCCAAGCATCAGCGTCGTTTCGATCGCCAGATCCGAATAGAGAGGCTGGCCACCGCGCGTCTTGCGTCGTGGGGCCGCCCAGCCTGCCAGCGCCTCTGGCGTTATCCAAAGAGTTAAACTGCCACGGCGGCGAAGGCCGCCTCATACTCTTGCCAGTTTATCACTTCGAACTTCATTTTACCGATGTGATGGCGGCGGGAAGCGTTATGTTTGTGCGGCATCCGGGATCAATCTTGCTATTTTCGATCCCGGTCGCATAGATGAAAAATGTTGAATTTGATCCCTGCACCAACGCCCGTTTAGCTTAGAGCGCGGGATCGCGCCGTTCATACGCGATCCCGCAGATATCATTCAGACGGCGTACGTTCGGCCGTCAGCCTGGAAATGGTGACAATCTCAGCAGCACCATCGGCCAGAAGGCGTTTACGCACTAGGACCCGCATGATGCGAGCGGCGGTCGAGAAACTCATCTGATCAAGCGGCCCTTCGCCTTCCCACGGCTTGGTTAGTCGTTCGATGATCGCCGTGGAAATGTTCATTGGCACTATGTCATCGCATTCGCGCATTGCTTCAAAAACGAGACTGATAGGGGTGATCCGACCCTCAAAAGTGACGAGCGGTTCTGTCAGTCCTGTGTCCCATTCTTCAAAGGCATAAAGCGCTTCGCGGAACAATTGCTGAAGGGTGATCGGCGCATGTCCGTTGTAAAGTGGCGGCAAGGCATTCGTCATGTCTGTCTCCTCTCGTGGATTAAGCCAGTTCCTTCTAATCGGCCGGATATAAGGAAAATGCGAAAGCTTCTGTGTCCCGAACCGAATACACGATGAATTTTATAGTGTAACAGTCGCGTGATAAAGTGATAATTGACGACTAACGCACTGGCGCCCTATTTTGTCAGGTAAGTTATTGATATGGCACCTATGTATTCGGTTACATCTCCAGGCAAACTGTTCTGCAACTTCCCAGGGGATAGCATCGCTCTAACATTTTCGCGATATTTAGCGGCATGAGCCCGAACCTGCTACCCGATAGTGTGAGTTCACGCCGAAGTGCGACTTGTGTGGCTTTCAAGCTATCTGGCATATCGCATCTGCGCGAGTAGTTTCTTGCGGAAGACCTCAGCCGGTGTTCGGTATCATAGAAAGAGGCGTGCTGAATGAAGAGGGCCGCATTTCCGGCAGGGTACAGGCGGCAGTGCGTCCGATATCCGCTGCAGATTTCAAGCACATCGTATCGATCGGCATCGACGATGCATGAGCCTGAACTGCCTCGGCTGTGCAAGCTAAAAACACAAAAAATGCCACCGTTGAACTAACCGGCCGAAACGTTGTCGAGGAGTAGGTCATACGTTCCGTCGCCATGTCCCAGGAGTGGTCCCGACAATGGCAGAAAAAACGCGTGTGAAGTGGCTCTGATCTGCGAATCCGCAAGCTACCGCGATCTCGGCGAGAGGGGCATTTGAGGTTCTGATCATGTGCCGGGCGCGATCAATGCGTTTGGTCAGGAGCCACTGATAAGGTGTCATGCCCGTCGCTTCCCGGAAGGCGCGAATGAAATAGCCGCGTGACAGGTTGCAGGCTTCTGCCACGTCGGCAATTGACACTTCACCTTCGAGATGTTCGAGAAGGATCGATTTTGCCATTTCCAGATGCGCGCGCGACAATGTCGGCGCCTTGCTGATGGCAGGAACGGTCTTTCCACCGTACCGCTGAACCAGATAGGTGCCGATGGCCGTCGTCATCTGGTCGACGAACAAGGCATTTGCTTCTTCAGGGCGTTGCAGCGCGGGGAGGATAGCGCGTGCTAGGTTGGCAAGGACGATGTCTTTGGATGCAGTTTCCGTCGTCAGCAGGGTTAGGCCACTCACATCCGCATCTTCTGCTATCTTTGCAAGGGAAGAGGGCGAAATCTGAAACAGCATAAAATCGAAAGGCGTGCTGAGATCTGCTTTATAATTGTTGGAGAGGTCGCGGATATATATCGCATTCTCGGAAAAATCATGGCTGGTTGCATGGTTTCCGTGAAAGATCCGCCGCTGGTGACCGGCGAGCAATGATACCCCGACCACAAACCCCTGATCGCTGGCCGGTGTCTTCACCTGATCAAGCGCGGTTGACTGTGTCGCTTTGCGAAAAATATCGATGTTCGAAGATGAAAAGCTTTGGTTGATCGACAACTGCGTCAGAGTGCAGCCAAACTTGTCGGATGTTTTTCCGGAGGTGGGGAGGCCTTTACATTCTGAACCGGCACTCATGAAAACCACCTTCCTTTTTTGCAACAATGGTTCTGGTTGGAGGGTTCTAATGGGTTCCGTATTGCATTCAGTTTACGAACTATAACCACTCTACAAGAATGCTTTTATACAAGATAGCATGACAAATAATGTGTAGGAAACTTCGATAGATGATCCGCAATCAGGCCCGCAACGCAGTTTATGCAAGAGCGATACGAATGTGAGTGAATGGTTGGCGGTCAGTGAAAAAATTGCGGCGAGCTTTGGTGTCAAAGCGGCAAGGGCATTGGTCATTCGGCCATTACGGGATGCCCAGCTCACTGTCGTGCATATTCAGCGGTGTTATGAACACGGAAACAGCCGTGTAATTCTGGAGCCGGACAACGCATTTCTCGTCATGCTCTATCTGGAAGATGCAGAGCATTCCGATATCGTGTCGGAAGAGCGTTTGGAGCCGATCAAGATCTATCCCAAGGCCTCGATCTGTCTTGTCAGTTTGAAACAGGGGGCGGCGATTTCAATTAATGGCCGACTGGATGTGCTTGCCTTCCACGTTCCCGTCGCGCATCTTGCCGAACTCACCGAGGAGGCAGGCGAGCCGCGGGTCGATGACTTTCTGACCTGTCGCGGTCTGCATGACCAGGTGATCAGCAATATGGGCGCAGCCCTCATGCCCCTGTTCGACATGCCGGATGAGGTAAGGGACACGCTCGTTCCCCACATCGGTCTCGCCTTCATCGCGCATCTTGCCCATAAATATGGCCGGTCTCCCTCCCAACACCTTTCGGCGTCCGGGCAGCTCAACTCCATGCAGGAAGAGCGAATCAAAACCTATATTAACACCAATCTTTCCCGCAATATCGGCCTTGAGGATATTTCCGTGGCCAGCGGCTTTTCGATAGAAGAGCTCTGCTCCGGCTTTGAAGAGACGACCGGACAGTCCATTGGCGAATGGCTATTGGCAAGCCGGATTGCCCGGGCGAAGGCCTACCTAACCAAGACCGGCGAGAGTATCGATCAGGTTGCGGAAACCTGTGGCTTTAGGAACCAGACGAGCTTTGTCGAAAGTTTTACGCATTCCGTGGGCGTTACGCCGGACGAGTGGCGCTCGCGCGATCGTCACTAAGCGGTGCGGTTGACGCCGACGACACTTGACCGTCGGCACCGTGTCGAGTTGGATCAAGCCTTGATGAAGGCCAGCAGGTCGGCGTTCAAGATGTCCGCGTTGACGGTTAGCATGCCATGCGAGAAGCCGGGATAGGTCTTGATCGTACCATTCTTCAGCAGCTTGATGGCTTTGTGAGCCGCATCCGCGATTGGCACGATCTGGTCGTCTTCGCCGTGGAGAACCAGGGTTGGCACGGTGATCGCTTTCAGGTCTTCCGTCTGGTCGGTTTCCGAAAAGGCCTTGATGCCATCATAATGGGCCTTCGCGCTGCCCATCATGCCCTGACGCCACCAATTCTGGATCACGCCTTCATGAACGGTCGCGCCTTCGCGGTTGAAGCCGTAGAAAGGTCCGGCAGGAACGTCGCGGAAGAACTGAGCGCGGTTGGCAGCGGTGGCTGACCGGAAACCGTCGAAGACTTCCCTCGGCAGGCCTTCTGGGTTCGCTTCTGTCTTTAGCATCAACGGCGGCACGGCGGACACCAATACGGCCTTTGCAACGCGACCGGCAGGCTGGCCGTGCTTCGCGACATAGCGTGCAACTTCACCGCCACCTGTCGAGTGACCTATGTGACCTGCGTTCTTCAAATCCAGTGCTTCGACAACGGCAAACGCATCCGCGGCGTAATGGTCCATGTCATGGCCATCGGAGACCTGCGCCGAGCGACCATGACCGCGACGGTCGTGGGCAACCACGCGGTAACCGTTGGCGAGGAAGAACAGCATCTGTGCGTCCCAGTCATCGGAAGACAAAGGCCAGCCGTGATGGAATACGATTGGCTGTGCGTCCTTCGAACCCCAGTCCTTGTAGAATATGTCGGTGCCGTCTGTGGTTTTAACGAAGCCCATTGTCGTGTCTCCTGTGGTTGGATTTGGGTTTGTGGCAGCCGGTGCAGCATGGACCGGGCGGGTTGGAAGCAGCACTCCCGCAGTCATTGCCGCGCCGACAAGAAGTGCATCACGGCGGCTCAGAGTAAAATTGTGGTTAGCCATGATGGCTCCCTTTTGGTTCGAAGTGGTCTCGTGTGCAGTGCGTTTGTCTATGTGGAGAAAATGCGCCGAAAACGAACGACTAACAATTGCAATAAAAGTCTCGAATAAATTTCGATAATTGCAATAATGCCGTCACGTTGTTATGCCCGGTTTGTTAATTGTCAGAAGGTGCCGAACCACGGGCTTTTCCGGACCGGTATGGAATGCGATGACCTTCCTCTGGACATCCGCATCCGCATTGGACACGCGCTTGTGTTGGCGCAAATGTTCTGCCCAGGATTCCACCATGAACCATTCGGTTATCTTCTCGGGGTCGGCGGAGTCCTCGGTAACACCCCAACCATAGGCACCATCGCGACGTCGTTCGGATGACATTTCATCGAGCGCATTCAGGAACTTGGTGCGGTTGTGCTTCTCGACATGGTAGTCGATCAGGATCAGAACGGGACCGCGATCATGCGCGACAGGCTCGGCCACCAGCGGCTCAGGCCAGTGATTGGACGAAACCAGATCCGCATCGCCTGCGGGAAGCTTGACGCGGTGCATGATGAAGCCCGCAACCATCAGTCCGGCCGCTCCGATAAGCAGCGTTGACGAGACGCCCACGGCTTCACCGACGGCACCCCATCCAAGGCTGCCCGCCGTCATCGCGCCGTTGAAGACGGTAAGATAAACCGCAAGTCCCCGGCCTCTGACCCAGTTGGGCAGAACGGCCTGTGCAGCACCGTTCAGGGTCGTCAACGCCGTGATCCAGGATGCGCCGAGAAACAGGAGGATGACGATGGCCAGCCATTGCGGCGGGGCCAGTGAGAGGATGCCCATGACGACGGCCGTCACGATGGCAGAACCTAAAAGCAGGCCGTTGGAGTCAAAACGTTCGCGCAGTTTCGGCATCACCAGCGCGCCGCCAATGGCACCCGCGCCGACCGAGCCGAGCAGAAGGCCGTAGAAGCTGGCATCGCCGCCGAGAAGCTGGCGGGCGACGAGGGGCAGCAGTGCCCAGACTGCACTGGCAAAGGCGAAGAAAATAGCGGCGCGCAATAGCACGACGTGCAGCGGTTTGCTGGCGCGGGTATATCGCAGGCCCGAGCGGAACGCGCCTAAGAAACCTTCGGACAAAGCGTCGTCCGCATTTTTGGCACGTGGCCACCAGATTAGCGCTGCTATGACGAGGATATAGCTGGCAACATCGGCGCCATAGGTGACAGCAGCCCCGAAAGCCGCAAGCAGCAGACCACCCGCCGCAGGTCCGATGGACCGGGCAATGTTGATGCCGAGTGAGTTCAGCGCAACCGCGCCTTTCACATCTTCACGCGGCACCAGTTCCGGGACGATGGCCTGCCATGTCGGCCCCATCAGTGCTGCGCCTATCCCGCCCAGAAATGTCAGGCCGATCAACGCGCTGACTGAGAGCATGCCGACATAGGATAGTGTCATTAGCGATATGCTGACGCTGGCAAGCAGAAGCTGGATGGCGATCAGGAACTTGCGGCGATCAAGAATATCCGAGAGCACGCCTGCCGGGATTGCCAGTAGGAAGATTGGCAGCGTTCCAGCGGCCTGAACAAGGGCGACGGCTGCGGGCGCGGCGGAGAGATCGGTCATCAACCAGGAACTGGCGACATCGCGCATGAAGCTGCCGGTGTTACCCAGAACCGTTGCCGCCCAAAGGACCGCAAAGACAGGCTGACGAAGTGGGGCAAAGCTCCCACCCGTGGATGTGCGAGCGGTCATCACTTCGCTCCTTTGGTGAGATCGAAGGCGGCGACGAAGACGAATGCACCGGCAAGGCCAAGATGTTCGAAGAAAGCGTTGGTGGCCATCATGCGGTCCATGCCGGGAGCCATTTCCCAGAACCGAAGCGCGATGAATGTGGCCATCAGCGTGAAGCCCGCAAGTGCCAATGCTCCTGCCCAGCGCAGAACGCCTGAGATCACCATGGCAGAGGCTGTCAGCTCGAAAATGATGACGACGACTGCAAAGACGGCGGCTGGATGCAGACCAAAATGGTCCATCTCGGCTATGGCGCCGTTGAAATCGAAGATCTTGGTCAGCGGACCCTGAATATAGGCGGCGCAGAGCGCTAGCAGCGCAACGGTGCGGACTGCTGGCGTTGCGATGATGCCCGCCAAACCTGTTTTCAGTTGGTTGGTGGTCTGTGTTTGGTGGGTCATGGCTGCTCCTGCAGGTTGGCCCGGTTTGACGGGCTGTCGTCTTGCGATGGAGTGATCTTGCGCCGAAACATTGCTGCCAACAATTGCATCAATAGTTTCGATTTAATTGCATTTTTCGCAACTATGAGAGCGAACGGGCGGTAAGGCCCGTTCGCCAAAGCAGGAACGATCACACCGCCCAGCACGAGCAACCCAGCGCCCCGAAGAAGCCCTTGAGATCAGCAATCGGCAGTTTCGACGTCCATGCACCTGCATGGTCATGGCCGTGAACACCGCAATCACTGGCGCAGCCGCAGGAGGTTATGGCAGTCCGGCGCAGCGACCTCTGACCGGCACCTTCCGGCTCGCCCCAGGCGGCGTAACCACCGAACTTTCGAACGGGAGACCAGTCCGGCATTGCGGGCGGAACGTCGTTTACATCCAGCGCCTTGAAATCACCGGAACCATAGACGATCTTGCCTCCGACCATGGTGAGGTCCGATGTCAGGAGCGAGATTTCATCTTCGGCGCAGGAGAAGAAGTCTTTGTCCGGCACGACAAGGTCAGCGAACTGGCCCTTTTCAATGCGTCCCTTCTTACCTTCCTCATTGGAAAACCATGTGACCTTTTCCGTCCACATGCGCAGCGCCGTTTCACGGTCCAGGCAGTTTGCACGCGGATAAAGCTGCATGCCGCCAACGGTCTTGCCGGTCACCATCCACGACAGCGACACCCACGGATTATAGGAGGCAACACGGGTCGCATCTGTACCGGCGGAGACATGAACGCCCTTGTCCAGCATTTTGCGAATGGGAGGCGTTGCTTCGGCAACGCCGTGTCCGTAACGCTCTACGAAATATTCGCCTTGATAGGCCATGCGATGCTGGGTGGCGATGCCGCCGCCAAGCGCTGCGATACGGTCGATGGAGCGATCCGAAATCGTCTCCGCATGGTCGAAGAACCAGTTCAGGCCCTCAAGCGGAATGTCCTTATTGACCTTTTCGAAGACATCCAGCGCGCGCGTGATGGTTTCGTCATAGGTGGCGTGCAGGCGCCATGGCCAGCGGTTTTCGGCCAGAACCCGCACCACCTCTTCCAGCTCGCCCTCCATTTCCGGGGCCATTTCAGGCCTCGGCTGACGGAAGTCCTCGAAATCGGCTGCGGAAAAGACCAGCATTTCGCCTGCGCCATTGTGGCGGAAGTAATCGTTGCCCTGCTTGTATTTGACCGACCGTGTCCATTTGAGAAAATCCTCTTTCTCTTCCGTCGGCTTTTGCGTGAAGAGATTATAGGCCAAACGAACCGTCATTTGGTTTTCGTCGGAAAGCTTCTGGATGACTTCGTAATCATCCGGATAATTCTGGAAACCACCGCCCGCGTCGATGACGCCAGTAATGCCCAGCCGGTTCAGCTCCCGCATGAAATGGCGCGTGGAATTGACCTGATAGTCCAGCGGCAGCTTCGGACCCTTGGCAAGCGTGGAATAGAGAATGCCCGCATTTGGCTTGGCAAGCAGCAGCCCTGTCGGATTTCCGTTGAGGTCGCGGGTGATCTCACCGCCCGGCGGGTTGGGCGTATCTCTCGTGTAACCAACGGCGCGAAGGGCGGCACCATTGAGAAGCGCCCGGTCATAAAGGTGCAGCAGGAACACCGGCGTATCCGGCGCAATCGCATTGATTTCCTCGATTGTCGGCAGACGCTTTTCCGCAAACTGATGTTCGGTAAAACCGCCAACGACGCGCACCCATTGCGGGGCAGGGGTGTTTGCCACCTGCCGCTTCAGCATATCCATGGCATCGGCCAGCGAGCGGACGCCATCCCAGCGCAGTTCCATGTTGAAGTTCAACCCGCCGCGCACGACGTGCGTGTGGTTGTCGATTAAACCCGGAAGGACGCGTCTGCCCTTGAGATCGATGGTCTCGGTATCTATTCCGGCAAGCGCCATGACATCGCCATCGCTGCCCACTTCGTTAAACAGACCGTCTTTGATGGCAATGGCCGTTGCGCTGGGGTTGGCGCGGTCGAGTGTCGTAACGCGGCCATTGTGAAGGATAATATCGGGATGCATGGTGTCTGCTCCGGTCTTGATAGGATCCGCGGCTTTGGCCGGGGAGAAGAGATTGGACAAAGCGAGGCTGGAAGCGGCACCAAGGAATGTGCGGCGCGTCGTGATCAGCCTTTACCTTCGGGAGCGTCTTGTCTGGAGGCGGCAAGATCGACAGAGGTCTGCCCGCCCTTGGGCATATGGCCGAACATGTGCGGCTTGACGTGGTTGAGCCACGAGACCGCCGCAGGCTCCTTGTTCCAGATTGTCTTTGCCAGCGGCACGATCTGTTCGCCAACGAGAATGCCAAGAAGACCGATGAGAGCGATGACCGGCGGCGCGGGTGAGCGGACATTGAGAAGGCCGTAAATAACTCCGACGAGAAGGCCGACGGTAAGCGAGAGCAGGTAGATTTTCATCGATACGTTCCTTTTCCAAAATGATCGCCCCGCCCGACAATTCAGGCGGGGCAGCTTCAAATCAGATGGCGGCAGGGTTGGGGCCGATGCGCTTGCCGTGGCTGACGCGCTCGGCACCGCCGTGGACGTGCGTCACAGCGTAATCAATGCCCATGCCGTAAGCGCCGGAATGCTCTTTGACCAAGGTTGTGACGGCATCGTAGGTTTCCTTGCGCGCCCAATCGCGCTGCCATTCCAGAAGAACCTGCTGCCAGGTGACGGGAACCACACCGGCCTGAACCATGCGATCCATCGCATATTTATGCGCATCCGCAGAGGTGCCGCCGGAGGCATCGGCAACCATGTAGACTTCATAATCCGTGTCGTTCATGCAGGAGAGCGCGAAGGTCGTGTTGCAGACTTCGGTCCACAGACCGGCGACGACGATCTTCTTGCGACCATCAGCAGCATTCTTGGCAAGCGCATCACGAACGTTCTGGTCGTCCCAGGAATTCATCGAGGTACGTTCGAGAATGTCATTGTCTGGTACGACTGCAAGCAATTCCGGGAACGTGTTGCCCGAGAAGCTGTCTGTCTCAACGGTGGTGACTGTGGTGGGAATGTTGAAAATCTTGGCCGCCTTAGCAAGGCCAACGACATTGTTCTTCAAAACCTGTCTGTCTATGGATTGCACGCCGAAGGCCATCTGTGGCTGCTGGTCGATGAAGATGATCTGGCTGTTCTGGGGCGTGAGAACCTGAAGCTTGTTGGACATTGTCGTCTTTCCTTTGATGTGTTGACTAAGGGAATGGAGGAGGGGAGGCGTTAAGTCTTGAAGGTTATGCCGACCGATTGTCTGAAAGTGACATCGCGCTGCTGGCCTTCCTTTTATGAGTTCGTTGTCTGGTGTGATTTGAAATCTAAGCCAGTTGATCACGTGGCAGAATTGCAATAATAATCGTCAATGAATTGCGCTGGATGAAATAATCGATGAACGACTACAAGGCGCTGCGAATCTTTTTGATGGCTGCGGAAAAGCGCAACTTCGCGCAGGTCGCACGGGAACTGGATATGACGCCAGCGGCCGTGACGCGTGCGATTGCAGCGCTGGAGGACGATCTCGGCGTCCAGCTCTTTGTCCGCACGACCCGGCAGGTATCTCTGACGACCGACGGGGCAATCTATGCGGCGCAGATACAGCCCGCGTTCGAGGCGTTGGAGAACGCCCGAAAAGACGTGATGGACACCCACAAGACCGACCATGGCCGCCTGCGGATCAGTGCGCCCACATGGTTCGGCCAGCAGGTCCTGCCGCGTATCCTGTCCGGGTTCCGCGAACGTTACCCAAAGATTAGCTTCGAAGTGTCCCTCGGTGATGGTCTGGTCAACATCATCGATGACGATTTCGATCTGGCGATCCGTATCTCGGCAGCACCCTCGGACAAGTTCACGATCTGGCGAAAAATCAGTGTGGTGAAGCGCATTCTCGTTGCGGCTCCGGGCAGCCGATTTGCCGATATGCAGCAGCCAAGCGAATTGACGCCGGATGATTGCCTTGCCTATAGCGGGCAGAGCAGGCGGGAAAACTGGGTGCTTTCTGACGGTAGCAGAAGCGCCATCATCTCAGCGGGCAGAGCGTTCAGCGCCAATAGTGGCGAGGTGCTGGCGAGAATGGCGGTAGAGGGCGCTGGCGTGGCGTTGCTTCCAACGTTTCATGTTGCGGCACATGTGCATTCAGGAAAACTCGTCCATATTTTACAGGGCTGGACGCCACCGGACCTGTGGTTGACGCTTTACTATCCACCCTATCAAGCGCTGCCGCCGCGAATTGCATCCTTCTCGAAGTTCTTCGAAGAGGAGGTTTCCAGCTTTATGGCTCAACGTGGGAGTTGAGAACTTTCGCAAGCATAAGATCCCTTACAAACAATCCAAATTAGCTGTGCTGATGATGATGTCGTAGATCAGAACACGCCCCAGCCGGCGCATAAGAAGAAAATTCGACCCGCAGATGACGCTGCCCGTGCTCCGTCTCGGCTTGCCGGGTTGGTTCTTGTTCGGCAGAAGCCTGGCAGCGCAAAGGGCGTGATGTTCATCACCATCGAGGACGAGACCGGGCTTGCGAACATCGTCGTCTGGCCTAGCCCATTTGAGAAGCGGCGACGCGTCATGCTCGGTGCATCGATGATGGCGATCCAGGGCAAGATCCAGAGGGAAGGAGAGGTGGTTCACCTCATTGCGCGGCAGCTCTATGACCTATCTAGCGATCTCTCATCTTTGTCGGACCGCGACGCCGAATTCCGGAACCCCAGCGGCAGAGGAGACGAGTTCGGACATGGGTCTCCCGGAGGAGGAGATGCGAGGGATCGTCCGAAGCCCAACAAGGTGCGCGACATCTTCATTCCTGATCTTCACATCGACAGTCTCAAGATCAAAAGCAGGAATTTCCAGTAGATTGCTGGGTTATGTTATCAGGGTGAAGTTTCGCGCTGCTTCAAGGGCTCGGGCTTCTTCCCGTATCCGAGGAGACGCGCTGCTGGTTTGCTGTTAAATTCGGGCTTCGCATATCCCAAACAGCATAGGATTCGTACGATGTTTACGCACGTGATGATCGGCAGCAATGATCTGGAGAGATCGAAAGCTTTCTACGACGCCACCTTCCATGCCCTTGGCGGCGGACCCGGTGAAATCGACGCCAGAGGGAGGATTGTCTACGTATATGGCGCAAGCAGACTAATGGTGACCACGCCGATTGATGGAAAACCCGCGACGGTCGCCAACGGTGGAACGATCGGTCTTGTCGCTCCGAGCCCTGCCCATGTGAAAGCATGGCACGACGCGGGGACAAGCCACGGAGGGAAGTCGATCGAGACACCGCCGTCAGAACGCGCGAATGGCTCATTCGTCGCCTATCTCCGTGATCCAGACGGAAACAAGCTAACCGCACGGACGTTACCGTCGGCTTGAGTTCGCTTTTTACGGCAAAGTCTCGTCATCGATGGAAACAGTCTGGAGTAACGGATGCCGAAGCGTCGTGAGAAATCGGACCTGCCTACTAAGATCTGTCCGGTCTGTAGCAGGTCGTTCTCATGGAGAAAAAAGTGGGAAAAGACCTGGGACAACGTGAAGTTTTGCTCGCAACGATGTCGAGAGACGAAAGTAAGATAGTAAGGCTATTGAGCCGTCGTTAGATCGGGCAGACGTAACTGGTAGATATGTGAGGATTAAAAATGGCCGAAGATGCCGGCGTGATAGCTGTGGACCACACGGGATTCTCGGTCGCCTCGTTGGAGGAGGCGATCCAGTTCTGGACTGAGGCGATGGGTTTCGACCTTGCTCGCCGAGGAGAGATGGGTGGGGAGTTCCTACGGGACGCCACGGGGGTTGACGATCCGCGCTGCCGAATGGCGCTGGTGACGGCTCCAAATGGCTACCCTATCGAGCTGCTCGAATATTCGACAGGCCGTACGCTGGGCCAGACACCCCATAGCGCTGGTGCGATCGGCGCCGCGCACATTGCCTTCACGGTTACAGATATTCGCACGGCGATTGCGCGGGTTGAGAGGGCAGGGTGGGCAGTGAAGGGTTCGCCGCAGCCAATACCGGCCGGACCCCGACGCGGAACAATGGTCGCGTACATCTCTGGCCCGGATGGTATCACCATAGAGCTGATGCAGCATCCTGTTCAACATTCCCGCGTCGTGTAACGCCCTAGTCCGGGAAAGCTGAACCTTGTGCAGGTCTTCCTACATTGACCAAGAGCCCCAAAGGTCGTCTCGAAACTGCAAAGTTCATGGCCGGATTGCGCCGATACTGTTGAAAAAGTCGGCGTTGCTGTCGGTGCGAAGTTCTGATTCACTCCTTGTAGGGATTTAGGAGGATGTGCCGATGATGGGCGAGCGGACGGTAGCGCAGGAAGCGCTGTTTTACGGGTTCAGCATCGAGCGGCACGTCCCGGCGAACCATCTTCTTCGGTCTATCGACCGCTTCGTCGATCTGTCTGGCCTTCGGACTCACTTACGCCCTTTCTACAGCGAGATCGGGCGGCCCTCGATTGATCCAGAACTGATGATCCGCATGCTGATCGTTGGTTACTGCTTCGGCATTCGGTCAGAGCGTCGGCTATGTGAGGAGGTACATCTGAACCTCGCCTATCGCTGGTTTTGCGGGCTCGGGCTTGAAGGCGATGTCCCGGATCATTCAACTTTCTCCAAGAACCGGCATGGCCGCTTCCGCGATAGTGACTTGCTGCGCGAGCTGTTTGAGACGACGGTCAGGCGTTGCATCGAAGAGGGCCTTGTCGGTGGCGAAGGCTTCGCCGTCGATGCGTGTGAGTTCACGCTGAAGCGCGACCTGCGTGGCTTTCAAGCTAGCTGGCATGTCGCGTCTACGCGAGTAGTTTCTTGCGGAAGACCTCAGCCGGTGTTCGGTAGCCGAGGCATTTACGCGGCGTCTGATTGAGTTGATTGCAGATCTTGATCAGATCGGCATCGGCTACGGACAAGGGGTCGACGTCCCTGGAAAGCCATTTCCGCGCTCGCCTGTTGGTGTTTTCGACCGTTCCTTTTTGCCAGGGCGACTGAGGGTCACAAAACCATGTTTGCGTGCCTATACCAGCCTGAAGGTACGGCCAATCAGTGAATTCCGTGACTCGGTCGAATGTCATTGATCGGCGGGCGAGGTGAGGGAGGCTCCTCAACGCCTGGATGATGCCATCCATGACCGGGCGGGACTGGCGATCATTGTTGCGCAACAAGATCGTAAAGCGGCTCACCCGCTCAACAAGCGATGTCACGTTGGCCTTGCCGAACTTCTTCCGGAACTGAATCAGATCGCATTCCCAATGTCCGAACTGCTTGCGTTCAGCAACGACATTCGGACGATGCAGAATGTTGAGTTCCGGGCCAAACCTTTGACCATGCTTACGTCTTGCATGTCGTGGTCGTCGCTTAGCTCGATGCTCCGGCAGGTGACGCCACAGCTTGATGGCATGACCGTCGGCCGAGTATGCGAACTTGTAAATTGTCTCGTGACTGACAAAGATCGGATGCTGTTCCAGCCGCATGCGACCGGCGATCTGCTGGGGCGACCAACCATGCATGATCCGGTCGATCACAGACTGCCTCACATTCGCAAAGCGCGCCAGCTTCCGCAGCTTGGCCCGCCGTTCGCAAGCCATGTCATGCGCCGTGACGCAGTAATAGCCATTGAGGTCCGGGACCACCTCATCGATAAACGTATTCCGCTTGATTTCACGAAAGATCGTCGAGCGATGGCGACCGAGTGTCTCGGCGATCATCTCAATACTCTGGCCCGCCATACGCCAGCGAGCGATCTTACGGCGTTCGTCCAAGTCGATATGGGAGTAGGTGCGTTTCATTGCAGCTTCCTTGCAAACGATAAACCTTTGTTATCTATTGCAAGTCGCACTTCATCCTTGAACCCACCCGCTGACGGTTAAAAATTTAATAATCAGAATTATGGAATTTATCTTGGCAGTTATTATGGGGGTATGTGCAATGGGAATCTCCGTAGCCATCGTCGAACACAAAAAAACCTACTCCTGCATCCGGGAACTATCACTCTGATACCAGATCCGCCCCAAACCATTTCAAGCTTAGCGCTTTCAGCGTGCCGTCAACCTTTAGAGATTTGATTGCAGCGTTGAGTTGCTCAGTTAGTTCATTGTCCTGCTTTCGCAATCCGATCCCGACACCGGGCCCGAACACGCCACCGGAGATCTGAGGGCCATAAAGGGTCATTGCGTCGCCCTCTTTCGTTTCCAGAAAAATCTTCCAGACCGAGTAATCCGCTAATCCCGCATCAATCCGCCCGGCAATCAGGTCAAGATTGAGACTATCCTGCTTATCATAGGTGCGGACATCAACGGCCTCCCCCAGATAGTCGCGGACAAAGGCTTCGGCATTTGTGGAACTCTGGACCCCTATGATTTTCTCTTGAAGATTGGCCTTCAGGACCTTCAAAGACTGGCTATCTTTCACTCCCATGGATGAGAGTGAAAGACGTGCTGTGCCGTCCATCTCTGGAAGCTTAAGCGCCTTTGCGACGACAAAATAGTTGGAGGTAAGGGCATAAGGCTCCGAAAACCCGATGATGGCTTTTCGCTTATCAGTGATCGACATGCCGGCCATGATTGCATCGACTTTGCCAACCGTCAGCGCGGGAATGATGCCGTCCCATGCTTGTGTGACAAACTCGCATCTGAGTTTGGCGCGCTCGCAGATCGCCTTGCCGGCATCGACATCAAATCCTATGGCATTTCCGGATGGATCGACTGCGTTCCAGGGTGGAAACGCGCCTTCGGTGGCAATCTTGATCAGTCGCGGTTCATCAGCCACAGCCGGTCCGGCGATCGCAAGGATGGAAAGCAATATGAGTGGCAATCTGCATATATTCATTGTTTGTTCCGGTTTTTTGTTGATTCAGAGATAGCGTCGAGGGACGTGGTCCCGTAGATCGGCATAGAGGCCGACAGCATCTGTGCCCCAGATGGCGCAGACTTCGTCGTGAGTGATCATCTCCGGTCCCTGTCGACCGAGAAGAATGACCTCGTCTCCCGTTCTGGCGTTCGGGATACCGGTCAGATCAATGCGAATATGTTCAAGATGCGCCGGCGCCAGCAGTCGGGCACGCCTGCCGTGAACCAGACCAACAGCGCCTTCTGGAATATGCCGGGGCAAACCGTCTCCCCAGCCCATACCAATAACGCCGAGGATCATATCCGTCTTGTAACCTGGGATTTCCGGCACTGGCCCAAGGGATGGGTCGAGGCGCTTGACACAAGCAAGGCTCGTGGAAATAGTTTTAAGGGCTGGACGCAACTCGACTGCGCGCGCGCGCAATGAAGGGCCGCCGATCCCCACGAACAGCGCTCCTGGATCAACAGCGTCGAAATCCATTTCGGGATGGTTCAAGACACCGTCGGTGCTTGACATCATCACAATCGGCGGACGGATTCCCTGATTGTCAAGATCAGTGATAATGCCGACCAGGCGTTGATATTGCGCGTCGGCGTCGGTGGACTGCACCGTCGGGAGCTCACTCATGTGAGCGTACATACCCTCAACTCGGACAGTGGGATCTGCCATTGCCGCAGCGACCAGCTTCCTGGCACCCGCAGGTGTGACCCCGGCCCGAAAAAACCCGAGATCCAGTTTGATGAACACTCGCAAGGTGTTGACGACAGCAGACCATTGTTGGAGTTCATCGAGGCTCGATATACTGACGATGAGATCAAGGCTTTCCACCATGGCGGCCCCCACAGGTGTGACGCCGGGATATAGAAGGATCGGGTTCGAGACCCCCGCGCGCCGGATGGCTAAAGCATCCAGCATGGAGGCAACCGCGAAGCCGTCAATGTTCTCACAGGCCAGGGCCGCAGCGACCGGACCGGCGCCACAGCCATAGGCATTGCGTTTCAGGCAGGCAAAGACCTTGACATGGGCGGACAAATGTCCGCGCAGCTGACGATAATTATGCCGGATTGCGCCGAGATCAATATCATACCAGCTGCCGCGCAAAGCGGCCTCGCTCACCCCATAAAGTGGATCATTCGATGCAGGGAACATGCGACCGTTCATTGTGACGCCCTTTCTTTCGTCGAGAGTGGGGGTGTAACGTTGGTCAGTGCTTTGTATTCATTCACCTCAGAACTACGCTTTTCCTGGTTGGCCAGATGTCGCTCCAGGCAAGCAAAGATATGAACAAGAACCAGGGTCAGTCCAAGGTAGACCAGGGCCGCCGACACAAAGACTTCGTATGGCGAAAAGGTTTGGGCGACGAGCTTTCGGGCCGTTCCGGTCAACTCCATGAGCGTGATCGTGCTGGCGAGAGAACTTGCCTTCAGCATCAGAACGACCTCATTTCCATAAGCGGGGAAGGATAGACGCAAGGCATTGGGAAAAATGATCCGCCTCATGCGCAACAGGGCCGACATGCCGAGCGCCTTTGCCGCTTCCACTTCTCCTTGCGGAACAGCACGAATTCCACCCGCCAAGATTTCGGTCGCGTAGGCCGCGTGGTTGAGTGAAAAGGCGATGAGGGCGCAGCCATAGGGGTCGCGCAAGACAATCCAGGCAGGGCTCGCTCGAAGCCAGCCGATCTGGCTCGCACCATAGTAAATCAGGAAAAGCTGGACCAGCAGTGGCGTGCCCCGAAACAGGAAAGTGTAGAACTGAACGGGCGTGGAGACGACCAATGACGGAGATGCACGCAGCAAGGACAAAGGCACCGCAATCAGAAATCCGGCCACAACGGCCGTGACCGTCAATTCTGCTGTCAGCAATGCGCCACCAAGCAGATGCGGCAGAACCTCAAGGATGAGAGTGATGTTCATGATGATTTCCTATCGGCTCAGACCACGGCTTGCTCGCCGCTCAAGCAGCGTCAAAACCACCAAAGATACTGAGGTGAACAGCAGATAGAGGCAGGCGGCAACCAGATAGAACCTGAGAGGATCGTGGGTCACTCCAGCCGCGACACCAGTCTTGCGCATGAGATCCTCCAGCCCGACCACGGAAATGAGAGCCGTGTCCTTGAGCAAGGTGAGCCAGAGATTGCCAAGACCCGGCAAGGCGTAGCGCCACATCTGCGGCAGGACGATCAAATGCCAGAGAGCAAAGCGAGACAGACCAAGGGCGCAAGCGGCCTCAATTTGTCCCCGTGGCACTGCCAGGATTGCGGCCCTGAAGACTTCAGTCGCATAGGCACCGAACACGATGGTCAGGGCAAACACGCCGGCTGCAAACGCATTGACCTCGACATAGCGCCCGAACATCGCCGTCAGGGCAACAGTTCCCCCGAAATACAAGATGAGAATGATCAGGAGTTCAGGAATGCCCCTGATGATTGTCGTGTAGGCTTGCGCCAGACGACGAAGCAGCGGCAAGCGGCTGCACTTTGCTGCTGCCCCGGACAGGCCGACAAAGATCCCCACAGGGAGGGTTGTTAATGCTGTCTGAAGCGTCGTGACGGCACCTGCCGCGATTTGCGCTCCAAACCCTTGCAGGCCAAGCTCTTGCAGAGATATCATCGGATGGGCTTCACGACACGAAAGTGGCGAATCTGTCCGACTTTTAAGAACGTATCCGGAACTCAGGTTGGTTTGACCGTGGATGTCGTTGCTTTTTCGGCCTTGAGAGCTTCGTAGAGGGCGGTTTTCCCGATTTTCACGCGGGCCGCGGCTTCCCGGACGTTCAAACCGGCCGCCAGATGCTGGCGGGCTTTGGCAAGTTTGTCCGGGGTTACGACGACTTGTCGGCCACCGCGTCGGCCGCGTTCCTCTGCGGCTTGCAGACCGGCACGTGTTCGTTCCCGGATCAGATCGCGCTCGAACTGTGCCAGCGCGCCGAACAGGTGGAAGACCAGGCGACCGCCGGATGTCGTGGTGTCGATGTTTTCGGTGATGGATCGGAAGCCGACGCCTTTGGCCTCCAGTTCGGTGATGATCTCGATGAGGTGCTTCATCAACCGGCCGAGGCGGTCGAGCTTCCAGACTGTGAGCGTGTCGCCGTCGCGAACGTAGCGGATCGCCTCCGCCAATCCGAGTCGGTCAGTCTTCGTGCCGGATGCCTTATCCTCGAACAGCCTTTCACAACCTGCTTTGCGCAAAGCGTCGAGTTGCAGGGCGGTGTCCTGGTCGCCGGTGGAGACCCTTGCATAGCCGATAGCGGTCATGAGACGTGGTTTGTCCGATTTGCCGTTTCATGACAAGGTTTGCGGACAAGAACTGTGGATGCCGCGAAACGTTCGTTTGTCGGACACGCATTTTCCGTTTCGCTGCACTCTCCGCGGCGAAACGGGAAGATCAGAGAATGGTGCGAAGAGCATTACTGAGCGAGGCATGGTGGCAACAGGCGACGATCATCCCGGATAACGAAAGGGAGATCGCCAAACATTACACGCTGGATCGATCGGATCTCGACCTGATCATGCGACAGAACAAGGCCTCGAACAGACTGGGCCTCGCCTGTGTTCTGGCCACGCTACGATACCCTGGCCGACCGCTTGCGGATGGCGAGGTCCTGCCGGCTGGCGTCTTACGATTTCTGGCGCGGCAGATCGGCGTCGATCACCATGAGATCGAACGTTATTTCGAGCGCCCACAGACGCGGCGCGAGCATCTGGCCCTGCTTTTCGACAGAATGCAGATGCGTCCGTTTGTGCCTTCGGACGTGCGGGCACTCACAGGCTGGCTGACACCTGCCGCACAAACCCTGCGCCACGCCGATGTATTGGCGGATATGGTCGTGGAAGAACTGCGACGCAGGAGAATTCTCTTGCCAGCGCGGCCAGCGCTCGAAGCCATCATTCATGTGGCGATCAGGCGCGGCATTCGTATTGCTCATCGGGCCTTGGCCGGCGGGATCTCAGAAGGCCAAAAGCTCGATCTGGACAAGCTTCTCGATCCGCGTGAGGGGACAAGCGTGACTATTCTTGCCTGGGCGAGAACGCCAGCATTGTCGCCAGCCGCCGTCAACCTCGACAGAATTGCCGAGCGCATTCGCTTTCTCCGGTCTCTGAACCTGCCGACGACGTTGATGGATCGCATTCCGGCCAAGGTCTTTGACGAATTTGCTGCAGAGGGGACGCGAATGAGCGCGCAGCATCTGCGCGACCTTAACACCGAACGCCGACATGCTGTCCTGGCTGCAACAGTGCTCCACCTTTCCCGCCATCTCACCGATTGCGCGATCGACATGTTCAAGAAACTCATGGGCATCCTGACGCGGCGAGCCAATAACCAGGCGGCTGCTCGCGTCACCCGATCCGTTCGGGAAGTGCAGACGCCGTTGAAGGACGTTTCAAAAGTCTGCCATGCGATCATCAAGGCCAGAGAGAAGGGTGAGGACATGGCCAAAGCGCTTGATCTGGTCATCCAATGGCCAGCTTTTACAACCAGTGTCCAGGCGGTCGATACGCTGATCGCGCCGGATGTTATCGACGGTAAAATCGAAATGCTCCAGCGCTATCCGACGATCAGGAAACTGGCGCCACAGTTTCTCTCCACTCTCGTGTTCCGCGGTCACGCAGTGGCGGCGAACCTCTTGCGGGCGCTATCCGTGGTCGCGGGTCTATATCGTACGGGCAAAAGGACCATACCCGACAAGGCACCGATCTCCTTTGCGCCGAAGGGCTGGATGCCTCTCATACTCAAAGATGGAAAGATTGATCGCAGGGCTTATGAGCTTTGCCTGTTCAGCGAATTGAAGCGCCGGCTCGATGCGGGCGATGTCTGGGTGGAAGGAGCCAAACGCTTCCAGTCTTTCGAAAGCTTTCTCATTCCCACGCCGACATTCGAGCTGATGCGTGAGGAAGGACCGCTTCCAATCGCCGTTGATACCGATGTCGAGACGTATCTTCGCCAACAGCGCCAGCTGCTGAACGATGGACTGGCTGACCTCTCGCGTCTGGCCGCAGCCGGCGAGCTCGACGATGTAGAACTGACCGGGGCGGGGTTTAGCGTCACGCCGCACAAGGCTATGTTTCCGGACATCGCCAAGTCGCTGAAGCTAAAGGTGGAAAGCCGTCTGCCTGCGATCCGCATCACTGACCTTTTGCTCGAGGTTGACGCCCGAACGGAATTTTCGAACGCCTTTACCCATTTGCGCAGCGGTCGGACGGCCGACAACAAGCTTGCGCTCCTCACCGCCATCCTGGCGGACGGGATCAATCTCGGTCTCACGAGAATGGCGGACGTTTCCCCCGGCATTACGATGCGCCAACTCGCCTGGGCGCACGACTGGCATATTCGCGAGGAAGGTTACACGGCCGCGCACGCCATTCTCGTCAACGCCCAGAGGCAATTGCCTCTGGCAAGCTTGTGGGGCGATGGAACAACGTCATCCTCCGATGGCCAGTATTTTCCGGCGGGCGGACACGCCGAGGCGATCGGCGACCTCAACGGCCGCTATGGTCCCAACCCCGGCGCCAAATTCTACCGGTTCACCTCTGACCAGTACGGCGCTTTCTACATCATCGCCATGAATGCCAATGCGAGCGAAGCCATCTATGTCCTCGATGGACTGCTCTATCATGGCAGCGATCTCGCCATCGGAACCCACTATGTCGATACCGGCGGGGTAAGCGATATGAGCTTCGCCCTTTGCCATCTCGTTGGTTTCCAGATTGTGCCTCGGCTGCGCGGTCTCAAGGATCGCAAGCTCTATCTTTTCCCGCGCGACGCGCCTCCCGAAAACCTGGCGCCGCTCGTTGGCGAGCACATCAACGTCGAGCGGATCAAGGCAAACTGGAACGACATCCTGCGGCTGGTCACGACGATCCGTTCCGGGCAGGTTCGGCCTTCGACCCTGTTGGCAAAGCTGTCCGCATTCCCACGCCAGAACGGACTGGCGTTGGCGCTACGCGATCTCGGTCGCATCAATCGGTCCATCTTTCTGCCCCAGTGGTGGCAGAACCCCGAAATGCGCAGGAACGCGACGGCCGGCCTCAACAAGAGCGAATCCCAGAACACCTTGGCCCGCGCACTGTTCTTCAATCGCCTCGGAGAATTGCGCGACCGGACTTTCGAGAGCCAGTTCTACCGAGCATCTGGACTGAACCTGCTAATCAACGCCATCGTCTACTGGAACACACTCTATCTTGAACCGGCGTTCGCCGAGCTCAACCGAGATGGCATTCCCACGCCGCTTGACATCATCAAACACATTACCCCACTCGGCTGGCAGCACATCAGTCTCACCGGCGATTACATCTGGACCCCAACAGACGGCGTTGATCTCAGGCCATTGCGGCGCGAAACATCTATCCTCGCAGCGTGATCACCATACGTTCTCAAAAGTCGGACAGATCCAACACTTTCGTGTCGTGACGCCTATATGGATGCCCCAGAGAAGGACGCGCTGCGCCAGAAAGTAAATCAGATTTTCGAGCTACACGATTGCCCTTGGCGAATGTCGGACAGTGAATTTTTCAAGCTTGATGCAGACTTCGTAGGGGCGAGGATCGCAGCGAGCGCGCACGATTCATTGGCGGCAAATCACTTCGCTGGCGCTGCCAACGAGTTCGCAAAAGCTCGCCAGTATCTAGGTACGGGCGACGTCAGAGAAGCGATCTTCTTTGCAGGCCACAGTTTCGAGAGCGTGATGACGGTGCTCACGAACCTCGAACATGCCAATGGTGATCGCCTTATCAAAGAGCTTGGGGCACAGGGTTTCCTCGATGACCTGCCCGAGTCTGTTCGCGGCGGCTTTATGGATCAGGTCCTCAAAGCTCTCCCCTTTTTGCGCAACAAGCTCGGCGGACACGGCCAGGGCAAAAGCGTTGTGGCCATTCCACCCGCCTACGGCGATCTCGCCATCCAAATCGCCGCGGCCTTCCAGAATTTTCTCATCACCAAGCATATGGAGCGATCGCCGCCGCCCCCGCCTCCACTTGCGCCTGAGCCCGTCAAGGGGAAGCAATTCTCTTTCGATGACGACAATCCGTTCTGACAGGAACATATGATGGAAAAGCATGTCCTGAAATATCGAGAACTGAGCAAGTATGGGACTCTTGCGCGCGAATTAGCCTTTACAGACATCACATTCAGCCCGTTAGGTTATGAGGCGTTGCGCACTGCCAAACTTCATCAGCAGATAGAGATTCCATTGAGCGGGCGCGGGGCAATCCTTAGCAGTGATGTCGCAGAGATTGACGCTGGGCAGACTGCGAAGTTCGGCGCGACTTTGGAAAGCCAATTCACATCGAAGGCGATCGGTCTCGTGAAGGGTGGCTGGCTTCCGTCGATGCTTGCTGCCATCGACGACACCATCGTACTTCCAGATCGTTGCGTGGTTGCGCAGCTCAGCGCAAGGCTGAAGGATGGCGTCACGAAGCCCGAGGCGGACAAAGACTTTATCGACCTTTTTGCCGATACCGTCATCCGCATCAATCCCATGCTGTTTGTCCTCGAAGGAGATGGCGGACAAAACGCCACGCCCGAGACGATCGGGAAACAGCTCGAAGAGGCGGTGACCAAGCTTCGGTCGGCACTGCCGAAGGCCGAAATGGTCGCGGCCGACGCGAAAGGACTACAAGGGGTGCTAGGGCTGATCCAGGACACGCAAGATGGCATCGCGCGCAGGCAAGACTTCCTCATCAGCCTCAATCCAAAACTCAAGTCGTCCGTTAGCCGAAAGAACGTGCAGTCTTGCTGGGATGAGGTTCTCATTGCGGCCGACCACTACGACATTCCAAAAGCATCTCTGGTCGTCCTCGCGGCTTTAAGCGCCGTCGTCATGCCGCAGGGTAGAAATCCGGCAAAAGGCTTGCTGAAGTTTGGCGAAGCATATGGGCCAAAGGACGCATACAATGGTCTCGCCGATATCCGCGCGCTCGAAATCCTGATCTATCTCTTTGGGCTCTTTCCCGACCAGCGCGTAATGCTTTGTACGGCTGATAAAGACATGGCCATGTTCTGGGTCGGGCTCCAGGCATCGAATTTTGCATTCAGCCATGGCCGCATGACCTACGATATAGCTCCCACCGACTTGCTTCCCGGTGTCGCCACCGAAAAATGGAGAGAGTGGCTTGGCTCCTAAGGCGATTTGCGACCACCGAGGTACAAGCGCAGATTCTTACGCTGCCCTCATCCCTCACCTTTCTGCCGAGGCGTGATCTCGTGCTAACCTCCCCGGCAGAAACTCCGTAGCGTCACTCTGCGACTGCTGCCCCGTGGCTGATGTTTTGGACGATAAACCGGGCTCGATAAAGAAGCTCGTCAAACGTCAGGATTTCGGGTGCGCGGACGTTGCGGCGGTACAGTTCGAAGCAGGCGATCTTGTCGTCGTTGCCCTGCAGTTCCGCTGAATTCCCGACGATGAGGTAACTTCGAGGTTCGATCGAATAAGCCGTCTCGCCAGTATCCGTACCCTCGCTATCTTTCAGAGCAATGCGGAAGCGCTTCCGGGCGAACTCGAACGTGGTCTTTTGCACCTGCGTGACGGCGTTCGAAACTTCAGCGGAGACGCCCCAACATCCTGGTCGGTAAGGATCCCCACGGCGTAGAAGGTCCGTCGTATCCTTCTTGATTTCCACAAAGACAAACTGGCTGACTTCGGCACGGGTCTTCATGAATGCGTCGGCAGTCTTGCCGCTGCGGTCGAATTCGTTTCCGGTGGTCCGAGCCGTCAAAGTATCCGATGCTCGATCGAGTGAGACGTAGTTAAGGCCATGCCCAAATATCCATTGGTTCGCTTCGAAGAAAGCTTGCCAATCCTTCTCCGGCGCCTCGGTACCCATGCGCTGCTCGAATTCCGCCAACGCCACCCGCTTCGCCGCAACGGCATAAATGTCTTGGTGCAGTTCCGGTGTTTCCGCAAGTTCACGGACCAATTCAGCCCCTTTCGAGCTGCCCAACAGCGCACCCAAGGCGCCGATATTCACGTTGTCGAGCGAGATACGCGCCTTGGTCGCGTCGCTTAAGTTCAGGTTCGATATGATCGACAAGAACTCTTTCATTTGTGCAAGTTGGAAATGGTTGACTTGGATGTGGCCATCCGATCGCCAACCATAGGTTTTGTGAAAGATCAGCTTGGTTATCTTAAACGTACCAAAGTCGCTCTTGTCCTGCACCCAAAACGCAGATACGGCAATTTTACATCGTGCGGTTACGTCAAACTCTCCGATTACTTCTTCGCCTGCACCGGCGATGGTCGCGTAAGTTCCGGCCTTACCTGGGTGGGTGTAGAGCCTGTCAGGGAGGTAATTTGCTAAATATTCAATTTCCTCAGACATGATCGCTAAGCCCCTATAGAGTCAGTGATGTCCCGGTTCCCAATCGGTTGAATAAGGCCAGTGGACACAGTCACGTTTTAATCTCTTTTGGCGCGGACAGCGACGATTAGAATTCGGCGGTCTGCCGCTAATCGCTCGGCCTTCTCGATCGCCTCGGCCATGCGCCAGTCAAATGGCCCCGACCCGCCAAGGTCCTTCTCGGCACTGTCGAAGAAATAACCTTTTTCTACCCCGACATGATCTCGATGGATGACCACCGTGACATGTCGCTCCGTCGGGTTCGGATCATTTGGCCCGAGATAAACAGTCGTCATGCTTTCTCCAGTCGTCAGAATTCAAAACATTCGGCGGAAGCTTTGTCTTACACGCGCGGTGTAATGCGCGCCGCGGTCCGAATATCAGCGATCTGCGTACCGATAGCCTGAAGGCTTTGACGCATGTCATTAAAGACAGGCTTTTCCGCTTCGGGATCGCTGATCGTTAAAATAGCCGTAAAGGGGACGCCGCCTTCTGGCATTACCTCTCCAGCGCGGGTGAGATACTCGACAAACAATCGCCAGTTGGAAGAAGGCCCAACCCCTTGTGGGAACGTCTTGGCGTGAACCTTCACCGGACTCCATTTCAGGTCGTGTTCGATCAGTTCCGCCTCAACCGCTGGAGATTCTCGTGAGGATGGAAGGTAAAGTGGTTCAAGCCGCCCCTTCCATCTGCCCTCTTCCTGTTCCTGCTGCAAAGTGGCATTGACGTTGACGCGGACAAACTCAGAGCCATAGCGCGCATCCAGCGGTGGAGTGGATACGAGCGTGAGCTTTGCCCGTCCTCTGCACTTACCGCCAGGTCCAACCAAAGACGCCGGCCATGGGAACCGGAAATTGATTTGCTGACCGTGCTGGATTCGTGAGGCGAAGACTAAGGTGATGGAATGATCGCCCGTTTCAAGAATGCGTTCGGCAGATGGCGGCATCCCGAATCCCACAAGGTGCCGAGCCAGCGGTGCGAGCATTTTCGCACGCAAGGGTGCCGGGATCTCCGCATGATGAACGAGCAGGCCAATGAGGGTCTCACGAGAAACCTCTCCTTCAATGGCGTGATCTAAGACTGCTGCTGTCTTGGCGACCAAAGGCGAGGCGTAGCTAGTGCCGCAACCGTCTACCACTGTTCCGTCAGGAAGGATGGAGAAAAGGCCGTGTCCCAGCGTCGGGTGTTGTGTGCCTGCGCCTCCGATGTGAGCAAGATCAGGTTTGCCGCCTGACCTGAGCCCAGGTCCTCGGCGGCTAAAACGGGCCGGTGCGAACGGCAGGCAACCGCTATGGCCTGGTGGATTTAGTGCCGCAACGGCAACGTTTCTTGCACTCTCCGCTGGCGTCAGAAGGCCATCGTTCCGTGCGAGGGCCAGGTTAGAAAGGGCTGTGGCCGCATCAGCCGGCCACTCCGAACGAAGGTCTTGCGGCTGGATGTTTCCGGCGGAAATGAACACAACGGCATTGTTCTCTTCAGCAATCTGGTCGAGCCGGATCGCATGAGGGCTGTAGCGATCGGGTGCCGCGGGCTGAAGGATATTAAGACTCATATTGAAAACACGCACACCATGCCGTGCCCGCGCGTCGGCGACTGCCGCATCCATCTCATCGAAGAATTGCGGAAGGCCTCCAGAATAGTATGATGCAAAGGCCCCGGCCTTCTGTTCATTAGGGAAGACGGCCACATCAACCAGCTCAGCCCCATCTGTCTCCGGGCAGGTCTCTGCGCCGTTGATACCGGCCCCTGCGACGGCGAGTCCGCCAATGAATGTGCCATGCGATAGATCCATGTCTTCGTCGGCCAGAACGTCCCATCGATCAATAACCCAGTCAGCCAGAGCCGAGCTTATGCCGCCATCGATGATGCCCATCCTCGGATGGGTCCTTCGACTATCGCGAACGGGCATGATAGCCTGAGTTGGTCGAACACGTCCCGGTACGGTGGGGCGCGCAGAGCGAACCACAATGCCGGGTAATTCGATCCGTCGCACCAAGGGATGCTTGTCAAGAAAAGCCAGCAACCGGCTGTGGTGTCGAGTATTCGGGTCAAACTGTGCAAGTTCACGGCGTTCCTTCGATGACACGCTCGTCAGCCGGAGGACGGCGCCTTCACCGGCCTGGTCTAGGCGCACGGAAAGCATAGGTAGTCGCTGGCGCCAGTTTGGCAGACGTTCAACAGATAAACTCTGTTCGAGGGCATTGAAGCCGGCAACGAAGGACTCGACCAGACGCCTGTGAGCAGAGTCGAGGCGATCCCATTCGGCGCGTGGCGGCAGGACGTCGAACAACTCGACTTGGTACCCGCTTCCGGTCATCGGATTGCTCAGCCATGCAACAGCCTCTTCGACCGAAAAATTGCGCTTGTCGGAAGCGCTATAGAGTTCGATTCGGTCGATTGCCCCCGTCTCGCTTTTCTGAGCAGACGGGTTAGGCACCTCTTTTCGCTTTTTTTCGTCGTAGCGCATCCTCGTTTGCGTTTCGGCTTTGGAGATTTCGGTTTTTACCTGCGCCAAGGCCGATGGGCGACCTTCGACAATCATCACACCGAGATCTCCGCCCCCGACTACGGGTACTCGATCACTGCGAAAGAGTGCCCCGACGGGTCGATGGCTCTTCGCCCAGGCATCTCGTTTAAGAATCACCTTGATGTAGCCGATCGGTCCCTGCGCTTGTGCGGAAAGGATCCCGGAGATAGTGTCAATCTGCTCGATCAGGGCTGCCTTGTGAGCGCTAAATTCCCGATCGCGGTGAGCAAAGAAATCTTTGCGTCCTCCTCCTCCTCCCGCCTCTCTGGCTTCCTCGTAATTGTCCGGATTGAGCACGATTTGGATCGGGCTAGCCATGACTTACACCCTCCGCTTTGCTCGCCTTTCGTCCAAGCTGGCGACTGACGGTCGATTTGTCGCGCCCTGCGATTTCGCCGATGTCGGCCATTGAGAACGCGAGGATGGGATCGTCGCGCATAGCCCGGAACAAGTTTGCCGGATCGTCAAACAATAGCGTTCGGCGTTCACTTTGAATACGGGCCGCGTTGAGCGTCGCAAATTGGCGCAGTGTATCCAACAGCCCGCGTCGTTCTTCCTCACGAACGGTGGTGGCTTTTTTGTAAGTACGCACGAGCGACTCGATCTCAGCTCCTGTGGATCCTTCGGTAAACCAAGCAATAAGGCGCAAATGGCTGTCGGGCGCGATCACCGGCGGCATGAACATTGCGGCGATCGCCTTCCTCACCTCAAAATCGGGTTTGGGGATTTCAAGCTGCACTTCGAAACGGCGCCAAACCGCCGGATCAAGGAGCTTTGAATGATTGGTTATGCCAATCGTCAATCCAATGTTTTGCCGAACGTCGAGATTCTGAAGAAGAGCATTCACCACACGCTTGATCTCGCCGACCTCTTGCGGATCATCACGTACCTTTGCGATTGCGTCGAACTCATCAAGGAGAAGGACACAACGGTAGCGATTGGCGAATGCAAAAAGATTGCCAATGTTACGAGCTGTCGTTCCTAGGAACGAAGAGACCAGACCATCAAGCTTCACGAGAACGACAGGGAGTTCCAATCTGCGGGCAATCCAAAGGGCAAGCCGCGTTTTGCCTGTGCCGGGCGCGCCGTAGATCAAGCATGTCTTTGAGGGCATGATGTCGACAGCGGCAAGCGCCTCAAAATCCGTCCACTCATCGACTATCGTTCCAACCGCCTGAGTCACGGTAGAGTTGAATAGCGGGGCCGCTCTTTCGACTTCTGCCGGGAAGATGATCTCAGCCAGGGCAGCGGAGGTTTCACGGTCAACCGGAACCGGCGTGTTGCGGCCCAACGTCTCCCCGGACAGGCTGGCCCGGGAGCGTTCAATTCGGCTCGGTGCCATTTCCTTGAGGCGCTCTGCAGTTGCAAGAATCCCAGCGAGTGAGGCTGCTTGCTTCTCCTCACCATCCTTGGCGAGAGCATCCTTTAGCCGCTCTATTTGCTTGCGCAGCGCTGGCGTTGGCTCGCTCATCGCTGCTCGACATAGCGCCTGAATGATTGAAAAGTACTCCATGCGATCCACCCATTGCCCGATGCTTCGTCTAAATTCTGAGGTGCATGTAACCAGATTTTTGATGCACGTCAATTATAATATGTTGCACAAAGTCAAGTCTTGGTGCATGTTTAGTCTTCCACGTTGCACGCCCGCGAAGCGCCTCCAATCGGAAGAGCTAATAAATAGGAAGCCAATGCGCATTGAATCCGCTACCTTATCCGGCTTCCGCTGTTTCGGTTCTAATCCGATCACGGTGCCCATTTCCTCGGAGATCACAGCTGTTGTTGGCCCGAACGCGGCGGGCAAAACCGCGCTACTTCATGCGCTTTCGAAACTGTTTGGCGTGTCGCGGGCGCAGCGCATCGTCCAGCGTTCGGATTTCCACCTCGGCGCAAACGACGATCCAGATGACCGTGAAGCCAAGGATCTGTTTATCGACGTGCTGATCGGTTTGCCCGAACTCGCCGATGGTACCGCGACGCCCGAGACGATCGCTCCCTCGTTCCGGCATATGCAGATCGAACGCGAGGGCAAATCGCCGGTGTGTCGCATGCGTCTTGAAGCGCGATGGGAAGATGACGGAACGGCCGAGGGCGAGGTGTCGCAGGAACTGTTCTGGATCGACACGCTCGATGACGATCCGGCTGAGGACAAGCGCCACCCAGTCTCAGCAGCGGATCGGGGCCTGATCCAGCTCTATTACACGCCAGCCAGCCGGGATGCGGCGGCCCAGATCAAGGCGACGACGGGCGCGCTTGCCGCCCGCCTGCTCCGTGCTATCGAATGGTCGTCTGGAACCGAGGAGGCGGTTCAGGAAGCCGCCCAGAACCTAGCCACCGCGTTTGAGGGCGAGTCGGCGATTGCCGCGATCGGCAAAGCCTTACAGGCGCGCTGGTCAGGCCTTCACGACGACGTTGTCGATACGACGCCGAGGCTCAGCCTAGTAAGCCGCCGGTTCGAGGACGTCGTCAACAAGATAGCTGTCATCTTCGAGCAGGGACCGGACGGGCAGGAGCGTGGCCTCGACGCTCTGAGCGACGGGCAGCAATCGCTTTTCTATTTCGCGCTGGCTGCGGCAGTTTTCGATCTGGAGCGCGAGGTTGTCGCTGGCACCGTCGAGGGTTTCCGCGACGACACTCTGCGGATTCCCGCGCTCACGCTCTTTGCGTTGGAAGAGCCTGAAAACCATCTCTCACCTTACTTCCTCGCGCGAATCATCCGGCAGGTCCGCTCGCTAACTGATGTCGGTGGCGCACAGGCCATCGTCACCAGCCATTCGCCGGCGGTGCTCAGCCGCGTCAATCCGCGCGAGGTCCGCTACTGCCGCTGCGACCCGAAGACACGAGTCTCGACGGTGAAGAAGATCAAGATTCCGCCAGGCATTGACGAAGCGTCCAAGTTCGTCCGTGGCGCGATGCTCGCCTATCCCGAGATCTACTTCGCTCGGTTCGTCTTACTCGTCGAGGGCGACTCGGAGCGGATCGTTCTGCCGCCTTTGGCAGATGCGCTCAATCTCCTCATCGATCCCGCGTTTGTCGCCATCGTGCCGTTGGGCGGGCGGCATGTGCAGCATTTCTGGCGGTTGCTAAAACATTTGGGCATTCCGCACGCAACGCTTCTTGATCTCGATCTGGGTCGAGACGGTGGGGGATTCGGGCGCGTAAAGACTGCGATCAACAAGCTTGTCGAATTCGGCGTGCCGAAGGCTGCGGTTTTGAAGATAGACAAGGGCATCTTACCCGATGCTGACCTTGCAGTGATGCACACATGGGAAAGCTCGGGTGAGCACGGCAATCTACTAGCGTGGATCAATGGCAATTTGAAGCCGCACGGCGTCTACTTCTCGGCACCTCTGGATCTTGATCTTGCTATGCTCGAAGCTTTCCCCGACGCCTACAAAGCGATCATCCCCAAGGGCGGCGGCCCGAAGATGGCTCCCGATAAGGCAGCGGAGGTGGTGCTCGGGACAGCGGGACCAGGGCTCACACTATACACTGGGCCATTCAAGGACTATCCAGCGCTTCTACCGGCCTATCGTTACCACTTCCTAACTAACAGTAAGCCTGCAACACATCTCGCGGCCATGGCGCACATCAAGAAAAAGGATCTCGCCGAAAATATGCCTCCGGTTTTGGCCGAGGTCCTCAAGCAAATCTCAAAGTCGTTGCGGAGGAATTAGTCATGGCCGTGCTGTCGCGACGGGTTCGCCCCGATGATTGGAAGCCGGTGGGGGTGGAAGCGCTCGAAGCGAATGCTATGAAGGTTGTCCGCTCATCTAACAATCGATCCGTAATCGCCGGCCCTGGAGCGGGTAAGACAGAATTGCTGGCGCAACGCGCCGCCTATCTCCTCCAGACGGGCGCCGCACCTGCCCCTAGGCGCATTCTCGCGATCAGCTTCAAGAGAGACGCCGCGACAAACCTCGCGGCGCGCGTCCGCCAGCGCTGCCATCGGAATCATGCCGGCCGTTTCGACTCTATGACCTTTGACGCCTTTGCCAAGGGTCTTATCGACCGCTTTGGTCAAGCGCTGCCCGAACGCTGGCGGCCACGACCAAGCTACGAAATCATTAATCCCTATGACCCGATGTATCGTGGACAGTTTTATGCCGACTTTCTGTATCGGCAGGTGGGTGCGCCTCCGCCATCGGTCGGGACGTATGCGGACTTACAGGCGATCGCGACGAAAACATTCGAGCGCCGACATTTGGTTGGATCGCCATTGCCCGAGGAAGGCTGGTTGAATCCAAGTCCCAGTCAATGGGCGGCAGATCGCTTCTGGCAAACATCGCTCCATGAAGGCAAGAAATGTGTCCTGACCTTCCCCATGATCGGGCGGCTTGCCGGACTTCTGTTGAGGGTCAATCCGATGGCGCGAGAGGCACTTAGACTGACCTATTCGCACCTGTTCATGGATGAGTTCCAGGATACGACGCCGATCCAGTATGATCTGGTCCGCACGATTTTCCTCGGTACTGACACGGTGGTTACGGCCGTTGGCGACAACAAACAGCAGATCATGCGCTGGGCGATGGCAATGGACGATCCCTTTGCCGCGTTTGACGCCGACTTCTGCGCGAAACGGACACCACTCTACAACAACTATCGCTCGTCGCCCGAGTTAGTGCGTATCCAGCACGTCCTTGCGCAGGCATTGGACGCCCATGCTGTGGTGCCGGTGTCGAAAACGGTGGGAACGATCGCCGGAGACAGCTGCGCGATCTGGGATTTCTCGACGCCGGAGGTCGAGGCGGATCGCCTGGCGGGGTTCGTCGCAGGCGAGATGAAAACCCACAAGCTAGGCCCGCGCGATTTTGTTCTCCTCGTCCGCCAGAAGGCTGGCGACTACGCGTCGGTCCTCGAACCAGCTTTTAGCGCCGCAGGCATTCCCCTGCGCAACGAGGCTGGGGCCGTCGGTGCGGTCATGCTGCAAGAACTGTTGGCGGAAGAGGCATCGGGGTTGGTTGTTTCCATTCTGCGCCTTGCGATGACCAAACGTGCTGGCCGATACTGGACGCACTGTCAGGAAGCGCTAGCGGCGCTCCACGGCGTTGCCGCTGATGATGAGGCCGCGCAGGCCAAAATCGCCCGCGAACTGGACGCAATTTCGATCAAGCTAGCCGCCGCGCATCCCAGCCCACCAAAGGCGAAGGTGGTTGCACGATCTATCGTTGACGACGTTTTATCGTTCATCGGCCGAGAACGGCTGATTGCCTTTCATCCGGCCTACGGTCAGGGCGGTTGGCTCGACAAGGTGCTTGACGCGGCCGCGGTACATTTGCTGCAGTCCTCGGCCGGTCGAGCCGACTGGCCCTCTGCTCTCGACGCCTATGAAGGCGTTCACGCAATTCCGCTGATGACGATCCATAAGAGCAAAGGGCTTGAGTACCATAGCGTCATCTTCGTCGGTCTTGACGACGGCGCATGGTGGAGTTTCTCCGACGATCAGATCGAAGCTACTGCTGGGTTCTTCGTTGCTTTTACGCGAGCGAAACAGCGCGTTGTTTTTACGTACTGCGCGCGGCGCGGTGCCCGAACAAAGATTGCGACACTTTACAATCTCCTGGGAAAAGCGGGTGTCCCGAGGATACAGGTTGGTTAGCAGGTTAGTTCCGGGCACGAGGCGTTGGTGCGCGCATCCTTTGCGTGTCGAGGGCCGCCATTGGTCCCTTCGGATATCTGTCAGCAAATCTCTCGAACAATCTTGTTGACGTTTCGACTTTCAAACCCCTCAGTATCGATTGAAAGTGAGGGGATATGAAACATTGGGAAGAAAGACGAAGCGCCTGGACACAGCAGCCAGAAGACGCCCGAACGCCGTACGACGTTGACTACGCCCGCATCGTACACTCAGGCTCTTTCCGGAGACTTCAAGGCAAGACGCAAACGTTGAACCTCGGCGACAGCGATTTCTATCGTACCCGATTAACGCACTCGCTTGAAGTCGCTCAGATTGCCAACAGCATCGTCCGCCAGCTAGCCGCGTCCGAACATGCGGCGCACAGCTATTTGCCACCTGCAAGTTTGATTCAGTCAATCGGATTTGCTCACGACTTGGGCCATCCGCCTTTCGGGCACGGCGGGGAGGTTTCGTTAAATTATTGCATGAGAGACAATGGTGGTTTCGAAGGAAATGGTCATACGCTCCGGATTCTATCCCGCCTGGAAAACTTCTCCAAGCAGCATGGTGCTGACCTGACGAGGCGGACCCTGCTCGGTGTATTGAAGTACCCTGTCAGTTACAAAGACGGGATAAATCCTAAGAAAATTCCGAAGATAGATGATATTCCGCAGTCGATCAGGGTCATCGATAGAGAAAGCTCCAAGCCGCCGAAATGTTATTTTGAGTGCGAGCGTGATGTCGTTGACTGGTTGTTGGAGCCTCTTAGTCAAGCTGATCGCGCGTTGTTCGAGGCGTTCGAACCGGCTTCGACTGATGACGATGGGAAACATCGACACGCAAAGCCCCTGCACAAATCTTTTGACTGCAGCATTATGGATGTCGCCGACGACATCGCCTACGGTGTACACGATCTCGAAGATGCGATTGCGATGGGCCTAGTAACGGAACGGGATTTCCGCAATGCCGTGACCGAGACCAAGAGTGCAACTTTCCTAGACGCCCTTAAGAACAAATATCCGCTTGAGAGCCGGAACAACGTATACGAGGCTTTCGTCAGCAGTCTTTTTGGAGATGGAAAAGAACGGAAACACTATATTAGTCGCCTCGTACATCACTTCGTGACAAACATTGAGATAGTCGAACTTGTTGAATTCGATGAGCCCCTAATAAGATTTCGTGCCCTTCTGTCCGGTCCCCAGCGTCAGTTTTTAGACGCTTTCCAGGACCTTATCGTCACTAAGGTTATCAAGAGCGCGGAAGTCCAGCATCTTGAATTTAAGGGGCAGAAGATGGTTGTGTCTGTGTTCGAAGCGTTGGCGTCGGATCCGAAGGCACTATTGCCAGCTGATGCATATTCGGATTTTGCGTCCGCCAAGAAGGACGCCCGGGTGATCTGCGATCATGTAGCAGGCATGACGGACAGCTTCTTGCTCAAAACATATGATCGGCTGTTTAGCCCGCGGATGGGATCGGTGTTTGACAAGGTGTAGTTCGAATATGTGGAGGAGTGGTAATGCTCCTTGAACAGGCCTTGTTACGTGAGCAGAAATCAGATGGCGGATCTCGATAGAAATCAAAAATTTGCGGTCTTCGGAATGGCCACCAGCCAGCGGATTGACAGCTCAAGGATGCACCTTAGCGACAAGCAGATGAAAGCGGCGCGCCGGAATTCCGAGTTCGCCAGTATTATCGACTTGGCCCAGTCCATGACAGGGCCTGGCTTCCCGCTTGATCGAAAGCTTCGAGAATTCGTTAGAGAATTCAACAATCGGGTGATGATGGCCCGAGGTGACGAACAACCACAGTCATTTGATGTGTTGCAGGCGTTTGTGGAACCCCACGAACGAGCTTTGCTACTTAAGATTTTGCCTGAAGCCTTCCATTCGTTGGATGTAAACTACATTCTCGACAAGCTGACAGATCCAAATCGACCTGTGGACTCAAAACAGCTTATGTCGCTCCGCGAGGGCGTGATTTATCACGCGAATATCCCAGGATCATACCAGAACCTACAATTTGTTGGAGACGATCATCTGGCTTTCTACGGAGCCGCCTTCGTTCGCCATGGTGAGGAACTATCGATTATCGGTGTTGCGGCCAAGGATGGTAGGGAGACCGGATTAGAGCCCTATGCCTTTACTGATGGTGAATTCGATCCGGATCGGCAGTTTCTCCGGCTTGATCGAGCCACAATCGACGGGAACCATGCGGAATTTTACGAGAGCGACAAGCTCTATCCTCTGATCTTTTTAACCCGAGTTGATCTGGCGCGCAAAACCACGATGGTTCGCTTTATCCTCGAGGAGATGAAGGATATGTTTTCTGTATACTCCGACAGTCGGGAAATATACACTTACATGTTAAAAGGCAGAAAGCTGCCCCTTGAGGGCGTTTCCGGCACATTTGATAAATCGCATCATCAGTTAACGAAATACGCCCAAGTATTTTCGCTACTCCGCGACATTCCTTTCTCTGTTTTAGATTTAGAAGATGATGACGACCTTACAATAAGCCGATATCCAACTGAGCTGAACATTTCGAAGAACAGTACCAACGTCAGGAAGATACGGAAGACACTTTCTCTTCAGGAAGCCCCAAATTACGTCGATGTGAAATCCATCATCAAAGTTGCTGCCGATACGAAGACCTACGACTGGCAAGCAGAGGCTTTCAAGGTCGAGCAGAGCGGCTATTGGAAGACCCTTGGGCCGGGAAAAAGTGGCGTTGGTAAGAACGGCGACACGGTTCACGGTCGGACCTGGGTAACGGTCAAGGAAAGCTGGATCGAATCTCTAGGTTTTGAGCCTCCGGAGGCCTCAGGTTCCTTGGCAATGAAGGTGACCACCGACTCCACTGACCTTGGTTTTGTCTACGTTATGCGATCCGCGAACCATCCTAAGGACCAGTACAAAATCGGGTTCACTGTAAAAGACGTACACGACCGAGCAAACCAACTGTATTCGACATCCGGTCAACCGGACCAATTTAATGTCGTTCAGCAATGGAATGTGCGCGCGCCTCGCCGTGTCGAGGCTCTAGTTCATGAAAAGCTAGCCGCATACCGCGTGAACCCGAGTCGCGAATTCTTCACTGTCAAGTACGAACATATCAGGAAGGTGATAGAGCAGGCTATCCAGGATCTTGCTGCAGCCGTCTCCGAATGAATGGATCAGCGTTAAGCGGGGCAGCGCCAACGTCAAACTCTCCCGCCCCTTCTACTCCCGCTATTTCTGCTGCAGCGTGACCGGAATGCTGCCGATAGTCCCCGTGAAGATTTCTGGAGCCTTCTACCATTGTTCGTAGGCAGCGGCCCAAGCTTGAATGATGCCGCCGAAGGTCAAGGCAATCGTCAATGCAAGGATACCAGTCTGTATCTTCTTGTTGTCGCCATGCCGCTGCTCCTCCAAGTCGAAGGCAGTGATGGTGTTCAATGCTTTCGCTTGCTAGAGTCATCCTGACATCGAATTTTGGCGACGTTTGCGAACACCTTTTTGCAATCGATGGTTTGCACGCCGATTAAATGAGCTCCACTTAGCTCTCCGCCCCACACGTGACGCTCTGACCGTAGTCGCCGTATCAGGCCTGTCGCTTCAGGGTGAAATACTCCAAACTGGGCTTGTCCAAATCGGCAAGGTGAGCCAATGTGGGGTTGTAGCGCAGGTGGGAGGAACAGATGGCTTCAATCATTACCGTGCGCGGCAAAACAGTGCATCGCGATCCGCCGAACCTTCCAGACAGCCTCAGAAATTTCATCGATTATCGAAAGTCAGGTCTAAGCCTCAACCATATCGTTGGTTGTCCGCTGGATTGCGGCTATTGTGTTCGTCACCTGTTCGACAATTTTGAGATGAAGCGTCCCCATTTGGTCGTTGACGATTATGTGGCTGTGGAAGTTCTCCTCGATCATTGGGCATTCCGAGCGCATCGAACCCCCATTCAGATATTCAATCGCGCCACCGACCCGTTTCTTCCGGGCGTAAAGGATCATCTCTTCCGGACGCTAGAGGCGTTAGACAGCCGTGGCCTTTCGAACCCGGTGCTCGTCATCACACGATGGAAGGTGAAGCCGGCCGACGTCGAACGACTTGAGGCGCTGTCGAACATAAAGCTGACAATCCTCGTTACTTGGTCGGGGATTGACGATGACAGGGTTGAGCCGGTGTCTTCAGCCATCGCCGAACGTAGCCTCGAAGTGCTTGCTTGCAATGCTGTGCGCACCAAAAAGATCTTGTACTGGCGGCCGATCATCTCGGGCCTGAACGACTCGGACGCCCATATGGCTAGGGCTCGCAAACTTGCGGATCTGGCCGACGCCACGGTATTTACGGGCCTCTTTTATCGTGAGGAAATCCGCGAATATTTTCGTTTGGCGGGTGTCCCTGACCTTTACGAGGACGTAGCGCGGCGCAAAATTTTGCCAAGCGAAACCGAAAATCGCGTCCTCGCTAGTTTCAGCGGTTCCCCCCTGTTCAGGAAGACGTCTTGCGGGGTAGCCTTTGCGCATGGAGTGGCCGACTACAACGGTCACTACGGCATCAGTGAGATCTGCGGTATTTGTCCCGAAACACAGCATAATATTTGCAGGGCGTGCCACAGACGGCCAAGCTTGGAGGAGACTCAAAAACTTGCGGAAATCGTATCGCTTGCGACGGATACAATTGCGATCTCGGACCGATGTGTTGAAGTCGATGGAAGTAGCGAACACCAACGCTACTTCATGCAGCACGCCCTGAATTATCAGGTCCATGATCGTGCCCAGCCTCACCTGCGTGACCGGCATGGGCGAGCGGAGATTGGATGGAAATGAACTGGGAAAAAGTTTGGGTCATTGATGTCGAAGGTAACGGTGCCACCCCGGCTGAAATCGTCGAACTCGCTTTGCTGGAGCTGGTTGACCTTGAGCCGAGCGGGCGTGCCTTCCACTGGTTACTTAAACCACAGGAACCCATCAGCCCGATGGTGACGCGTATCCACGGCATAACTGACGCAGATGTAGCAGAAGCACCAATTATCGACGACATTGCGGACGACATTCTCAGATGGACCGATCAGGCCGTGATTGTCGGGCACAACGTCCGCGTCGAACTCGACATTATCAAACGGTCGATCACCGACTGGAAGCCATCCGCGGCAATAGATACGTTGAAGCTTGCCCGCGCATTACGGCCGGGGTTGGAATCTTACAGCCTTGAGAAGCTGGGTGTAGCTCTAAACTTGACTTCGACCGCAGAGCGTCAGACGGGTCTGAAGCATCACTCGGCGCAATTCGATGTCGCGTTGACTGCGCTCGTTTTCAACAAGCTCCTCACGCCCCTTGATCCTGGCGCACGCGCGTCGCGGGTAAGGGAGGCCGACATTCTTTTCATTGCTCAGGAGAGCTTTTTATGACGGTAAAGGTTGGATTGGCCGGCACGCATTCGACAGGGAAGTCGACATTTCTTGATGCGTTGAATGTGCGCCTGACAAACGACGGTGTACGCGTGGGTCGGATCGGAGACCTTGCAACTGCCGCCAGGGCTCGTGGTTTTCCAATTTTGACCCAACACAATTTCGAAAGCACGCTTTGGATTATGGCAGAGGGTATGAGACAGGAAGCGGAAGCTACTTTGACGAGCGACGTTATACTAGTAGATCGGCCGGTTTTCGACGCGCTCGGGTATCTTTACGCAGCATTGCAGATATCCGGTAGGGCTTTGCCAGAGCCTAAAATTGATGAGTTGCGCAGGATCGCGGAAGCCTGTGCAATTGATTACGATATCGTTATTTTGACTGAACTTGATGATAGCGTTGGTCTGGGCGAGGGACGTGATGAAAATCACGCATTTCGGGTCGCCGCTGGGGAGCAAATTGCCGCTATCGCACAGGCTAGCGGACTCACTCCGCTCGCCCTCACGTCTTCTAATTCAGGGAAAATGCTGGAAGTAGTTCATAAGAAGATATTGTCGAGCCTTGGGTGTGCGCTTCAATAGTTCGCACAGCCTCTCTCTGACGCAATCCGCGAAAGAATTGCATCTCGACAGATTGAAAATTCATCCATAGCGTATGTGGGTGTCAATATCTGACATAGTCAGCGGCCCAGGATTTTTCATGTCGTTCTCCAAGTCTCAAGACCTGATCAGGTTGGCGCGGCTGGCAGCCACGCGGCCTACTGGGATCAGCCTTGATGAAATCTGCGAGCAGTTCACCGTCTCTCATCGAACAGCGCAACGTATGACTGATGCGCTGGAGTCGTTATTCACCAATGTCGAGGCGATCGATGGCCCGGACCGTCGACGGCGTTGGCGTGTCGCTGACCCGATGCTCAACCGTCTCCAAATCCGTCAAGAAACGGCAATTGAGGCTTTGGAGATCGCGAACCGGGCGGCGAGGGTCGATGGCCGGTTGCGCCACGCTGCTGCACTTGAAGATTTGCGCGACGGATTGTTGGCGCGGCTGACACCCAAAGACGCTTTGCGCACAGAAGCCGATGTCGAAGCGGTTCTGTTGGCTATGGGATCGGTCACACGCCCAGGACCGCGTGTTAACATGGTGCCCACTGTCTTAGATGCGGTGATAGAGGGGCTGCGCGGTCCGTTCAGGCTACGGCTACGCTATGGAACCGCGGACGCGCCAGAACGGATCGTCGAGCCCCACGGTCTATTGCTAGGGCATCGAACTTATCTCGTGGCGCGTCAGCCCGCTCGCGGCGACGATATGCGGAATTTCCGTTTGGACCGGATACTAAGCGCGCATACCTTAGATGAGAGCTTCAGCCTCTTGCCCGGCTTTTCGCTGGAGGAGTACGCGGCCCAGTCGTTTGGCGTCTATCAGAACCCCAAGCAATATGACGACGTCATCTGGCGTTTCGCTCCGCAGGCCGCAGCGAGGGCGGCTGAGTTCTGCTTTCATCCGAAACAGACCGTTGAAGAGGAGGAGGACGGTAGCCTTATTGTCCGATTTCGTGCGGCGGGCTGGCTGGAAATGGTGTGGCATCTTTATTCATGGGGAGATGCGGTCGAGGTAATTGCTCCGGCGGGGCTGCGCAGAATGGTTGAACATCACCGCAGAAGCGACTTCGAGGCCTTTCCATAACGGATTTCTAACGCAAAACGTAAGCGCCGACCGATCTTATTTATTCTGGGTCGGAGTATGTCAGCTTTTGACACCCTCATCGATGTATTGTCGGAACAGCCCGATTCCCAGGGGTGTTCGATGAGGAGAAAATAATGTCGAAAGGTAAGGCAAGCGGAAGCAATTTTCGCAGTGCAATCAGTGGGCGGTTTTTGACTGCCAAACATGGACACGCAACCCCGCGAACGACGGTTCGAGAAGCCAAGGGCGGGGGGAGCACCGGGGGTACATATAGAAGTGCCATTTCTGGTCGGTTCGTGACGACCAAATACGGCAAGTCACACCCGCGCACAACGATCAAGGACAGCTGAACGCAGCATCCCTTTTAAGAGAAAGTAATTCTGATGGTTCAATGTACAGCACCTAGAGAGGGGCATCGCTCGGCAAGTGCGGCAGCAAATTGCCCGGCATGTCGTGGCCGCAGCCGTTATAGTGGCTACAGTAGTTATAGCAGCTACAATAGCGGTTATGGGGCATCCTCTATTTCACCGTCTTATCGCTCCCCGTCAGGAACCACTGGCGGTGGGTCTAGTAGGGTACGGGCAAAATGGTCCAAAGCCGGTTCATCCGTATTATACACACCTACTGAAGTGCGTGCGCTCACGCCAATCCGCCAGACTGTCGAAAAACGAGCGGAACTACCGGATCTCCGGGATGTATTCCTGTGTCATGCTTGGGATGACCGGCAGGGGGATGCAAAGGTGCTGCACGATCTGCTCGAAGCGCGTGGCGTAACGGTGTGGTTCAGCGAAAAGGACGTTGCCCTCGGTACGTCGTTACTTCGCGAAATCGACAAGGGATTGGCAAAGTCCCGTGTCGGGATTGTGCTTGTCACGCCCGCATTGCTGCGCCGTCTTCCAGCAGCAGGTGTTGCCGACAAAGAGCTCTCTGCACTATTGGCGACCGAACAGCTCGTACCGATCGTCCATGACACAACGTACGAAGCTCTCCGCAACGTCAGCCCCCTGCTGGCCTCGCGAAGCGGCTTGAGCACCGAAGACGATACTTTGACCGTTGTGGCAGACAAGCTCGCTGAGCTTGTTGCGAGCTAGATTTATTTGAGGATGCGCCGATGTTGAAAACCGATACCCGCCAGGCTAATTGGCGCCGAGCCAATCCGGCCAAATATAATGCTCACCTTGCCGTGCAGCGGGCGGTTAATGCAGGTGATCTGGAAAGGCAAACATGTGAGGTCTGTGGGATTGAAGCGGTCGATGCTCATCACGATCGATACGACGAACCCCTAAAAGTACGTTGGCTGTGCCGGTTGCATCATACTCGCCTTCATCACCGTGGCGAAGATATGTTCCCACTTAGACGCCAGGATAATTGCTGACGAAGATAATCAATCATCCCAAGCGGTTGGGTTTTTAATGAGCGGGTCGTGGGTTCACATCCGTTCAAGGCGCAGAATGCTCCTCTGGTGCCGTCGCGACCTTCTCCCCCGGCAATCGGCAGATCGAACTGAACGGTCGAGAAAAGAAGAAATCTGATTCCCGAGTAGCCCGGTCCGGTGGCCTGCTTTAAGGAATGTTGCCGCCTGGGAGAAGTAAATGACTGAAGAGCCGCTTTTGAAGCCGTTAGAAAATTGTTGGCGGGTCGAGCGCGCGGATGAGTTCGCTATCTTGATCGACGCAGATATCTACTACGCGGCCGCAAGGTCGGCGATGAAAGCGGCGAAACGCTCGATCTTTCTTGTTGGCTGGGATTTCAACGCACTGGTGACCCTCGGGAACCCTGATCTCAAGGACGACGGACCTCAAGGGGTTGGCGACTTCCTTCTTTGGCTCGCTAAGCGTAATCCTGATCTCGAAATCCGCCTGCTTCTGTGGAATCCCGGGTTCCTTTCGAGCTGGGCGAAGGCCGCGAACGTCCTCTATCTTCTGCGGTGGAAATTGAACCGTCAGATCACGGCGAAGCTGGACGGCAACCATCCGGTCGGCAGCTCCCATCATCAGAAAATCCTCGTCATCGATGACAGTTTGGCATTCTGCGGCGGGATCGACGTGACGACCGAGCGTTGGGACACCCGCGACCATCTCGACGACGCCCCGAAACGCAAACGTCCGGATGGCACTTCATATGGCCCTTGGCATGATGCCTCGAGCTATTGCGTCGGTCCAGCTGCGCGCGCGCTCGGCGATCTTTGCCGCGAGCGCTGGCACCTTGCGGGCGGTGAAAAACTCGACCCCGTCGAGCATAATGGCGAGTTTCCAACTGTCGAGGGAGCGATCGCGTTTGGCGAAGTTGACCTTGCGATCTCGCGGACCAGCCCGGCGCACGGTGGTCGCGAGCGGATCACAGAGATCGAGAAGCTCTACATCGACATGATCATGTCAGCGCATAAGGTCGTCTACGCCGAGAGCCAATATTTCGCGTCCCGTGCGGTGGCCCAGGCGATCGCCAACAGGCTGGGGGAGCCGGATGGACCGGAATTCGTGCTCATCAATCCGGTCAAAGCCGATAATTGGCTGGGCGCGCTCGCAATGGATTCGGCGCGCGCGAATTGCGGGAATCCCTGCGTCATCACGACCTTTATGACAGATTACGGATTTACCATCCGGTGACGGCGAAAGGTCAAGCGATCTACGTCCATTCCAAATTGATGATCGTGGACGATAGAATGATGCGGGTCGGGTCCTCGAACTTCAACAATCGTTCGATGCGCTTCGACAACGAATGCGACGTCGCCTTCGAGGCGGGTGGCGCGGACGCGTTGAAGGCCAAGCTCGCGAATTTGAGAAACGACCTGCTCGGCGAGCACCTTGGCGTCGACGTTGAAACCATTCGAGATGTCGTGGATAGGCAGGGCTCAGTCATTGCTGCGATAGAAGCACTTAGGCTGCCGCGAGGTTTAGGAGAAGCAGGGTCGAAGCGGACGCTAATCCCCTATGAGACGCCTGAGTTGGAAGACCTTGCGCAGTGGATGGCCGACAACGAAATCCTTGACCCCGAAGGTCCGGAAGAGGTTTTTGAGCCAATCGAGAAGCGCGGCCTCTTTCGCGGCCGGCTCAAAATGCCCTTCCAGCAATCCAGGACCTGACCTCTTTGCCGATCCCAGGCTAAAGCGTCGTAAGACTGCGTTCGCACCGCTTTCGACAAATCATCTGATGGGTTCGATATCGAGACAGTCGCTCAATGATATCGGAAATCGTTCTCATGGTAGGCCCTCCGTGGAGCGGCGAGCCAGAGAGCCAACCGATTTCAATGCAATAATGCTGCGCTGCAGAATTACAATGTTCCGCAGCTATGTTCCCGACGGTGGAATTTTGGCCGGGCTGTGATAGTGTGCCGAAATTCAGAGGGTTAGTATGTCTGTCATTCAGCGCAACAATGTCGTATCGCGCGGCAACGGAAAACGGGCGATGGTTTTTTCGCATGGATTTGGTTGCGACCAAAACATGTGGCGCCTGGTCGCACCCGCGTTCGAAGGCGATTTTCAGACCGTGCTTTTCGACCATGTCGGCGCGGGAAAATCGGATCTTGCGGCCTACGATTCTGAGAAATACGGATCACTCGACGGCTATGCAGCGGACGTTGTAGAGATCGCAGAGGCGCTTGGATTGAGCGACGCGACCTTTGTTGGCCATAGCGTCAGCGCGATGATCGGCGTGCTGGCCTCCATCAGATCACCCGGATTGTTCAGCGAACTGATCCTGGTGGGGCCGTCTGCACGCTATATCAACGATGACGGCTATTACGGCGGATTCGGCGCACAGGATATCGATGAGCTTCTTTCATCACTCGCCGACAACCACATGGGCTGGTCGATGGCCATGGCTCCCGCGATCATGGGCAACGCCGACCGCCCGGAACTGGGCGAGGAACTGACCGACAGTTTCTGCCGGACCGATCCGGATATAGCCCGTCGGTTCGCGAAGGTGACCTTCACCTCCGACAACCGTGAAGACCTTCCTCTGGTGAGCGCCCGAACCTTGGTTCTTCAGTGCAGGGACGACATCATCGCTTCCGAGAAGGTCGGAGAATACGTTCGGGATCACATTCCGGGAGCCACCATGGTTGTTCTCGATGCTTCGGGCCACTGCCCGAACCTATCTGCGCCGAATGAGGTAATCTCGGCCATGCGCTCGTTCGTTTAGGTAGCCATGCAGGACGACTTCCAGGACCTCTTCGACAACGCACCCTGCGGCTATGTCGTGACCGACGACCGGTCCCATATTACCCTCGTCAACGGGACCATGCTTGAGTGGCTCGGTTTCGAGCGCGCCGATGTCGTTGGCAGGAAGCTGCCAGAGCTGATGCCCGTAGCCGGGCGCATGTTTTATGAGACCCATTTTTCTCCGCTGCTGAGGATGCAGGGCTTCTTCCACGAAGTGGCGCTCGATCTCGTGTGCAAGGACGGCAAGCGGCTGCCCGTTCTGGCAAATGCCACCCAGACCATGGATGCTGACGGTGCGGTCACCGGCACAAGGGTGGCGCTCTTCCAGGCGACTAGCCGCCGGAAATACGAGCGGGAGCTGGCCGACGCCAACCGAGTAGGGAACGAGACCCGAAAGGAAATCGAAGGTCTGGTCGCCGCGCTGACGGAAACTGGCCTTCATCGCGACGAGTTCATCGCGATTCTTGGTCACGATCTTCGCAATCCGCTGGCGTCGATCGGCAGCGGCATGCGCATCCTTTCGAAAGAGGACCTCCGTCCAAGGGCGAAGCAGGTCGTCACGCTTATCGAGGGCAGCGTATCGCGGATGAGTGGCCTCATCGACGATGTTCTCGATTTGACCCGGGGGCGCCTCGGAGGCGGTATTTCACTGACGCGCCGGGCAGAGGACGGCCTGGCCGCTCACCTCGAGCAGGTTGTGGCGGAGCTCACCAGCGCTAGCGGGAGAGACATCGAAGTCGACATCTCGCTTGAGATGCCGGCATTCGTGGATGCTGCGCGCGTGGCCCAGCTTGTATCCAATCTGCTTGGGAACGCCATAACCCACGGCGCGGCTGACGAGGCGATCGGAATGACTGCCCTGATCGACGGTGGATCACTGGCAATCTCTGTCTGGAACGGCGGAGACCCGATCCCCGAAGAAGCCATGGAGCGCCTTTTTCAGCCCTTCTTCCGCGGCGGCAGTTCCGAGAGCAGAAACGAACAAGGTCTCGGCCTTGGCTTGCACATCGCTTCGGAAATCGCGAAGGCACATGGCGGGACTGTCACCGTCTCTTCGACCGCGGAGCGAACCGTTTTCGAGTTTCGGATGCCGAATGAAATTCCATCGGACAGTTGACGATGTGCCCGGAGAACGCTCACGGCATTGCCACGGTCGATTTACAGCCCGCGGCTGAAGGTCTTGTATTTTCGTGATAGCCGTAGGCCCCGCGACCCACTGCATGGGCCAGGAATTTACCGATTTTGCGCAGTTTCTACCGGCATTCGGAAAGTGAAGCTCGTCTTGTTAGCATCGGACACGGCATCAAGTGTACCTCTGTGAGCCTTTGCGATTTCGCTCGCGATGTAGAGGCCTAGCCCCAAGCCTTGCTTGGTCGAATTGTCCTCTCCTCGATAGAACGGTTGGAACAAGCGTTTCATGGTGGCTTCCGGTATCGGTCTTCCCCCATTCGATATCGTGAGTTCGAGATTGCCGTCCGTTACCCTCGCGGACACCGATATCGGCCGGTCTGCTGCGCCGTGGGTGATGGCGTTGCCTAGCAGGTTGGAAGCCATCTGCTCAAGGCGTGCTTGATCGACATCGATCGTCCGATGGATGTCGAATTCAGTCTCAATGGTTCGGTCAGGGTTCGCCGACTGGATCTCGTTGACGATCCTGGCAAGAAGGGGCTCGATGCGTCCGCCCTTCGTCAGTTCAAGCCCTATCCCATTGCCCAATCGGCCACGCGCGAGATCGAGCAGGTCGTCGATCAGACCACTCATGCGTTGAACGCTTTCGCCCATCAGGCGCAGGACACGAACCGAGCGCTGATCCGTTACGTCCTTGCCGATGATCCGCAGCCCTGATGACATGGAAGCCAAGGGATTTCGCAGGTCGTGGCCAAGCACGGCAATGAACTGCTCCCGTTCGTGCGCGACGCCTTCGAGTTCCTTGTTTGCTTGTTGAAGCTCCAGTTGCGCTTGCCTCGCTTCGGTCACGTCGAAGACGACGCCGACGAAGCGTCGACCGCTCGAATCGATATCGTCCAGGTATTCACCACGGCGAGCGAGCCATCGCTCCCGACCGTCGTCGGCACGACGTATGCGGAACTCGATGTTGCCTTCGCTCTGCAGTCCGTCCGGATCCGTAAGGTCGATGATTTTTCCGTCATCCGGATGGACGAGGTCGTTCAGGACGCCAACATGAACAAATGACGCAACATGAAGGCCGAACAAACGACAGAACTGATCCGAGACACCAACCGTCGCCCAGCCCACCTTGTGCTCAAAGGTGCCGACCCCACCGGCGGATTGTGCGATCCGAAGTTGCTCGGCAGTACGTTTCTGCTCGGTGACGTCGATGAGGACGCCGACGAAGATGATCGGCTCGTCATCTTCGTCGAGGATCGTCTTGCCGCTGGCGTGGACCCATCGATATCCGCCGTCGTCCTTCAGCAGTCGATACTCTTTGGACAATGTCTCGGAGCCAGCGACCATACCGGCCACGGCTAGCTTCACCCGCTTGAGGTCGTCTGGATGAATGGAGGTAAAAAAACGGTCGGTAGGAACTCCTTCAGCCAGTGCGACCGGATCCTGACGCGTGATCGAAGCGAAACGGGCGTCGGCAACGAGGCGTTTCTGAGAGATGTCCCATTCCCAAGTACAAGGAGCGCCAGAAACATCAAGCGTCAGCTCCAACTTCCTGCGGGTCTTCGCGAGCTCAAGACGCATCCGGTCGAGTTCCGATTGCGAGGTTTCAGCATTTCCGCCATCCATCAGCCGCGCCTATTCCGTACCTGCCATCACCCGGTCGATGAAGCCGGCGATGAGTTGCTTGAGATTCTCTAGCGAAGGCAGGTCCATCAGCATCGCGATGTAGCCATTGATCTTCCGGTCCCGTACGGAAAAGTTGATGTAGAGGAATAGGACGAAGCTTTGCTCCCCGGCCTCGTCAAGCACGTCGAACAGCATGCGGCTGTCACCGCGGAGAATATCGGGAAGGGACATCTTGAGGCTGTGTTGCAGCATGTTGGCCATCGAGCCAAGGCAACTGTTCAGGATGACGTTGCCCGTCTCGGCGAGAGCTTCGTCCTCCATTTCCACAAGATCCTCCTCCGCCGTCTCTTCCCCGAGAATACCTCGCACAAGTGACAATCCGTTGCTTTGAGGAAAAATCAGCAAAGCTCTTCCAGAGAAAGGCCCTTCAAAATTCTGCTGGACGGCGACAAGAGTTTCGCTCTCGCGCTGCCCGATCAACGAGGCTGCCGATTTTCGAGTTACGACCTCAACGGATGGTACAGAGAGGATGACTTCCTTGTTGACCATCTTGCGCAGGCTCGCCGCGGCACGGCTGACCCCGATGTTTACCAGTTCGGTGAGCGCGTCACGCTCCAATTCATCGAGATCAGTCCGCCTGTCGCTCATTCGCCAACCCTCCGCAGACGAAGGGCCGCTCCGGAGATGAAGCCGCCCAGCGCATCCTGTGTGACGGGCTTTGCCACGAATGCGGCATTAAGTGCACGCACCCTGGCGATGATCTCATCCTGTACATTGGCGGTGATCACGGCGATCGGCATGTCCGGGTAAGCGGCACGCAGCTCCGAAGCTACCTCCAGACCATCCTTTCCGGGCATGTTGAAGTCCAGAATTGCAATATCGACGGGCGTTCTATCGACGGCAGCCAGCGCTTCGTCGGCATTGGATGCTTCGAGACGTATCCAGTCAGGCTTGAGGGCGGCGAGCGTCTTTCCCAATACTATCCGGGCCAGTTTGCTGTCGTCCACGATCAGGACGGTGACCGCCATAGAACTCTCCAATATCTCGCCTCGCGCCGCATAGCGGTTTTGGAACTGTTATTGGCATGCGGCGGCACTCGCAATGGAAATTATTGCTCGCCCTTTTGATCCCTACCTGGCGATCCTTAGGGGGCGCAGATGCAATTGTCGCTTGCCGCCGCAGCCTGGAATGCTATTTCAGGATAGATGGATGAAGAAACAATAGTACCGAAGCTCACCGGCACCGCCAAGCTGGACGCCACGACCGACGCAGCCTATGCGATCATCGATCAGCGTGATCTGGCCAGGGAGACCAAGACGTTGCGGCTTCGGGGGCTTCGTCTTGAGAGGGAAGCTGCGGAGCGAGCTGCCAGGGCTGGCGAAACCCCTAAGCCAAAGAGGAAGGCGAAGACGGCCGCCCCGACCCGTGAATTCGAGGTATGACAAGGTGTCTTACAATCCCGTTCGTTTGCTTTCACTATTGAAAACCTCACACCTCGGATAGCGCGGAGGCAGGGGATCCTCGTTTGGCGATCTTCCGCGGAACGGTCTTCAGGGCCACTGGCGATGACAGCGTCAAACCCAACCGGGTTGCCTCGACTATCGAGGTCACGACAAAATCGGCGTCGATTTCAGCCGGGTCGATCTGCGCATAGTCCTGACCATTCGCCGTCGGCATCAAAAGCCCTACGCGCAAGTCGGGCTTCAGTCGCTTCAGTCGGCGAACAATCTGGCGGGCTCGGGATTTCGAATTGCCGTTGAGATATGTAACGATTGCCGTGTCGATACCGTCGACGGGGAAAGCCGCCGAGCCGCGGACGGCATGCTCGGAGTACAACGACGTCGTCGACGTCGCTCCTTGCACTTCCAGCACCTGCGAAAGCATCGCTGCCGCGGCGTCGTCCAGACCGCCACGGCCCCCAATGCACAACAGGGACCGGCCGCGACCGTCGGGGAGATCGAGTTCAACTGCGTTGGCACGGGGATCCGATGCTGTTTCTTCCTCGTTTTCCTCCTCATCCGCGACGTCAGACAGGTTTTCCACCAGCGAGAGCGAGCTCGACGCCACTAGCATGATCTGGTGTTCCGACATCACGCCGCGCTGGCGGTCGGTCTCGCCGAGCAGGAGAGCAGGAAGGCCCACCTTGTCGTAGTAGTCGACGAGATATTCCTCTTCCAGAAACTCCTCCGCGTTGTCGGAGGCTTCGTTCGGATCTCCCGAAAGGAGACGCTGGTAGAGCTTCTCATGCGGCTCCAGAACGGGCTCGTTGCCGAGCAGGACGTCGAGTACGCCGAACTGGGGAACGTGTCTGCCGAGCACCACCAGACAGACCGTCAACGGCGTTGAAAGCATGAGGCCGAGCGGCCCCCAAAGCCACGACCAGAAGATCGCCGAAATGATGATCGCCAAGGGTGACAGACCGGTGTTCGCGCCATAGAGCCATGGCTCGAGCACGTTGTTGCTGACGAGCTCCGTCGTCAGATAGAGAGCGCCGACCCAAACGACGAGCGACCAGCCCGGCGCGATGGCGAGCGCCAGAAACAGCGGCAGGATCATGCCAATGATCGCGCCGATGTAGGGCACGAACCGTAGGACGAGCGTCAGCAGTCCCCAGAGGACGGCGTTCGGAATGCCGAGCGCCCAGAGGCCGATCGAGATCGGCACGGCATAGAGCGTATTGACCACCAACTGCATCAGCAGGTATCGCCCGACCCGCTTGCCGGCGTCCTGGAGAGCGGCCGTCGTCCTATGAAGGTCGCCAAGGCCGACCAGCCGGATGAAGCGGTCGCGCAGGTCCTCGCGCTCGAGCAGCATGAAGATCACCAGCACGATCACGAGACCGGCCGTCGCAAAGGGGCTGATGAGCGGTAGAAGAAGGTTGCCCAGCGTCTGGATCGGATCTGAGCGCGTCACGATCTCGACGGGCATGGGTTCGCGGCCAGTCGGCGTCTGGGCGGGTGTCGTCTGACTCTCGACCGCTCGCGTCTGAATTTCTGCGCCGACCCGCTCGACGGCCTTGCTGAGATGATCGAGGATTCCGTTGCCGGCCCCCGCTTGGGCCAGCGAATGCACCTTGTCTACGAGATTGCGCTGATAGGTCGGGATGTTTTCAGCAAGGTTCGTCACCTGTGTGGCCACGACGATGCTGAACAGGGCGATCGCACAGAACGCCGACACCACCGCGAGGAGGACCGCCACTATCTTCGGAACGGAGCGCTTGCGAAGGAAGGAGACTATCGGGGCGAGCGTGAACGCAAGAAGCAGAGACAGCGCCAACGGTACAAAGATCTCCTGGCCCAGCCGGAGGATTACGGCCACTCCGATAAGGATTAGTATCGTGCGACCCGACAGCTTGCTGCGAAGCTCACTGTCTTGAGTTTGGTATGGTTGCGATGACGACGGTCTGCCCGTCTTGGAAAGTTCTGCGCCGCTCACCGCTCCACCCCTATTTTCAAACTATGCGCTCGACATTGGTGCAGGCGCACATCCCCCTCGGAAGGGATCAGTCATAGCGCAGGCTGGCCTTCAAGTCTCTGAGCTCGCCATCCTGCCTGAGCGCGGCTTGTTCGGCGACGAGGCGATACGCGTCGTTGGTGGCAGCGATGACCTCGTTCAATTGGTCGATCTGGCCTTGAAGCTCGTATGCCATGCAGGAGGATGTGAGCGTGCTGCCATTGACGACCGCCTGCCGCCTCATCGCGAGCGCAGGCTGCTTCCACGCCTCTATGAACGACTCCCGCCAGTCGGCGGGCGTGTCAGCCGAGAGCTTGAGAACCATGTTCATCAATGGGCCACTTTCGGCCGGGCCAGAGGCGTCGGCGTCCAGTTCGGTTATCCTGATGTCCTGAAACTCGGTCACGGTCTTCTCCTTCTGGAGGTGAGGGCCGTCGGCGGACGGGTCGCCCGCCGAACCAGCTCAACTGCCTGCGCTCAACAGCACGAGGCTGCGTGATTTCATGCCATAAGTTTCGGCGTCGCCGATGTCCTCGCTCTGCGTCTCGGGATCAGCCGTGGTCAGCTCGACGACCCAGCCCTTGCCGGAGCTCCCCGGCAGCTTGAATTCGACGTCGCCGTCATGAGGATTGAAGAGGACGAGGACGTCCTTCATCCCTTCGCCATCATCATTCATGTTCAAGCGGAGACCAATCGTCGTACTGCCTTCGTCGTCCCAATGTTCAGGAGTCTGCTCGCCGCCGCCAGGATTAAGCCAAGTCACCGCCATGCCGTCGCGCCAGCTTTCCCGGCGAAGAATGGGATTGTCCTGGCGCAGAGCAATCAAGCGCGTGGCGAACTGGCGGAGTTCGTCGGCCGAATCCGGCAGGTTCTCCCAGTGCACCCAGCTCAGTTCGCTGTCCTGGCAGTATCCATTGTTGTTGCCCATCTGGCTACGGCCGAACTCGTCGCCCGCCAGCAACATCGGCGTGCCGTGCGACAGGAACAGCGTCGCCAGAAAGTTGCGCTTCTGGCGATCCCGGACGGCGTTGACCCCTTCATCGTCGGTCGGGCCCTCGACGCCGTAGTTGTCGCTTCTGTTGTCGTCGGAACCGTCCTTGTTGTCCTCGCCGTTGGCGTCGTTGTGCTTCTCATTGTAAGAGACGACGTCGTTGAGCGTGAAGCCGTCATGGGCGGTGATGAAGTTGACGCCCGCCCACGGTCTGCGGCCCCTAAGGTCATAGACGTCCCCCGACCCGAGCACGCGCGCTGCGAAGTCGCCGGTCGTGCCGTCGGTGTCTTTCCAATAGTCGCGCACGGTGTCGCGATACTTGTCGTTCCACTCGGCCCAGCCCGGCGGAAAGCCGCCGACCTGGTAGCCGCCAGGACCGATGTCCCATGGTTCGCCGACAAGCTTGACCTTCGACAGAACGGGATCCTGACCGACCGCGTCGAAGAAACCGCCGCGTTGGTCGAAGCCTTCCGGCTCGCGCCCGAGGATGGTGCCAAGATCGAACCGGAAGCCGTCGACATGCATGTCCTCGGCCCAGTAACGCAGACTGTCTGTGACCATCTGCAGGACGCGCGGATGCGAGGTATTGACCGTGTTCCCGGTTCCAGTGTCGTTGATGTAGTAGCGGGGATCGTCCGGCATGGTCCGGTAATAGGAGAAGTTGTCGATGCCCTTGAACGACAGCGTCGGTCCGAGCTCGTTGCCTTCCGCGGTATGATTGTAGACGACGTCAAGAATGACTTCGATGCCGCCGTCGTGGAACGCGCGGACCATGTCCCGGAAGCCGGCAATGCCGTTGGGCCCGTAATAGCGGGAAGCCGGGGCGAAGAAGGCGAGCGAGTTGTATCCCCAGTAATTGTGGAGACCCTTGTCGATAAGATGGCTGTCGTCCGGAAAGAAGTGGATCGGCAGCAGCTCGATGGACGTGATACCGAGGCTTTTGACGTAGTCGATGATCGCCTTGTCGCCGAGGCCCTCGAACGTGCCGCGAAGCTTCTCCGGGACGGCGGGATGAAGCTTGGTGAAGCCTTTGACGTGGGTTTCGTAGAAGATGGTCTTTGACCAGGGAAGGTTAGGCTTCGCGTCCTTCTTCCAGTCGTGGTCCGTCGGATCGATCACGCGGCACTTCGGCATGACAGAGGCGCTGTCGCTGTCGTCGAATGCCATGTCCTTGTCGTCGCTGTCCATGTCGTAGGAGAAATGCGCCTTCGACCATTCGACATCGCCAGCCAGCTCGCGGGCGTACGGATCGATCAGGAGCTTGTTCGGATTGAAGCGATGGCCGTTCTCCGGATCGTACGGGCCATGAACGCGGTAGCCGTAAAGCGCTCCGGGCTTTAATCCCGGCACGTAACCATGCCAGATCTCGTTGGTGAACTCCGGCAGCGTGATGCGCGCCGTCTCGTTCTTACCACTGTCGTCGAACAGACACAGTTCGATCCGCTCGGCATGCGCGCTGAAGATCGCGAAGTTGACGCCGTCGCCATCATAGTTCGCGCCAAGCCTGGTCCAGTCGCCTGGCCGGATGTCGCGGTCGTCGTGCTTGTTCGTCATGGAAATCCTTGTTCGTTGAATCGGAGCGAGAAATATGGAAGGCAGAATGTCCGGCCAGCCGAAACCGGCCGGACGATTGGTCAGGCGGCTTTTTCGGCGTTCTGGTTGACAACCGAGGTCGCGATCGACGTCAGGGCGAGGTCGGTCGCCTGCTCTTCGTCAAGCGTCGTCTGCAGGAGCTTGGCGGCGTCCTTCATGCCCAGTTCAAGCGCCCAGGTGCGCAGCGTGCCATAGCGCGACATCTCATAGTGCTCGACGGCCTGGGCCGCGGCGAGAAGGCCGGCGTCGAGGGCAGGCGTGCCGGCATATTCTTCCATGATTTCGGAGCCTTCCTTGACGATGCCCATCATGGCGTCGCAGGTCTTCTGCTCCGGTTTCTTGCCGATGATCTTGAAGACTTCTTCGAGACGCTCAACATGAACCTTGGTCTCGGCGAGGTGTTTGGTGAAGGCATCCTTGAGCTGCTTGCTCTTGGCGGCATCGTGCATCTTCGGCAGCGTCGAGACGATCTTGTGCTCCGCGAAGTAGACGTCTTTCAGTGTATCATGAAACAGTACGTCGAGGGTCTTGGATTCTTTGGCCATGTTGGCTCCTGGGTTTTAAGGTTGTGGGAAGATATGGGCACGTTTTCGTCTGAACCGGCCATCTGGCAGATGCTCTCATCGCTTGTCAGCGATCCGGCAGAGTCATGCATTTGTCGGGAATGCCTTTGAGGTCGAGCGCGATCACACGACCGTGAGCGACTAACGACACGGCAGGATTTTTGTTCCGCTTCAACGGTTGCCTCGTTGGGTCCTCGACTTCATGCTTCCGGAACTAAGTAGGGAAGCACGGGTTACAGGGCATGGAAAACAGCTCTTTTAACGCCCTCTCTGAACCGATCGCACTTGTTGTCGACGACGAGCCACTTATTCTGATGGACACGTCAGACATCATCCGGGATGCAGGATACGCGGTCATTGAGGCGCGGTCCGCCGACGAGGCGTTCGCGTTTCTCGAAAGACATAGTTCGCTCCAGCTTCTGTTCACCGATGATCAAACCGGTGGAAGTCTTGACGGATTGGATCTCGCCCGCAAAGTTGTCGAACGCTGGCCGCACATAGAGGTCATCGTTGCGTCCGGCGCCCGGGTACCCAAGGAAGGCGAGCTTCCCGATAGCGCGAGCTTCATACGAAAGCCGTTCACTGCCCAAACAGTCCTGGAGATCCTGCGCGAGCATTTTCCTACCGAAGCATGATCCTCGGTTGTACTGGCTGTTTAGAACAACGCGGGAGCCGTAGCTCTCCGCTCCGGCAATTTTGCTGGCGAACGCCGTCGCTACGACGAGGATCGTGGTTCATGAATCAACCAGCCGACTGATCTTGGGGCTGCTGTTCGAGAAACCAACGCACCGCATAGTGGTTCTCTTATTTGGCCTCCCTAGCCCGCCGGGCCTCGTACGTTTTACACGGTGCGCAAGAATGGTGTCTGCACGCTATCAGGAGCGCGTGCGATCAGCATCAACGATATGGCCTGCTTCGATCCGATTTCGCGAAGCATCCCTTCCTGGTCATCTTGCAAGGGTTCTCTGCTTGGCTCCCGGGCGGGAGCATGTTGGCCGCGGCGATCGCACTCCCTAATGGCTTTGCCCCTGCGGAAATCAGCAACCTTGATAAATTCCTCGTCGCCGTTTTACGCGCAACGGAAAGCGCGGTTTCATCATCGGAGCTCGTCGCATTGGGATTTGCACCATGGGCAAGAAGGGCGGCGACCACATCAGGTCAGTTGTCCTCATTGTTTGCCTGTTCCAACAGTGGAGTCCACTCGCGGATGTCCCTGGCTTCGAGATCAGCACCCCTTTGAAAGAGGAGGTCGATCGCATCGGGGTCTGTCACGATATGAAGAAGGGTCCCTTATATCGCGCTGCAGATCTCTGCCCGTCATGGCGGGAGGATCCATGCTACTTCCGACGACGCTGAGACCTGCGTCACATTCGGTATGCTGTTCGCGGATCAACCCGCGTACCGACAGTCTGAGTGGCTTTCGCGGCGCTCTTATCCGGTCAATGCCGACAATGGTCGCCGGTCTAGCTACCAGAGCTTCTTGGACTTTGTGTTCCGCGTCGCCACATGGACGAGCACTGCGGTTGACAACAAAATGGATGAGACCAATGCCGCTACAGACAGCAGGCCTCCGTTGGTGATCTCAATTTCGGCACTGAGCCCCGCGTCATTTGTCACCATGATCAAGGCATTGGCGTGCTGACGCTGTGAAAGGAACGGTTGAGCCGATCCGGAAAGACCGTCGGGCGACCCAATCAAACGCTCTTGAGGGCGCAGCTCGCTGACCTCGTCCTGTAGCTCGTTTGTCGGCAATTGGTTCATTTCTCTGTTCTCCTATGGCGTCTTTCCTGGCGCAACGCTCTGATGCCTCCCCGTAACGTGTGGCATCTTGAGTGAGCATGCACAACGCGTGCAGCAGACCGGCTGGGACGGCAACGTAATGTTGCCCTTCCCCGGCATATCGAGACCGTAGGGAATAGTAACGGGTTTTCGAACAGAAGGTGTTGAAGCCGGCCGCTCGACTTATTGGGTCGGCGGCCAGGCGCATATCAGATCATGATCTCGCCGCCGGTCACGGGAATGACGGCCCCCGTCATGTAGCTTCCGAGATCAGAGGCAAGGAGGACATATGCCCCCGCCAGCTCCATTGGCTGCCCGGCTCGGCCGATGAGAGTGTTTTCTCCAAATTTTGCAGCTTTCTCGGCCGGCATGGTCGAAGGAATAAGAGGCGTCCAAATCGGCCCCGGTGCGACCGCATTCACGCGGATGCCCTTTTTCGCGAGCATCTCGGCGAGACCGGCGGTAAAGTTTGAAATCGCACCCTTTGTGGACGCATATGCCAAGAGCTGGGGCGACGGTTGCCGAGACTGGATCGAGGTCGTGTTAATGATCGAGCTGCCCGGCTTCATGTGCACAACGGCCGCCTTCGACAGGAAAAAAGGTGCGTAGATGTTCGTGCGGAAAGTTTCGTCCCACTCCTCGGCAGTGATGTCGGCGATGTCGTCATAGGTCCGCTGGAACGCAGCATTATTTACGAGGATATCAATACCCCCAAGCTCGTCGACGGCGCGCTGTACCAGATTCTGGCAATGCGCTTCGTTCTTGATGTCACCTGGAACGACAAGAGCCTTACGACCGGCTTCCTCGATCCACTTGGCGGTGTCGCGGGCGTCGTCGTCCTCGTTGAGGTAGGAAATGACGACGTCGGCCCCTTCTCTAGCAAACGCGATAGCGACCGCCTTGCCGATCCCGGAGTCGGCTCCGGTGATGAGGGCGACTTTACCGGTCAGCTTGCCGTCACCTTTGTAGGACTTCTCGCCATGATCGGGGACAGGTTTCATGTCCGCCGTCTTGCCCGGTGGCTCCTGCTGCTGTTGCGGATATGGCGGAGTGGGGTGTCGAGTGTCTTCCATTATATCTCTCCTTTTAGAGGTCAGGCGATAAACCGTGAAGGGCGCTTCGGGTTCCACTCGGATGATTTCGAGCTTGCTTGGAACAACAGTGGGCCGCCGCGGCTTTTCTCCGCGAAATCCACATCACCTTGGCCGCTCGTTTTTGCCAGGACAGTTCGAATTGGCCGTCAATGCTGCATCACCTCGTCCCCGAACGCACCCATGGTTTTCTTCCCCTCGAACATTATGCGGCTATCGGAGATGGGCGCTCCGTCGCTCTCATCGGAGCGGACGGTTCCATCGACTGGTGGTGTGCGCCGGAGATGGATTCGCCACCGCTCTTCAATCGGATGCACGACAGCGATGGCGGACGTTTCTCGATTACGCCGGCGGAGCCATTCGAGATCGAGCGCCGGTACCGGCAGAACAGTAATGTTCTCGAGACGATCTTCATCACGCAAAATGGGCGCGCCCGGGTCACGGAGTCGCTGAACAGCGGTGTTTCCGGGCGGCTTCCATGGTGCGAACTGGCACGCCGGATCGAAGGTCTATCTGGATCGGTCGAGTTTCAGATCAGGCTCAATCCAATCTGTGCCCAAGGGGAGGTCAACCGGGCAGATCACCCGAACGCAAAAATCCGCTATATCGGCGATCTGACAACGACCTTCTGCCACGACGACCGAGTGCAGGTCACGCTCGACAGCGACGAACTTACCGAAGTGACCTATGTCGCAAGAGAAGGGATCCGGACATGCGTCGCACTGCTCGTTGCTGATCGGGCACCGCTTGCGATACCTCGCCTTTCCGACATAGATGCCCGCATCGATCTGAGCGACGAAGAATGGCGACGGTGGGCGGCACAGCTCACCTACGATGGACCCTTCGCCACCGATCTGATCAGATGCGCACTCTCGCTGAAATTTCTGTTGTTTTCGGAAACCGGTGCTATCGCTGCTGCTGCAACCGCAGGCCTGCCCGAGCGGATCGGTGGTGACAAGAACTATGACTACCGCTTCGCCTGGGTGAGGGACGCGGCATACACGATCAAGGCGCTGCTGCGCGCCGGTGCCCTGTCCGAGCCGATCGCTGCATTCGGATGGCTCGTCCGCACGATTGAGGCCGATGGCCCGGAGCCGCACGTCGTCTATACCTTGCGCGGAAACGAGGTGCCGGATGAGACGGTGATCGCAGTGCCCGGCTATCTCGGTTCCTCGCCGGTGAGACGAGGCAATCGCGCAAAGCAACAGATCCAACTGAGTTGTTACGGCGATTTCCTGGAGACGGCGTCGCTGTTCGCAGATATGGGTCACGTCCTCGATCCGGCGGCATCGAAGCTCTTAGCCCGGTTGGCGGATCAGGTGGTCGAACGGTGGAAACTGAAGGACTCCGGCATCTGGGAACTGGAGGATGAGCAGCATTACACCTTTTCCAAGATCGGTTGCTGGCTGGCGCTGGACCGGGCCGTGATGCTGGCGGATGACGGTCATATAGAAAAACACCAGAGGGAAATCTGGTCGAAGGAGCGGGAGATCATCCGCGATTGGATAGACGAGAACTGCTGGTCGGACTCCAAGCAGGCATACACGTTTTATGCTGGCACAGACAGACTGGACGCTTCTCTGTTGCTTGCCACACGATTCGGTTTCGGCCGCAACGACCGCCTGCGGATGACCCGCCAAGCAATCGAGTACGAACTTGCGGTCGGGCCGCTGGTCTATCGCTACTCCGGCGCTGCGCAGGAGGAGGGGGCGTTCGTGGCCTGCTCTTGCTGGCTGGTCGAAGCCTATGCTTTCCTCGGCGAGGTGGACCGCGCTGAGGAAATGCTCGGCGAGCTCCTAAAGCCGCTCGGAAACAATTTCGGCATCCTCAACGAACAGATTGATCCAAGCACAGGCGCAGGCCTCGGCAACATGCCGCAGGGACTGAGCCATCTGGCACTGCTTCACGCCATATTCTCGATACAGGAGAACCGCACATGACCGCCGAACTTCTCGACGCGGACCTGCCACTCAATCAGCTCGGCGAGGGGGCCTTCTGGAGCAGCCAAAACTCGGCGCTCTATTGGGTCGATATCGCCGGGAAGACAGTTCACGCCTATCGCTTACCCGACAAGGTCCATTCGTCATGGAGACTTTCGAAGGAAGTCAGTTTCGCCTTCCCTCGCGAGGATGGTAAGCTGCTCGTCGGTCTCAGTGACGGGGTCTACGAGTACGGCCCCGAGAGCGGCGAGGAGGTGCCGATCGCCCTTCTCGATCTTCCGAGTGGCCACCGTTTGAACGATGGGAAGCTGGATCCGGCCGGGCGACTATGGGTCGGGACCATCAACACCGCCGACGAGCCGAGCGAGACTGCTGCACTTTACGTGCTGCGGGAAGATCAACTGGTGGAAGTCGAGGGTGGCTACGAAAATGCCAATGGGAAGGCCTGGAGCCCAGACGGTACCGTTATGTATCACGCCGATACCAGCCGCGGAACGATATGGGCGTATGACTACGATGTCGAAACCGGAACGCCGTCGAACAAGCGGGTCCTCGTCAGGCATGAAGACTGGAACCCGGACGGCCTGTGCATTGATCCAGAGGGAAATCTCCTGGTCGCAGTCTTCGGCGGCGCCCGCGTCGAGGCCTATTCGCACCGCGCCGAGCATTTGCGTGACATCGAATTGCCCGTACCGAATGTGACCAGTTGCGATCTTGCAGAAGACGGGACGCTGTTCGTCACCACGGCCTTCGACGGGATGTCATCGGAGGCTCGAGCGAGGGCGCCGTTGTCTGGTGCAACCTTCAAATGCCAATATCACCAGGGACATGAGCATGTTTAATTCTCCTTGATGCGAATGGGGCCGTCCTGGAACCTGCTTCCGGTCATGACGTTTTTACGACGTCAAGCGTAGTGGGAGGGACAAAGAATGCGGGTGCTGAAAGACAATGGGCTGACGATCGTTCTTCTGGTGCTGACCTTGGCGACCATCGCGGGAATGCTCTTGACGGGGTGGCAGGTCAACAACGAGGAAATCATCCAGCATGGCGGAGCGCCACTGCCGCTCGCAAGCTATGCCGTGTCTGGACACTTCATCTCCGCCATCTTCGAGAACTGGGAAAGCGAGTTTCTGCAAATGTCGGCATATGTAATGCTGACGGCGATTCTCTTTCAACGCGGCTCGGCGGAATCGAAAGATCCAGATGAGACCGCATCGCAGGATGAGGATCCAGAAAGCCGCGCCGGACAGCCGGATTCCTGGGCCGTGCGGACGGGGGGATGGTTGCGTACTCTCTATTCCTACTCACTTGGCATAGCGCTGGCGTTGCTGTTCGCTGTCAGTTTCATTCTTCACCTGCGCTACAGCGCTATGGCCGAGAACGCAGAAGCTGCCATGCATGGCCAACCGGCGCAGTCGATCATGCAACATCTCGCCAGCGCGCAGTTCTGGTTCGAATCTTTTCAGAACTGGCAATCCGAATTTTTGTCGACGGCGGTGATCGTGGTGCTGTCAATCTTCCTACGCTTCCGGGGATCGCCTGAATCCAAACCCGTTGCGGCGCCGCATTCCGAAACAGGCAGCTAATGGATTTTGCGCGCCGATCAAGTGTCGCCGCAATGTTGAACCCCTAATTCACATTTGCAGGCGACCTGGCTGGGAATGCAACGGCGCGCGCAAGGTGACGAGAAGCTTGGGTAGTGCGTTACCCGCACCAGGTCTAAAGGGGGAACGGCGAATGACGCCGTTCCCTTTAGATTTACTTGACCGATGGTGACGCTTTACCCAACTTGACAGAAGGCTCTCTTCCCCAGACACGGAGTTTGCCAAGTTCCGCGACGAAGGCGGTGAGCCCCTCCTCTCCCGGAAGCGCACGAACGCCTTCGTCCAGCGCATCGGCGATCCCGGCCTTTTCCAGAAGCGGCATTGCCGATGGATCGTAACCGATGAACTTGCAATGCTGGAAGGCATCGGCCACGAAGTCGCGTGCCGCCGCTTCGTTGATGAGGTCGTCAATCGCTGCAGTCGAGGTTAGAAGAGCCACTGCGTCGAACAGGACTGATGGCCCGCCATCGATCATATGATGCGCTTCGATCAATGTGCCATCCGAAGCGGTGACACCGCCGACCTTTGGTGCGATCAGCTCGAAAACTGCTTTCTCCTTGGTAACGGCGTCTGTCAGCCCCGTCAGCAGCTTGGCGTCCACACCATCTGTGATCAGGATGCCGAGCTTACGGCCTTCGAAGCGCTTGGGACCGCGTTCAACGATGCTAAGCGCCGGCGACGGGTCCAGATCCTGACGGGTCGGCATCGCCGCATCGGCAGGCTTCGGCATTTTCTGGAAGCCGAGCTTCTGGGCAACGGTGGTTGCCAACGTCTCGTCGATGTTGAGCAGATGCGCAACCATCCGCTCGCGAATGACCGGCATTTCGACCTTACTGAGTTCGAACGTCAAAGCCGACGCGATGTGGCGCTGTTCGGCACCTGTCTGACTAATGTAGAACTGCCGGGCCTGGCTGTAATGGTCGGCAAAGCTTTCCGGACGCAGCCGGGCCTTGGTGCCCTGTTCCTCGGACGGGAAGTGGCGATAGCCGCGTGTCGGCGACTCCCGTGGCCCCTCACCATGTGAGTTCGGCTGATAGTTGGTCCGTCCGACCGGATTGCGCATCGCCATATGACCATCCTGCTGGAAATGCGCGAAAGGACATTTCGGCGCATTGATCGGCAGATGGGTAAAGTTCGGGCCACCCAGTCGCTTCAGCTGCGTATCGAGGTAGGAAAAGTTGCGGCCTTGCAGCAGCGGATCGTTGGAAAAATCGATACCCGGAGGCACGTTCTGGGTCATGAACGCGACCTGCTCGGTTTCCGCAAAGAAATTGTCGGGCATGCGATCGAGCACCAGTCGACCGATCGGCTGGGGTTTGAGGATTTCTTCCGGGATGATCTTGGTTGGATCGAGTACATCGAAATCGAAACTGTCGGCAAATTCCTGGTCGAACAGCTGGACCTGCAATTCCCATTCGGGGAAATTGCCGGACTGGATCGACTGCCAGAGATCGCGACGATGGAAATCCGGATCGGCGCCGTTGATCTTGACCGCCTCGTTCCAGGCGACCGATTGAAGGCCAAGCTTCGGCTTCCAGTGGAACTTGACAAAGGTGGATTCATCCTTGGCGTTGAGGAAGCGGAAGGTGTGGACGCCAAAGCCCTCCATGAAACGGAAGGAACGAGGTATCGTGCGGTCCGACATGATCCACATGATCATGTTCATGCTCTCGGGTGTCAGGCTGATAAAATCCCAGAAGTTGTCATGAGCGGTCTGCGCCTGCGGAAATGCCCGGTCCGGCTCCTGCTTGGCGGCATGGATCAGGTCTGGAAACTTGATGGCGTCCTGGATGAAAAAGACCGGGATGTTGTTGCCGACCAGGTCCCAGTTGCCTTCCTGCGTATAGATCTTGACGGCAAAGCCACGGACGTCGCGCGCCAGATCGGCCGAACCCTTGTTGCCGGCAACGGTGGAAAATCTGACAAATGCCGGCGTCTTCTCGCCGGGCCGCTGGAAGAGGTCCGCCTTTGTGTAGGCCGCCAGCGATTCGTAAGTCTCGAAATAGCCGTGGGCGCCGTAGCCTCGGGCATGTACGACCCGCTCGGGAATCCGCTCGTGGTCGAAATGGAACATCTTCTCGCGGAAATGGAAGTCATCGACAACCAGTGGACCACGGGGACCAACCCGTAGCGAATTCTGGTCGTCGGCGATCGGACCACCCTGAGCGGTGGTTAGGATCGGTGTATCGCCTTCTGCAAATTGGTGAAGCTCGCCGCCGGCGCCACGCTGAAGCTTTTGGTCGTGGATGGTGGCGGTCTGACCGGTCAGCTTGGGCGACGAATTTGCTGATTTCTTGACCATGTAAAAATCCTTCGATCGGCGTTGGTAAAAGATGAACTTTGAAACGCAAAAGGCCGCCTCGAGAGGCGGCCTGATAACGCACGTTTCAGCTTAGCTGGCTTTTTTCTGCGATCCCTTCGGGTTCGCAGAAGCTTCGCCCAGCGCGGTGAGTTTCTGGTCCGTTGCGATCTCTTCCTGAAGATTGGCGTCGAGCAGTGGGATCGCATCGTTCAGGCCCAGCTGCTTGGCCCATGATTTCAGTGTGCCGTAGCGGGCAATCTCGTAATGTTCGACGGCTTGTGCGGAGGAAATGAGGCCCGCGTCAAGCGCTGCAGTTCCTTTGTATTCTTCCATGATTTCTTCGCCTTCCGCGATAATCCCCTGGATGGCTTCGCAGGTCTTGCCACGTGCCGGCTTGCCAAGAAGCTCGAAGACCTGTTCGAGCCGCTCGATCTGCCCCTGGGTTTCGTCGCGGTGCTGCAGGAAACCGGCCTTGCCTTCTTCGGACTGCGCGGCGCGCGCCATCTTCGGAAGGGCTTTCAGGATCTGCTTCTCAGCAAAGTAAATGTCCTTGAGAGTGTCCAAAAACAGGTCGTTGAGGGTCTTTTCGGTTGCCATGACGGTTCCTTCCGGCTGTGGGTGAGACCCTATAAACACGCAAACGTGATCTGGGTTCCACAACACGAATTTCCGATAATAGCGACCTGTTTGCCTTTGATCGAAGAGAGGCTCTCCTCCTATCTGCGGCAGGGGAAAGAGAAGGTCCAGTATCCAGCTGGGAATGGACGTTTGTTGATGGCAATGGTGTTTGGGGCGATTGATCGCGGCCTTCGTATCGTCCTCCTGAGCGATCAGGTCTGTAGTGGCGCGCCGAAACTCAAATGCCGCATTGATGGTTTGGCGATAGGATTCGGTCCAACTCGAACTCGTGAACCAGGGAAAAGTTCTTGTCGCCGGTGCGCGACAGGAACTCGACGCTCCACCAGAGCTTTAATGACCAAGCAACGTCCGATCTTGCGCCCCCGCCAGATCGACATGTGTTTCTCAAAATCGAGTAAAGGAAAGGACACATTATGGCTCTCAGGGCATTGGCATTTAACAGCACCTTGAAATCATCCGCAGCGGCGGAAAGCTCCTCGACAGACAAACTGCTTGGGTTGATCGCGGAAGAGTTCAAGAAACACGGGGTCGAGACGGAAACGGTCCGCTTGGCCGACCATGACATCAAGCCAGGCGTAACCTCAGATGAAGGCGAGGGCGATGCCTGGCCGAAAATCCGCGAGCAGGTCCTTGCCGCCGATATCCTGCTTGTTGGCACACCGATCTGGCTTGGGCAGCCATCGAGTGTCTGTAAGCGGGCGTTGGAGCGCATGGATGCGTTCCTAGACGAGACCGACGATCAGGGTCGGATGGTATCTTACGGCAAGGTTGCGGCGGTTGCCGTGGTCGGTAACGAAGATGGCGCTCACCATGTTTCTGCTGAGGTATTCCAGGCGCTCAATGACGTTGGCTTCACAATTCCCGCCAACGCGGTCGCCTATTGGGTGGGCGAGGCGATGGGCTCCACGAATTTCGTCGATCTCGACGAGACGCCGGAAGAAGTTGAGACGATGGTCTCCATGCTTGCGCGCAACACCGCCCACCTTGCTGGCTTGCTGAAGAACTCTCAGTACCCGGGCGACGAAGAATAAGCGCATCGAGATGGCCAGAGAGCCAAGGATCACGTGTGCGGTCGTAATCCAGAAAATTGCCGCCCGTTGAGTGCTGAACTGGAACAAATGATGTTCGGGAAGGTTTCGCGCCTGTAGTTAAACGGAGGCAATTTTTATGAAAACTGGACTTCTCGGCTCTGCTGCCATCGCGGTTATATTATCAATGTCCCACCAAGCTTCGGCTCAACAGGGCGACGGTACGGAAGTCCAGATCACCACCAACGTCTTCAAACCGAATAAGCTGCCGGCGACGAGCGACCGGATCGGCCAATTGAAGGTGCCAGACGGGTTTACGGTTCAACCATTCGCACAGGGCCTCGGCAACAGCCGCATCATTGCCGTCTCCGATCAGGGTTTCGTCTATGTCAGCCGCCGCGAGGAAGGCGACGTCCTGTTGCTGAAGGATGAGGACGGCGACGGTAAGGCCGACAAGGCACCAATGCAGGTCGTCTCCCGTGCCCAGGCTCATGGTCTGGCGATCAAGGACAACAAGCTGTATCTCGTCACCGTCAAAGAAGTGTTTGTCGCTGACATCAAGCAGGACGGTACACTCGGTCCGCTCGAGATGATCATCGGCGACCTTCCGGACTCTGGACAGCATCCGAACCGCGTCATGGCGTTTGGTCCCGACGGCATGCTCTATATCAGCGTCGGTTCGACCTGCAATGCCTGCAACGAAAGCAACCCCGAGAACGCCACGGTCCTGCGCGCGACGCCCGACGGTAAAAGCCGGACGATCTTCGCATCAGGCTTGCGCAACACGATCGGGTTCGACTGGAACCGCCAGACTGGGGAGCTGTGGGGTCTCGATCATGGCATCGATCTTCTCGGCGATGAAGTGCAGCCGGAAGAGCTCAACAAACTCGAACAGGGCAAGCAGTACGGCTGGCCACATGTCTATGGCAAGGGAGACATATACCCGCAGTCAACGCCTGTTGGGGGACTGACGAAAGAGCAGTGGCGCGACCAGAGTGTGCCGATGGTGCTGGGCTACACCGCGCACGCCGCCCCCATGCAGATGAAATTCTACAGCGGTACGTCATTCCCTTCCGAATATGCAGGCGACGCCTTTGCCACGATGCGCGGCTCCTGGAACCGCAATCCGGCATCCGGCTACGAAATCGTTCGCATCCGTTTCGAAAACGGTCAGCCAAAGTCTTTTGAGCCATTTCTCACTGGTTTTCTGACCGATGGCGGCAAGACGCATTTTGCCCGTCCGGTGGGCCTTGCTGTCGCCAAGGACGGATCGCTGCTGATGGCGGATGATACAAATGGCGTGATCTATCGCGTCGCTTATACAGGGACTGCCCAGAAGGTGACGGAGCAGAAGGTGGCGCCTGCAAGCGTCATGGAAGCGCAGGCTGCGAAGGGTGTTGGTGTCCCGCTTGCCAAGGACCGGCCTGAGACGGATGCCAAGAGTGCCCTCAAGGTGACGTCGAGCGAATTTGGTGCGAACGGCGCCATTCCTATGAAGCAAAGCGAATATGCTGACGGCGTGTCCCCATCATTGCGCTGGGACGCAGTCCCGGGCGCTGTATCCTACGCGATCGTCATGGAAGACCCGGACTCCAAGCCGATCAAGCCATTCGTGCACTGGGTCGCGTGGAATATCCCTGGCACCTTGACCAGCCTTCCAGAGGGTCTCCAGGAGCAGTTGCGTCTCGTCGAGCCAGAAGGTGTCCTGCAGGGCCGCAACAGCTCCGGGACCCATGGATATTTCGGACCGAAGCCTCCGGTGGGGGATCCTACGCACCATTATCATTTCCAGGTTCTCGCGCTAGACCAAATGCTGGACATCCCACCAACGTCCGACCGTGATGCGTTTCTCGCTGCCGCTTCCGGGCATGTGATTGCCAAGGGCGAGCTGGTTGGCCTCTATCAGCAAAAGATCGAGCCGCCGAAGCAGTGACCGGCTCCTCCCAATCATGCCTTTGCAAGGAAAAACCCATGTTCAAGATCATGATGAAACTTCAGGCCACCGGCCTCGCCTTTGCTCTGCTTTCCTCCGCCGCAGGTGCCCGAGCCCAACAAGCTCAGCCCGATCCGCAGATGCAGGTCGTGCTCGATGCCATGAAGGCCCTCGACGCCAAGCCGCTGCACACTCTGAGTGTCCCGGACGCCCGCACGCAAGCGAGTGCCGCTGATGCTGCGCGCACCGTGCAGCGTGACAAGAAGATCTCACCTTTACCAGAGGCGAAGGTGGCGACCAAGGATATCGCCATTCCTAGCGCCGGCGGAGCGCTGCCGGCACGGGTCTATATCCCTGAAGGTAAGGGACCTTTCCCGGTCGTGCTCTATTTCCATGGCGGCGGCTGGGTGGTCGCAGACGTCAATACCTATGATGCGACGCCACGTGCTCTGGCGCTTGGCGCCAAGGCAATCGTCGTATCGGCCGACTATCATCATGCGCCGGAAAGCAAGTTCCCGGCGCAGCACGACGATGCATGGGCGGCCTACACCTGGACCGTGGAAAACATCCACACGCTGAACGGTGACGCGAGCCGGATCGCGGTTGCGGGTGAGAGCGCCGGCGCCAATCTCGCGGCCAACGTCGCACTGATGGCGAAGGAAAAGAAAACCACGCTGCCGGTTCACCAGCTTCTGGTTTATCCGATCGCCGGCAACGACATGAATACGCCGTCCTATCAGGAAAACGCCAACGCCGCGCCCCTGGGCAAAGCCGACATGGAATGGTTCGTGGCGAATGTTTTCAAATCCAAGGAGCAGACATCGGACCCAAGGATCAACCTCGTTGGAAGAAATGATCTGAGTGGGCTTCCGGGTGCAACAGTGGTCACAGCGCAGATCGATCCCTTGCGATCCGAGGGTCAGACCTATGCCGACAAGATGAAAGCAGCGGGCGTGGCGGTGAACCTCATCAACCTCGATGGCGTAACCCATGAATTCTTCGGCATGGCCAAGGTACTCGACAAGGCGAAAACGGCTGTCGACGCCGCCAATGCCGATCTCGCCAAAGCCTTCACGAAGAGCAAGTGATCACCCGCCAAGGAGCGCATCCATGAAATTCTCAAACCTCTCCGTTGTAGCGTTTTCCGTGGCGCTTACCGTTCAGCCTCTAATGGCGCAGGAGATGAAACCGAAGCCCGCCGGAGACGCTGCTCCGATGATGGCTATGGACAAGCCGACCTTCGTCAAAATGGTCACGAGCGCCAACGAGTTCGAAATCCGCTCCAGCGAGCTTGCCAAACAGAACGCCGATCAAGCCGGAATCAAATCGGCGGCCGACATGATTATTGCCGATCACCGGAAAGCCGGCGACAAGCTGAAGGCGACGCTCGACGCCAAGGGTGGCGCGACCGCCGAGCCCGTCAAGCTCGCGCCTAAGCACCAGAAGATGCTCGATCAGCTTCAGGCGGCGAAGGGCAAGGATTTCGACATGCTCTATCTCGACATGCAGGCGCAGGCCCATATGGAGGCGGTCGGTCTGTTCAGGACCTATGCCGGTTCAGGGGACGACCAGTCCTTGGTCGGCTTTGCCAAGGAAACACTTCCCAGCCTGGAGACCCACCTCGGGCACGTGAAGATGCTGATTGCCGAGCAGCCGTAGTCTACATTCGGTCCCTCGCGTGATCGAGCCGAATAGGAAGTCCGCAACGCCGAGTGCCAGCGGTTCCACCAGTCTTTTACATTTTTGAGTTTGAGGAGCACCGGATGAAAGCACTGACCTGGCACGGCAAGCACGACATCCGCTGCGACAGCGTTCCTGACCCGGTGATTGAGGACGGACGCGATGCCATCATCAAGGTGACGGCCTGCGCCATCTGTGGTTCGGACCTGCACCTCTACAACGGCGTGATGCCAGAAATGCACAGTGGCGACATCATGGGTCACGAGACCATGGGGGAGGTCGTCGAGGTCGGCAGGGACAACAAGAAGCTGAAGGTCGGCGACCGGGTGGTCGTTCCATTTACGATCGCCTGCGGTGAATGCTTCTTCTGCAAACGCGGCTATTTCTCAGGTTGCGAACGGTCCAATCCCAAGCCTGAAAAGGTCACGAAGATGTGGGGCAATTCGCCTGCGGGCCTGTTTGGCTATACACATCTGCTTGGTGGCTACAGCGGCGGCCAGGCCGAGTACCTCCGTGTCCCTTATGCTGATTTCGGCCCGATCAAGGTACCGGACGGCCTGTCCGACGAGCAGGTATTGTTTCTTTCAGACATTTTTCCGACAGGCTACATGGCTGCCGATTTCTGCAACATTCAGCCTGGTGACACCATCGCCATCTGGGGATGCGGTCCCGTAGGGCAGATGGCGATCAAGTCAGCGTTCATCCTTGGCGCAGAACGCGTGATCGCCATCGATACGGTCCCTGAACGCCTCGCGCTTGCCGAGAAATCCGGCGCAATCACACTCGATTACATGGACAAGGATATCTACGACAGGATCATGGAACTGACCAACGGTCGCGGGGCCGATGCCTGCATCGACGCAGTCGGAACGGAATCCGATCCTTCGGCAAGCTGGGATGCGCGGCTCGACCGCATCAAGGTCGCGACATTCATGGGTACCGACCGACCGCACGTTCTCAGACAGGCGATACATTGCTGCCGGAACTTCGGCACGGTCTCAATCGTCGGCGTGTACGGCGGTTTTCTGGACAAAATCCCGATGGGTTCCGCCATCAATCGTGGCCTGACCTTCAAGATGGCCCAGACCCCGGTCCAGCACTACCTGCCGTTGTTGATGGAGCGTATCCAGAATGGCGAGATCGACCCTTCCTTCATCATCACCCATACGGGAAGCCTGGAAGACGGCCCGGAACTCTACAAGACTTTCCTCGAGAAGAAGGACGGCTGCGTGAAAGTCGTCCTCAAACCATAAATAGGAGCGACCCCATGCCAGAAGCCTCCAACAAACTCGCGGTTGTCACCGGTGCGTCGTCAGGAATCGGTCTCGAACTCGCCAAGATCGCGGCCGGGGAAGGTTATGACCTCATCATCGCCGCGGACGAAGACCAGATCGACGTGGCTGCCGATATCCTGCGTTCGATCGGCGTGACCGTTGACGCGATGCGGGTCGATCTTTCCACCAAGGAGGGAGCAAGCGACTTTGCCCGGTTCGTCGCCGATAATGGCCAACCCGTCGATCTCTTGCTTGCCAACGCGGGACGGGGGCTCGGAAAGGGGTTCCTCGATCAGGATCTCGATGAAGCCCTACATGTCGTCAACACCAACGTGATCGGCACGGTATCGCTGATCCATACGATCGCAAATCAGATGCGGGCTCGGGGCCATGGAAAGATCCTGATCACCGGATCGATCGCCGGGTTTATTCCCGGGACCTACCAGGCCGTCTACAACGGTACGAAGGCGTTTCTGAATTCGTTTTCCTTCGCCCTCCGTCACGAACTCAAGGACACTGGCGTCACGGTCACATGCCTCATGCCTGGTCCGACACAGACCAAGTTTTTCGAGCGCGCCGACATGCTGGATACAGAGGTCGGCCAAGCGGAGAAGGACGATCCGGCTGACGTCGCGAAGGCCGGGTTCAAAGCTCTTATGAACGACGAGGGTGACGTCGTAGCAGGCTGGAAGAACAAGCTCCAATCGGTGATGGCGAACGTGACACCAGCCAATATTCTTGCCGAGCAGCATGCCAAGATGGCAGCCCCTGGTACCGGTAAGGACTAAGTGACAAGCAGGCGGGTCCGCAGCTCACAGCGCTCTCAAGGTCGTGCCGATCAACTTGCTTTGCGGGATTCGAGCTCCTTGGCCACAGACTTCTTTAGTGCGTCCATGATGTTGACGACATTGCTCTTCTCGTCACCATCGTCCTTTTTGGACTTAGAAGTCTTGGCCTTGCCGGGTTTCCTGGTTTTCTTCTTATCGGCAATGAGTTTCAGCAGGCTTTCCTGGATCGGATCAGATACCATCTCTGGTGACCAATCCTTCAGCCGTTTTTTGATAACTGTCTCAAGTGCTGAAACGCCCTTAGCATCCGACTTTTTATCTATGCCGGTAAAATACTCGCTCTCCGGCCGCACTTCATCTCCGAAGCGAAGGGTCCACACCACGATGCCCTCGCCCCTCGGTTCGAGCACGACCGCTCGTTCGCGGCGCCCCAGCACGACACGAGAGATGCCAACGACGTCCTCCGCCTCCATGGCTTGGCGGATGACCGCGAAAGCTTCGTCGCCGATTTTGTCGTTTGTGGTGAGGTAGTACGGGGTTTCGAGATAGATCCACTCGATGCTGCCACGCGGCACGAATTTTTCGATGTCGATCGTACGGACGGTCTCAAGCTCAACGGATTCGAGATCCTCGTCGGTCAGAAGCACGTAATCATTCTCGCCGCGCTCGTAGCCCTTCGCTTCATGCTCATCCTTCACGGGCTTGCCGGTAACGCTATCCACGTACTGGGACACCACCCGGTTTCCGGTATCCTTATTGAGGGTATGGAAGCGTACTTTTTCAGATTCAGAAGTAGCGGGTGTCATTGCTACAGGGCAGGTGACAAGTGAGAGCTTGAGGTACCCTCTCCAATATGGGCGACGTGGTGCCATCGATCAGCTCGCTTTCTTAGCCGCGGGTTTTGCCCGGCTCTTGGTAGACTTGGAAGCCGTCGCCTTCTTGCCTGAGTTGGCATTGGCAGCCTTCGGCTTACTTGCCGACGGCTTATCCATGCCAGCACTGTCACGCAGCGCCTTAAGCAGGTCGTTCGGCTTGGAAACCTTGATGGGCTTGGGCTTCGGAAGGATCTTACCCTCCGCCTTCGCCTTCACGAGCGCAGCAAGCGCATCCTCGTAGCGATCGTCGAATTTCGCGGGGTCGAACTCGCCCTTCTTCGTGGTGATGATGTGCCTTGCCAGATCGAGCATCTCGGCTTCGACCTTGACCTTGGCTACGTCTTTGAAGACCTCCTCTGAGGACCGGACTTCGTAATCATAGTTGAGGGTCGTCGCGATGATACCCTTGCCATGCGCCCGGATCAGGACAGTTCGCATCCGCCGGAAGAGCACGGTTCGAGCAATTGCCGTGGAACTGGTATTGCTGAGGGCATCGCGGATCCTGGTGAAAGCGTCATGATCGCCTTCGTCGACCGGGACCAGATAGTAGGGCTTATCGAAATAGACGTCATCGATCTCCCCACAAGCGATGAAGGCTTCTGCCTCCAGCATCTTGTCGGAATCGGGAACGACCGCCGCGACCTCATCAGGGTCGATCATGATGTAGTCGCCGTTGCCAGTCTCGAAGCCCTTGACCTGTTGGTCGCGTTCCACGACCTCCTCGGTCTCACTGTCGATGAACTCGCGCTTCAGGCGGTTTCCGGTGCTCTCGTTGATCATGTGGAAGCTGATCCGCTCGGAAGTTGAGGCGGCCGTGTAGAGGCCTACGGCACAACTGACTTCACCAATCTTCAGGTGACCTTTCCATTGAGCGCGATGTGCTGCCATTTCCGTCCCTCCAAGTCCGTTCCGAAGGAAACTAAACGCCGCCTGCTTGGTTCCGGCGCTTTCGTTGGAGTGATCATCGTTATTCAGGGCGAAGGGGCAATGTGGTGGTTTTAAACGCGATGTCCGAAATATGTGCGCCGAACAGAATGGTCGTGAAACCACTGGGGCGCCAGCAGCGTTCGAGGAGGTGATAGAGCAAAAGGACAAGTGAAATGGCAGATAACAGCACTACGACAATACGGGCAACGTTCGAAACACGAGCGGCGGCTGACCTCGCCGTCGAACACCTCGTTCAGCAACACGGGATTTCCAGGCCCGACATTTTCGTTCAGTCCGCGAGTGGCGAAAATACCGCCGGCTCCAGGTCGTCCGGTGGCGATGCCTCGCACGAAGGCGGCTCTCGCCAAGATGGGGCATTGGAAGGCGAGATTGAAGTCTCTGCGGATATCGCTGCCGATCAGGTAGCCTCCGTCCAACGAAGCTTCGGAGATGCCGGAGCGATCCGCGTTTCGGGCAAATAGCAGTTTACGGGGCCGCTTGAGATCGACCCCGTTTCTCTTGCGTTAGGATTACAAGCCATGGCCGACAATCTCTCGACGTACCGCGGCAAGCGCGATTTTAAAAAGACCGCCGAGCCAAGCGGAGAGGTGAAGATCAGTGCGTCCAACCGTCGCCGGTTCGTGATTCAGAAACACGACGCAACGCGTTTGCATTACGATCTCCGGCTGGAGCTCGACGGGGTGTTTAAGTCTTGGGCGGTGACAAGAGGGCCGTCTCTCGATCCCGGCGACAAGCGGTTGGCGGTCGAAGTCGAGGATCATCCACTCGATTACGGTGACTTTGAAGGCACTATCCCCAAAGGCCAGTATGGTGGCGGGACGGTCATGCTGTGGGATCGCGGCTACTGGGAACCAGAGGGCAACCGAACGCCGGAAGAGGCGCTCGCCAAGGGTGATTTCAAGTTCACGCTCGAGGGTGATCGCCTGCATGGCAGCTTTGTCCTCGTTCGAATGAAACATGATCGCGATGGCGGCAAACGCATCAATTGGCTGCTGATCAAACATCATGACGACTATTCCGTCGAGGAGAACGGCGCAGCCGTGCTTGAGGAGAACGATACATCAGTGGCGTCCCGTCGGACGATGGAGGCTATCGCATCCGGCAAAGGAAAGAAGCCAAAACCGTTCATGCTGCAAGGTGGCGCGGTCAAAGCCGATGCTGTCTGGGATAGCAATCATGGTTTGGCCGCTGAAGAGCGCAAGGCCGGGTCAAAGACAGCCACTAAGTCAGCGAAGAAGTCAACGGGGGCGAAAACCGCGAAATCCTTAATGCCTGCCTTTATCGCCCCGCAGCTTTGCGAGACGCTCGCGCGTCCGCCATCTGCAGGTGGCTGGATCCATGAGATCAAATTCGATGGTTACCGTATTCAGATGCGGGTTGAAAACGGCGACGTCACCCTGAAGACCCGCAAGGGCCTGGACTGGACGGCAAAATGGTCCGCCATTGCTGCGTCGGCGTCTAAGCTTCCCGACTGCATCATCGATGGTGAGATCTGCGCACTCGATGAAAACGGCGCACCCGATTTTGCCGCCCTGCAGGCGGCGTTATCGGAAGGCAAGACGGACGATCTGGTCTTTTTCGCCTTTGATCTCTTAGTTGTCGGCGACGAGGATCTACGCGAATTGCCTCTCACCGAGCGAAAGGACAGGCTCGCTGCATTCTTGTCCGACGCTGGCGACGATCCCAGGCTCCGCTTCGTTGAGCATTTCGAGACGGGCGGCGATGCGGTGCTGAAGTCTGCTTGCCGCCTGTCTCTGGAAGGCATCGTCTCGAAACAGGCTGATGCACCCTATCGGTCCGGGCGCAACGAGACCTGGGCTAAATCGAAATGCCGTGCTGGTCATGAAGTGGTCATCGGCGCCTATGCCACGACGAACGGTAAATTTCGCTCGCTGCTGGTCGGGGTCAATCGCGGCAACCATTTCGTCTATGTTGGCCGCGTCGGTACCGGATATGGCGCAAAAGTCGTCAAGACGCTTCTTCCGAAGCTAAAGGAGATGGAGACGTCAAAGTCACCGTTCACAGGCATCGGTGCGCCGAAGAAATCTTCCGACATCGTCTGGCTCAAACCCGAACTCGTCGCCGAGATCGAGTTTGCTGGCTGGACGGGTGATGGCCAGATTCGGCAGGCTGCATTCAAGGGCCTTCGAGAGGACAAGCCGGCTGAGGAGGTGGAGGCCGAGACGCCAGCGTCCCCGGTGGAAAACGAAGTGCCCGATCCAGAAACCGACAAGCCGCCTCCCAAGCGTTTCCGCAAGGGCGCGAAGGCCGAAGTCATGGGCGTGATGATCTCCAGTCCGGAAAAGCCACTCTGGCCGGATGCCGGTGATGGCGAACCGGTTACCAAGGTCGATCTTGCGCGCTATCATGAAGCGGTTGGGCCTTGGCTGATCGATCATATCAAGGGGCGGCCGTGCTCGATCATTCGCACGCCTGATGGTATTGGCGGCGAGCAGTTCTTCCAGCGCCATGCCATGCCCGGGACGTCCAACTTGCTTGAGCTCGTCACCGTCTTCGGCGACAAGAAGCCCTATCTACAAATTGATCGGGTCGAGGGACTGGCTGCGATTGCTCAAATCGGCGGAGTCGAGCTTCATCCCTGGAACTGCGAGCCCAACCAGCCGGAAGTGCCGGGCCGGTTGGTCTTCGACCTAGATCCAGGTCCAGATGTTGAATTCTCGACCGTCGTCGGGGCCGCACGAGAAATCCGTGACCGCCTCGAAGACCTGGGGCTTGTCAGCTTCTGCAAGACGACCGGCGGAAAGGGCCTGCATGTCGTCACGCCCTTGGCTGTGCCGAAGGGCAAGAAACTAAGCTGGGATGAGGCGAAAGGCTTCGCCCACGATGTTTGCCAGGATATGGCGCGCGAGGATCCGGAGCTCTACCTGATCAAGATGGCAAAGAACCAACGCGGGGGGCGCATCTTCCTCGACTACTTGCGCAACGACCGGATGGCGACGGCGGTTGCGCCATTGTCACCCCGCGCACGTCCCGGAGCAACCGTATCGATGCCGCTCAATTGGAGCCAGGTGAAAGCTGATCTGGATCCCAAACGGTTCACGATCCGCACTGTGCCCGAGCTGTTGAAGAAGAGCACGGCATGGCAAGATTACTGTGACGGGCAAAGACCCTTGGAACAGGCCATCAAGCGGCTGGCAAAATCGCGAAAGGCGGCTGCATGAGGATGCGCCACAGGCAATTGAGCGATGGATAGTGAAACCGAACCACCCGTCGGAGCGACAACGGACCTTCGAAAAGGGCAGGGATGCGTTCGCCTTTGAACCGATCGAAAGCCGCTATCTCGAAGCTGCCCCATCCGGTTTGCAAATCCGGACGCCCTATTCGCGCACGGTCGTCAACAAAATTCGGGAAATTGCATTGGCGCGCTGGGATGCGGATCGCCGCCTTTCGGCTGTCCCTTACCGGTCACTGGAGGCCTTACGCCGGCGATGGCCTGCGATCGAGGCGGCTGCCACGCGGAGCGAGCCCGATGTGCGAAAGGCGCGGCGTGAGGCGCTGAAAGGCACCGAGGAGGAGGAAGGCGCCAAGGCGAGAACGAGTGAGCGGCGCCGAAAACGCTATCCCGTGCCGGTTCATGACGTGCCCCCATTCGATCGTGCGATCGGTACGCATGCAGGCGTCGTTATCTTCACCGATACACATGGCGAGCTGGCAGACCCAGACATTGTGACCGCGTTCTATTTTCAGCCGCCCCCGGTCGAGGAATATGTATGGGCGGCCTTGCGGGCAGGGTCCCTTGAGGAATTGGTCACGATCTGGCCAGCCCGAACGCCGCCGGGCGAGCGGGAAGTGGCTCGCGGCTGGTGGTTGCCGGATCTGGACGAGCTGGGGGTTGCACGGCAGAAGGCTAGGCCGAAACGGCGCGCGGCGCAACGACGGCAGGAAGATCAGGTTTGACCAGCAACATTGTCGAGCGGGAACAGGCGATGAATCAAATGGAAAGGTTTCAAAAGCTCCCGCCGGTGGATCCGCACGAGATGATCGGACTCTGGACGGGCCGGGGTATCCCGTCCGGCCACCCTCTCGATGGCGTGCTCGAAAACCTCGGCTGGTTTGGTAAACGGTTCTCGGCTCAGATGCGTGCCGATGCGCTGTTGTTCCGCGGAGGGGAGAAACGCCTCGTCGCTATCGATCCGGCCTGGATTCCGCTCCGTCTTGCACTCCGTTTCCACAAGCTCGGAAGGACCCGAGCCGCACGCAACCTGTTTTCCTATTTGCTGCGCCGTCTGAGAGCCAAAGGTCCTGTAGCGTCATTGAAAGCCGTGCCGTTCCAGGGGGTGACAAGTGCTGCGATGGTCTACGACACGCAGCCTATCGTCGATCATTTCCGTAAGATTGACGATAATCGCGTCATGGGAGCCATGGTGATCGAAGGCAGTGACCGCGTCTATTTCTTCGAGCTCGATCGCGTTGATTGCGCTTATTGCGTTGGGCTACCAAATTACCGATTTCCGACGCGAGCAGATCGTGCCGCTCAGCGAACGCGACAAAAACGGCGCGCGCCGTCTGCGCCTCGATTTCTCCGTTGATCGCGGCCTTGCACGCCTTGAGCGCAAGCTCGCGCGAAGGATCTGCGGCGTTTCGCCAATCCATCAGTATCTGGTAGGCTTGCATGACCGATTTCACCTTGGTCGGGATACCGAGACCCAAGAGGATCATGACGGGCTTCTCGAACGTATCGGGTTTCATGGGCTGCTCCTTTCCGTCTCCCCGATCATATGTTTGGATGAAGCGGGGAGCGCTGGAAACGCTCCCCGCTTATGATCATGACTTGGCAGCCAGGGCCGGCTGTGAATGCAATCTGTCGAAAGCTCGCGCGATTAGGCTACCTTTAGCACCCTTTGGTTTCCGGCCGCGGCGCTTCCTGATTTCCACGACGAAGTTTTTCGCTTGACGCTTTTTCATCGTGCATGCCTTACGCGACCACACGTTCTGCTTCGATCTGTAGCGGGGCGGCCTGTTCGCCACCCGTGCCGATCGCGATCTTGCGCGGCTTCATGGCTTCCGGGATTTCGCGTTTCAATGCGATGGTCAGGAGACCGTTGACCAGGGAGGCATCTTCGACCTTCACATGGTCGGCCAGTTCGAAGCGGCGCTCGAACGAACGTCCGGCAATACCGCGATGGAGATATTCGCCATCCTTGGCGTCGACCTTCTGGCCTTTGATCACCAGCACGTTGCGTTCCTGGATGATGTCCAGGTCGGAATCGCCAAAGCCTGCAACCGCCATTTCTATGCGGTAGTCGTCGTCGCCGGTCTTGACAATGTCGTAAGGCGGCCAAGTGTCGATTGCCTGCAGGCGCTGCGTGTTGTTCAGTAGATTGAAAACGCGGTCGAAGCCGACGCTGGAGCGATAGAGCGGTGCAAAATCAAGATCGTTTCTCATAACCAACTCCGTAAAGCGACATGGAAAGAAGACGGGGAAACTCGCGTCTCCGGTTCTGGCAGCCCCGGTCGGCGGCTGACGAAAATGATCTAATTTTAGCGAAAAATGGTTTCAAGATTTCCGCCGAATTTTTTTCGAGGTCCTTTCGCGGCGCCCGGAGGTCAGCCATAAACCGAGGCGGGAGCGGTTGGATGCTCGTAATTTTGAGAAGGATCGATCCATTAAGTCCAATGACGACAAATCCACCTTGACGTCCCAAGGTTAGTGCGGCACGGACGCCTGAGCCCGGCCCTGCTTGCTGATGATTTGCGCCAACGTGACGGGCCTTAGCCTTTGCGCATCGACCCCGACATCGAACTGGCGTGGAAGCGGCTTGAGCTTGCCGTGCGAATGGCCATGCAAATTGATGGATTCTTACCCATCTTATTCCACGTTCGAAACGCGTAATGGCAGAGAACGAGATGCAAGCCGTCAACTTCGAGCTCGCGATAATGGTGAACCGATATCCAGTGGCTGGCTGACGTCGTGGTCTCCGGATCGTTATTCCCGACGATCAGATGTTTACGACCATGGAGCCTGCCCAAAAGCTCGTCGCAGTCGCCGCCCTTGACTGACATGAAGTCGCCGAGGTGCCAGACATCGTCGTCGTCACCGACCACGGCATTCCAGGTTTCGATGAGAGCGGCATCGTGCTCCGCCATATTAGGGAACGGACGTCGGTCGATCCTCAGGACCCTGGGATCGGCGAAATGGGTGTCACTCGTGAAGAAGATCATGCGGCCAAAATAGGTTCAGCTAGTCATGATGCAAGGCGACAGAAATTTTGCATGCTGCACCCGTTCGGGGAACAACGTGTGCCTGCTGACGTTTTCGAGGTCCCGCAACAATTGGAGTAGTCGAAATGGTCACCATGGTTGGCAACGAAGGCAATATCGAAAAACTCGTTAAAGACCTCATCTATCTCGAGCACGATGCAATCGCCGCTTACGACTCCTGCATCGAGAGGCTTGACGACAAGACCCTCAGTGCGAAACTTGCCGAGTTCAAGCAGGACCATCTACAGCATGTCATCGTGCTCAACGAGATGGCCCGCGAGCTTGGCATCGAAGCGCCGACCGAAGGCGACATGAAACAGATGTTGACCACTGGCAAGATCGCGCTGGCAGACCTCATGGGCGACTCGGCCATTCTGAAAGCTATGAAGACGAACGAAGATGATACCGTCACTGCTTACGAGCGGGCATCGCGCCACGAAGATGCCATCCCCCAGTCAAAGGCATTCTTCATGAAGGCCCATGAAGATGAGCTTCGGCATCGTGCCTGGATGGAAACGACGGCCAAGGCGATGTGATCTGGAAGTTCCCGGCGAGGATCCTCATTTAAGGATCATTCCCGAACCTACCACAGCTTGCAGCGATCGATAGTCGCGTTGCTGTTGGACGGATAACGAGGGCGCTCCCGCACGCGGGTTGAGCGCCCTTGCTTTGTCAGGCATTGGATCGAAAGCACTCACCTCATCATTTGTCTTCACGGTATCGGTGCCTCGGGCGCACAAATGAGACCAATCGCCGATTCATGGCACCGGCATCTCCCCAATGCGACATTCGTGACACCAGATGCACCGATTAAGGACAGCTACGGTGGCCATCAATGGTTTAAATTGGATGGTATGCAACTCGACCAGTGCGTATTCAGGAGGCGCGTGACGCGTTCGACAGAACGATTGGCGACGTTATTCGGCACCACGACTTTGCGGAGCAGATCGAGCGCCTTCTTATGATGGTCCTTTTGGTGTGCCTTGAATCGATTGCCGTCAGCGGCCAACTTCTTGCGGAATTGACTGGCGGGTGGTCGTCGTTGCCGTCTTGGCGATCACTCTAGTCCCTCCGTTGACCAGCTGGATATCCCTGCTCGGCTCCGGACATCCTCCCGGCGAAGCTATTATCATCGCGGTGTTCGGTATACAGGGACTGGGATCGATCTATTATCTCGCCTACGCAACCGGACAGGCGGAATTTCAGGGCGTGGAGACGGTCTGGGCGACCGTGCTGCTGATTGTGCTCGCCTCGATCGTGGTTCACGGGATCGCCGTCACGCCGACGATGCGTTGGGTCGACCATGGAAGGAGTGCCAGGGGGTAAGACGGCGGAAAAAGTGTCGGTCCACTAAGTTGACCAGATATAGCTTTTGAAGTTCTGCGCTCCTGGTTTTTCCACGCCGGCGGAACGATTTGTTTTAGACGAGGTTTCCGAGTGTACGAAATCGGGACCGCTCATGACCAGCTTGAACCTCACCATCTTTACACTCTTCACCATAACCATGCTGGCTTCCCTGCCCGCCAGGGCAGCGCTCCCGACATCGGCTGATCCAGCGGATGCCCGTGCGCCGATCTATCGGACGGACAATGGACCCGGACCGGAATATTCCGATGTTGCCGTCGAGCAGTCGGATGGGATCGATCCTATTGTCACGGGTTCTTTGAAGCCCCGGCGACTGGTGATCTTCCTTCATGGTATCAGGGGTTCCGGCTCCGTCATGGAAGCCATCGGGAGTTCGTGGAAGTCGATCCTGACCGACACGACATTCGTGTCGCCGGACGCGCCGTTCGCCCATCGTGCAGGTGGCCGCCAATGGTTCGGTGTCGATGATCAGGTGCTGCGGCCCGATCGCATACAGGCCGCCCGGCGTGCTTTCGACGATCTCATTTCAGGCATAGTCAAGCGCGAAGGGTTCGAAAACGATCTCGACAAGGTCGCTTTTGTCGGCGTTTCGCAGGGAGCGATCATGGGCCTTGATGCCGTTTCGACAGGACGATGGAAGATTGGCGCTCTTGTGAGTTTCGCCGGATTGCTGCCATTGCCGCCGCAATCGCAGTCTGGGAGCGGTACCCCTGTTCTGCTGATGCATGGGTCAGCGGATCAAACCATTCCGTCGGCTGCCTCTACCGCGGCGAGCGGCCAGTTGAAATCGGCAGGGTACGACGTCACCTTGAAGGTCTATCCCGGCGTTGGCCACACAATTTCGACCGAGGAAGCGCGAGAAGCCGGCATTTTCCTGCGAGACCGTCTTATCCCGTAGGGGGCCGCATATGAGGCGCGGTCTGCACGGGCGGAATGCGTGCGGCACTTGGTGCCCTTTGCTGGCGCGCTAGCTTCATTTGGGAAAACGAGAGGAAAGTCATGAAGGTCCGAAAATTCAACGTCGCTGACGCAAAGCTTGTTCGGTCTCCGGGACAGGATGGCGACATTTTCGTAGGAAATCTGGTCGACGAGAAGAACGATGGGCCAATCACCATTGGATACGGCCGTTACGGTCCGGGGCAGAGCCTGACGGAGACGATGGCTGTCGACGATGTCATGATCGTGCTGGACGGCATGCTTGCCGTTCCACCAGCGCCGGAACCGTGACGGCCGGGCCGGGCGAGATCGTCTATATGCCCAAGGGCGAGGCCGTGACCATCACGACAGAAGGTGAAGGAGCGCTCACGGCCTTCGTTACGTATCCGCATTGGGCAGAAGTCGACGAAGGTTGAAATAGGGACGTAGTGTGGGGTAGACGAAGCGTTCGAGGTCCGTATCGAAATTGCGGCAGAGGTCCGTCAGTGCCGACTGGTTGCCCGGCGGCCCGATATTTCTCGTGGACGCGATCCGCGTCCCGCGCCTCTCTATCGCGATCGGCAGGCGGAACGCCGAGTTACGCAAGCTTATGGCTGGCATCGACATTTATCCGCTCGCCAGCTTCGACCTAACCGCAGTTTTCCGCAACGTCAGCAGTGCGCGCATGTTTTCGATATCACCTGATGTCGTCGACAACTTCTGTGCCAGGACGATCCCCGCCGCCGGCATGTTCCGTCTGCCAGCGACCGTCGGAAAGCTGAAAGGAGATCTCGGCGTCGCGGCCTTCGACATGTTGCCGTTGTGCTGCAGACTTGGCGGCCGCAAGAGCCGTGTCGTGGTCGGGAAATGTCTCTGACCAGACGTCTCCCAGCCGATACCCGTAGCCGCCGTCGTGCTTCGCAACATGATATGTGATCGTCGTCATTACGCTTTCCTTCTGCGAACTCACATTTCAAATAGGGCGCGGTGAGCATCTTCCAAAGCAAGTTTTTGAATGCGGAGCTTTCCGGACAAAAAACGAGAATAGGCTGCGGCAGGCGGCCTTTCGCTGGCCTATGATCTCGCGTAATACCGCTACCATGAGCCGTGAACACAATGCCTTCGACTTCCTTGCACATACCGGCGAACTCGCGCGCCTGATCGCCGCCTTCGACTGGTCAAACACGTCGATTGGTTGTCCCGGATCATGGCCGCAGAGCCTGCGCACTACGGTGGCGCTGATCCTGCAATCGCCTGTGCCGATCGTCACCCTGTGGGGCGAGGACGGTATCATGATCTACAACGACGCCTATTCGGTCTTTGCAGGCGAGCGACATCCCGACCTTCTCGGCGCGAAGGTTCGCGAAGGCTGGGACGAGATCGCCGATTTCAATGACAACGTCATGCGTGTCGGACTATCGGGGCGAACGCTCCGTTACACGGATCAAGAGCTTTCACTGAACCGATCGGGAACGCCCGAACCCGTCTGGATGAATCTCGACTACTCCCCGATCATCGACGAGAACGGCAACCCGTGCGGCGTTATGGCGATCGTTATCGAAACGACTGCGAAGGTCCGGGCCGAACGGGCGCTTGTCGCGAGCGAAGAGCAGAGCCGGCAGATCATCGACAGTGCCGTCGATTACGCGATCATTGCCCTTGATCTCGAGGGAAGGGTCATTCGCTGGAATGAAGGCGCGCGTCGCATCTTCTGCTGGACGCAAGAAGAAGTAGCTGGTCTCTTTTGGGAAATGCTGTTTACGTCGGAGGACCGGGCGGCTGGCAAGCCCCGGGAAGCGATGGATGCGGCCTTAGCACTCGGCACCACCCATCACGACCGATGGCATCTTCGCAAGTCCGGCGAGGTCTTCTGGGCAAGCGGCGAGATCAGTCCTCTGCGCGATGCTGGAGGCACGCCAATCGGGCTCGTCAAGGTGCTGCGAGATCAGACAGATCAACATAGGGCCACGCAGGCTCTCGCCGATGCGGAGGCGGGGCTTCGCCGTGCGCAAGAGGCGGGCGGGGTCGGAGTATTCTCGCTCGATCTTCAAACGGACATCCTGAGTCCGTCACCCGAATTCTGCAGCATCTACGGAATCGAACAGACGGACGCCATTCCCATTTCGACAATCCAGCATCTCGTCTTCGGCGAGGACCAGGAAATCGCTTCCAATCCGGAGACGAGAAAAACTGGTACGTCGCCGCTCACGGTCGAATATCGGATCCGACGCTCGGACAACGGCCAGCAACGCGTCGTGGCGAGACGAGGCGAGTTCGAATTCGCTCCTGACGGCAAGCCGATCCGGTTTGTCGGCGTTGTCCAGGACGTGACGGAGCAGCTGAGGGCGCAACGCGAACTGCGCGAAAGCGAAACGCGTTTCCGGGCACTTGCTCAAGCCATTCCAAACCATGTCTGGACGGCATCGCCCGATGGCCAGCTCGACTGGTTCAACGATCGCGTCTACGAATACGCGGGCAGAGCGCCGGGGGAGCTCGACGGCGAGGCCTGGGTGTCGATGGTCCATGTGGACGACGTTGCTGCAACAGCACAGGCCTGGAAGCACGCGCTCGATACTGGCGAGACCTATCAGGCGGAATTCCGCCTGCGTCACAAGTCGGGGGCTTTCCGATGGCATATCGTGCGCGCCGTTCCGATCGAGAGCGACGAAGGCAGCATTCTCCGCTGGATCGGCACCAATACCGAAATCGAGGAGCTGCGGGCGACACGAGAGAAGCTCCAGGCTCTCAATCAGACCCTCGAGCAGCGCGTCGCCGAGCGCACGGCGGACCGCGATCGCATGTGGCGGCTTTCGACCGACGTAATGCTCGTAGCATCGTTCGATGCCGCGATCACCGCGCTCAATCCGGCATGGAAGACGGTTCTCGGTTGGGACGAAGACGATCTGATCGGTCGATCCTTCATGGACTTCGTCCACCCGGACGACCGTCAGACCACCCTCGACGAAGTCGGCAAACTTGCCCAGGGCGTCACGACCTTCTCGTTCGAGAACCGCTATCAATGCAAAGATAAGTCCTACCGGACGATTTCCTGGACCGCCGTCCCGGACGAGAGCTTCATCCATGCCGTCGGTCGCGACGTGACCGAGGAACGGGAGGCAGCGGCGGCGCTTCGCCAGAGCGAGCTTGCCTTGCAGCAAGCCCAAAAGATGGAGGCGATCGGCAACCTGACCGGCGGCGTCGCCCATGACTTCAACAATCTGTTGCAGGTCGTTGCCGGCAATCTTCAGCTTCTGTCAAAGGACGTGGTCGGGAACGAGAAGGCTGAACGGCGCATCACCAACGCCCTTGCCGGTGTCAATCGAGGATCGAAGCTCGCTTCCCAGCTGCTGGCATTTGGCCGACGACAGGCACTTGATCCGAAGGTCGTCAGTGTCGGCCGGTTGATCCGCGGCATGGATGAGATGTTGCGACGCACGATCGGCGAAGGCGTGGAAATCGAGACAATCGTGTCAGGCGGCCTATGGAATTCTCTCATCGATCCTATGCAGGTCGAGAATGCGCTCCTCAATCTTGCGATCAATGCGCGTGATGCGATGGAAGGGTTCGGCAAACTCACCATCGAGGTCGGCAATGCCTATATCGACGACACCTACGCGAGACTGCACGACGACGTGCAGCCGGGACAATACGTGGCACTTTCGGTCACGGATACCGGAAGCGGCATGTCGCCGGAGCTGATGACAAAGGTCTTCGAACCATTCTTCTCGACCAAGCCTGAAGGCAAAGGCACGGGCCTTGGGCTGTCGATGGTCTACGGTTTCGTCAAACAGACCGGCGGCCACGTCAAGATCTATAGCGAACTTGGCCACGGTACGACCGTCAAAATGTACCTGCCAAGGGCCATGCAGCAAGAGGATGTCGAGGTCGAGCGGATTGATGGCCCAGTCGAGGGAGGGTCGGAAACCATCCTCGTTGCTGAGGATGACGAAGGTGTTCGCGCCACTGTCGTCGAACTTCTCCAAGAACTGGGCTATCGTGTGTTGAAAGCGCCAGATGCCGCCTCAGCGCTGTCGATCATCGAAAGCGGAATGAATATCGATCTGCTGTTCACCGACGTGGTGATGCCGGGTCAGTTGAAAAGCTCCGAGCTCGCCAGAAAGGCGAAGGAGCGCGTTCCGAACATCGGCATTCTGTTCACGTCGGGATACACCGAAAACTCAATCGTCCATGGTGGTCGCCTGGATCCGGGCGTCCAGCTTCTGTCGAAGCCCTACAGCCGCGAGCAGCTCGCCAGAAAAATCCGGCACGTGCTCAACAATCGCACGCAAGTGCAAACTGCGACAAGCCGGCTCGCGGAGGCGCATCGAGAGACGAAAGCGACAGGCATAGCGAAACGCCGCGTCCTTTTGGTGGAGGATAATGATCTGATCCGGATGGCGAGCGCCGACATGCTGCTCGAACTCGATTGCGATGTGACGGAAGCTGGGTCTGCCGAGGATGCGCTGGCTCTCCTTGAGCAGGGCGGCGTCGATATTGTCGTCTCCGACCTTGGGCTGCCCGGCATGACCGGCGAGGAGTTCTGTCGCCAGGTTCGCCGGCGGTGGCCTGGGATCGGTATCGTTTTCGCAACGGGCATGGATCAGGGGCCGTCGCTTGACGATCCGGCGCGAACAGCGCTTCTGACAAAGCCTCACGGTCTGGAAGAACTGCGCGCGGCGCTGGCGGCGGTTGCATAGCGTCCACTGCTTGGAAACACGTAAGCGAATAAGGTCGATCGACGGGTTGTAAACCTTTTAAAAGCGACAACTTGACAGGGTGATCCCGCCATTTCCGTTAACTAGCGCATGGATTGAACAGTCATAGTGCCGGCAGCTCAGGCTCATGGCGGCAGGAGCAATGATGCCGCGCCATCCAAGTCTGACACTTCAGCATAAGGCAGCCAGTCGGGGTTGCCGGTCTCTCCCCGCCGGTTCACCCAGATACCTCGCAGACCTAGTTCATGACGGGCTTTCATGTCCCAGTACATGCCCATGGCCACGTGAACCGTTTCGTCGGGGTTCACGCCCATCCGGCGGTAGGCGTATTCGAATAGTTGTCGCGACGGCTTGTAGGCGTGAGCCTGTTCGGCGGTGATGATGTAATCAAAGGGCACGCCGATGCGCGCCACTGTTGGCGCGATAAGATCGTCGTCGGAATTCGTGAAGATCGCGAGCTTGTAGCGCTCGCGCAGCCGTCGCAGGGCATCCGGGACGTCTGGATGCGGGCCCATCATCATGGGTGACGAGGCAATGCGTTCGATCTCCTCCGGGCTCAGGGTCAGCCCGTGTTCGCGAAATGCAGCAGCAAAGCCAATGCGCAGAATGTCTTTATAAAGGCGGTGCGGCTTTTCAGCCGTCAGGCGCCGCCCCTGTACGGCGAAGCTGTCGAGGATTGACGATGCACTCAATTCACTCGCGCGGTGCGCCGCCAGCGTCGCGCTGATCTCGCGGAGCAGCACCTCATACCACTGCACGAGCGTGCCATAGCAGTCGAAAGTGATGACCGTCGGCGCGGGATCGAGTTTGAACATGGAAGTGTCGGGTCCGGGCATCAGCATAACCTGCAGTCGTAGCAATAATCATCGTCAGCGTTGGAGATCAATCAGGGCATTGATAGTCATCATCGACACTCCGGGTCCCCCATTCGCCAGTAAGTAGACCACAACCGGCAATATGACGTTGCGGTAGTTGTTCTCGGCCATTGTGTTGCTTCGGGGTAACACTCGGCTCCTAGTGCCGGATACAGCGCTCCCTCAACACTTTATGGACATGCTCCGCGGTGAATGGCTTGGAGATGAACGTTGCATTATCCGGAATGTCGCCAGGTCCAGGAACGGCCGCGCCCGACGCAATGACGACGCAGATATGTGGCCAACGCTCAGCGACAACCCGGGCGAGATCGAAACCGTCCAGATCACCGGGCATTTGGACATCGGTGAACAGGAGCTGAAGCGATGAATGCCGGTCGAGGAATTCATAAGCCTGGTCGGCAGTGGTCGCCTCCACGACGGCATAACCTTCGTCGGAAATCATGTCCGCCGTGTCCATGAGGATAAGCGGCTCGTCGTCAACGACAAGTGCGATGGGTTCTTCGAGTTTTGCGAATTCTGAGGTTTCCATCCCGCCTAAAGCGCTGTTGAGACGTTTGGTTCCTGACGGGCACTTCTACGCCGACAACTTATCGCGTTGTGGCAGTTCAAGGAGCGGTTTCGACCTCGATTTTCTCAACGACATCGAGTTCCTGAGGCACCGCAACAGCTATCTGGAGTAAACACATTTCGCGTTCTCCTACACCGAAGTTCAGATCTTGGTTTGCCGATCTTGGACCATGCGCTCAATCTCGCGTTCCTCCCGGCGTTCCACGGCAATCATTTCGTTTCGCGCGGCGCCGTTGGATCGGATTAGTTCATCGACCTTTACCTTCAGCGCGTGCATGTCTCGATTTTGCGAGTGCTGGACGAGCAGGAGAACGAAAACTGTAACCGCTGTGCCGACCATGTTTGCGATGAGGAACCACTCCGTTGGAAAACCTTTCATTGAGCCGACGACGATCCATCCGATCATCGCAACGGTGACGAGCAACGGGGAAAGGCGATGGCCCGCGACCGTGACAGTTGCGTTGGACAGTTGGAGAAAGCGTTGGTCAAGGATCTTCATCGTCGGCTCCTGCCAACAAATGCATGACGTCGTTGCCTGTTCCTTCGATCAGTGACGCCGTTTCAACGCTGACTGTCCGCATTGCATATTTGTAATATTTCGCATCGGAACTGGTCATAGGCGCACGCGTTTCAGCGCTGTCTCCTGATGATCGGACAACGTCTCATGAATTCCCTGTTCTCCAAGTTCGCAACAAAAATCGCGGATCTTTCCGGCAAACCGGCGACGTTTGTCACGGCAGTCGTGCTCGTTCTTGTCTGGGCGCTTTCCGGACCGTTCTTCGGATACTCGGAGACATGGCAGTTGGTCATCAACACATCGACGACGATCGTTACATTCCTCATGGTCTTCGTGCTGCAGAACTCCCAAAATCGTGACGGCAAGGCCTTGCAAGCTAAGCTCGATGAATTGATCCTGACGTCTCAGGCGCAGAACAAGTTCGTCGGCATCGAAAAACTTGACGAACAACAGCTGCGCGAAATGAGTGAAAGCCTCGCAGAGAAGGCTGAGTGCATGGAAGACGTCGCCGAGGAAAAGGCGGAAGTCTCGAAACAGGCTGCTGAATAACGCCTCAAGCTGCCTCATAGTCCACGGTCTGCACTGGGTCGGCGCTTGTCTCGCCCCGCATCGAGATGTTTTTAAGAGGAGAGGTGATGAGAGTGGCGGCATGCAAATGCAGGTCTTTCACGGCCGAATGTGAAGGTGAACCCCGTCACGTCTCAGTCTGCCATTGCCTGGACTGTCAACGGCGCACCGGTAGCGCCTTTGGCGTGCAGGCTCGCTTTCCCAAAAAGAATGTCACCCTGTACGGCGCTTGTCAGCAATGGGAGCGAACTGGTGAGAGTGGCAGGTTGGCAAAGCACTTCTTCTGCCCGACATGTGGATCGACGGTCGTTTATGAAAACGAAGATCTCCCGAACATGGTGGCTATCCCGGTTGGGGCATTTGCCGACCCAGGTTTTCCGTTCCCGCAGCGCTCCATCTTCGAGAGCCGCAAACACGGCTGGGTCGAGATCACCGACGCCGCGTTACGACATCATGCCGAAGGTGATAGATCGGATGGTTTCGAAACCTGACCCAGCATTCGCTGTCGAGATCAGCGCGCCCCCCGGGGTCGTGGTCGTGCCGGACATCATATCGTCAGAAGCCGCAGCTCGCGGCCTACGGAGGCAGCAATCGCGCTATCGTTCGTCAAAGAAGTGTCCGTTGAGCCGGCTCGACAGTTATAGGCTGGGCGATATCGCCACGCCGTGCCAGTTCTGTCTTGGCGCTAAAGCGAATATCGATATCCCGATCGCGAAGGAATTCATTAAGCGCCTCGTTACTGAGACGATCCCAGCTCTCGCCCCGATCCGGACCCGAGGGCACGCGCGGCAGAAGGCCGGGCTCAGCGCTCCAGGCGAGACACGGTTCAAGCGACGCTGCGTTCAACAGATCACGAAGATGATGGGCCGTGACATAGGCGTCCGGCATCGCTCGATGCGCTGGCAGACCAATCTCGTGCACCAGCCCCTCCGGCATCCGCTCGTAGCGGAGTATCTGGTTGGAAAACCGCGGCAGCTTTACGGTGAGTGCGCTGGTAGCAAACTTTCCCGCCAGCATTCTCGGTTGCCCTGCTCCGACTGGTACGTCTACGGGTGAAACTCGACAATGCCCGGCCGTCGAGCCCACCGGGTAATTGCCTTGGCGACGACCTGCATCTGAGCGTAGGCCAGCGGACGCAAGCAATTGAACCACTGGGTCGGCCGTTCGACTCCGTTCAAGGCGTGAGATTGTGGCGTTCAAAAAAAAGGTCCAAGGGGCGGGCTTGTTCTTGGGAAGAAGCTCCGGATATAGGCGAGGACCGTCACCAGAGCAGGGCGACTATCCGCACCGGTGATAATCATATCAGATCTGGCAAACAGCCTCGATGTTGTTTCCATCTGGGTCGAGAACGTAGGCCGCATAATAGCTTGAGTGATAATGTTCTCGAATACCAGGCGGGCCGTTGTCGCGCCCACCGCTCTTCATAGCCGCCGCATAGAAAGCATCTACCGCTGCTCGACTGTCGGCCGTGAATGCAACATGGATTGCGGCGCGCTGCCCCTTCCTTTCGTGAATCCACAGACTGGGATAGCCACCGCGACCAAACCCATATCTTGGACCTCCATGTTTCGTGCGTGCCGGATCGACGGAGATGACGACATGAATGCCCAGAGGTGCAAGGGCCTCCTCATAGAAGGCTTTCAATAGCTCCCCATCCGAAACAGGAAATTCGATGTGATTTAACAGATCCATGGATCATTCTTTCTGTCGGTCGGCTTTGCGTGCCGGGCAATGTCCAAGACCAACGGGCTCGTTTGGTTAGACTTGTGATGCGCCGCCATCGGCGAACAGTTCAATGCCGTTGACATAGCTTGCGGCATCGCTTGCGAGGAAAGCTGCGACCTCGGCGACTTCTTCCGGCTCTCCAATGCGTCCGATCGGACTTTTGTTGGTCAGGAACTCCATGCCTTCTTTTGCGTGGTCACCGAATGCAATGCGGAGAGAGTCGGTGTTCGTAGGGCCGGGGCTTACGATGTTGATCCTGATCCCGGAGCCCTTCAGGTCGCTGATCCAGCTTCGAACGAGATTGCGGACGGCAGCCTTGGTGGCGCCGTAGATGCTCATTGTCGGCCCCGGATCGATCGAAGCCGTTGAACCGACAATGACCACAGAGGATCCCCTGCGCAGCAGCGGCAGTGCCTCCTGAACGGTAAAAACGATACCCTTGACGTTGGTGTCGAACTGCTCGTTATAGGCTTCTTCGGTGATCTGCCCGAGGGGTGCGTGGATACCTTTTCCGGCATTGGCAACCAGAACATCGATGTGACCAAAACGATCGCTGATGTGGCGGAACAGCTCGCGCAGGGCAGCAGGATTGGCAACATCACCGACTATTCGTTCCGAATTGGCACCGAGTGCGATGAGGGCCTTGTCCAGTGCTTCTGCGCGTCGGCCGACTATCACCACATGCATGTCGGATGCGATCAGTCGTCTGGCGATCTCCAGTCCGATGCCACTGCTACCGCCGGTGATCACAGCGATCTTTTTGGAAATCTCGTTCGTCATACTCATTGCTCCTTTTCGCAGGACATATAATAGCAGTCACTACAAACGCATTGCAATGCCGATTGCCAAAATATGTAGTGATTGCTATTATCTCCTTCTAACAGTGGAGAGAAATGTGGCTGAAACTCCTCGTACACGCCGTCCGCGCCGCCCGTTTGACCGGCAGTTGGGGCTGGAACGCGCTCAGCGTCTGTTTCACGAACGCGGCTACGATGGGGTCAGTCTCGCCGACCTTACCGAGGCCCTCGACATCAATCCGCCGAGCCTTTATGCGGCCTATGGCAGCAAGGCTGGACTGTTCCGAAACGTTCTCGATCGGTACATGATGGACCAGGCGTTGCCGCTTTCCGAGTTCTTCGACGAACGCGATCTGGGTGATGCCGTGGCCCTGCTTTTCGTTTCCGCTGCCGACCAGTATTCGCGCCATGGCGACTGCCGGGGCTGCCTGGTGACGGAGGGCGCACGTGCTGCGGATACCGATGCGCGCAGGATCGCTCAGGAATTCAGTGCCATCATAAATAGCGCCATTCGCGAGGAGATTATCAAGCGTGCGCCTAACGATGCCGATATCCTCACCGATCTGGTGGTCACCATAATTCGCGGCCTATCGGCTTCGGCCTATACGGGGATGGAAAGATCGCGGTTGTTGGCAACAGCCGAACGCGCCGGTGCCATGTTCAGGATAAAAGCCTCTGCGGCTCTGTAATTTACGATATGGCTCTTCTCAAGAAAGCAGCTTGCCGAAGCGCCGCCGTCCGTGAGGCACGTGGTCTTCCTTGAGCCGGGACATGCTAATTCTCTAACTGACCTTTTCGCTACGCGACCCTGAGATCCTGCGTCGCTCTGGCCAGATCTTTTGAAGGCGGCAGTCCGAACAGTCGCGTGTATTCGCGACTGAACTGGTTCGGGCTTTTGTATCCTACCCCGAAGGAAACCGATGTCGCGTTGCCCTGCCCGGCGATTAGCAGGGAGCGGGCATGGAGAAGGCGGACGCGCTTCTGGTATTGCAAGGGGCTAAGCGCCGTGACCGACTTGAAGTGGCGGTGGAATGCCGACACGCTAAGCGCCGCCATTTCAGCCAAGGCCTCGACCCTGATCGTCTGGGCAAAATTCTGGCGGATCCAGTTAATGGCTACACTGATACGCGAGAGCGCCGTATCGGGCGAGGCGATGTCGCGTAGCATCCATCCGAGTGGACCCTGGAGGACGCGGAAGAGTATTTCCCGCTCGTAGACGGGGGATAGTATCGCGATTTCGTCTGGTCTCTCCATCAGTCGCAGCATCCGGATCCAGGCGTCAAGAAGGTCCTCGTTGACCGGGGCAACGGAAAATCCCGAGCTGAACAGCTCGCTTGATACCTTGACAGGCAGATCTCGGATCAGGCCCGCGACGATAGTGGGGTCGAGTGTCAGGCTGACCGCCAGATAGGGTTCACCCGCCGACGACGGATGCACAGATCCGACGGCCGGCAGATCCACAGACATCACGAAATAGGTCGCCGGATCGTAGTGGAATGTCCGGTCACCGACCGTCATCGTCTTCGATCCTGTCAGGATCAGGTTGACCATCGGATCATAGACGGCGGCGAGCTGGTGCTCCGGGATTTCACCCTGGACCATTGCCACGCGCGGAATGCCAGTGTCGGTGCGCCTGTTCTCGGCCTTCGACGCCAGTGCGCGCAGTTCGGTCAATTGCTTTTCCATGTTTCAGAGCTTGGCAGAGCTTCGATGAGCGCGCAAGACGAAAGCAGAAATAGGCAAGCTTCAGAGAGAAATGGGTGAGCGAACGATGCCTCGCCGAAGTAGCTTCAGGTCAACACAGGACATGGAGCAAAGAGACATGAAAATCGTCATCATTACCGGCGGCAGCCGAGGCCTTGGAGCCAGCACCGCGATCCACTGCGCAAAGCGCAGCATGGGCGTTGTCGTCACCTACAACAGCAATCCCGCCAAAGCCGATGAGGTTGTCAGCGAGATCACGGCGCAGGGCGGCAAAGCCGTCGCATTGAAGCTCGATGTCGGCGACATAAGCGCATTCCCGGAATTCCGGGATGCGGTCAAGCTACAACTTCAGGCGGTCTGGGGCCGTCAGACTTTTCACTCCCTCATCAACAATGCCGGATACGGTCTTTACGCTCCGATCACCGATGTGACGGAAGACCAGTTTGACGGCCTGTTCAACGTCCATCTTAAGGGACCGTTCTTCCTGACCCAGACGCTGCTGCCGCTGATGGAGGATGGCGGGCATATCGTCAATATGACGAGCGCCACAAGCCGCGTCGCAACCGCGGGCGTTGCCCCATACGCATCGTTCAAAGGTGGCCTGGAAGTTCTGACACGCTACATGGCCAAGGAATTCGGCGAGCGCCGGATCCGGGCGAACTCCATCGCTCCTGGGGCTATCCGCACGGAACTGGGCGGTGGTCTGAACGAGGAGTTCGAAGCCATGCTGGCGGGACAGACTGCTCTCGGTCGTGTGGGTGAGCCGGAAGAGATCGGCGGCGTGATTGCCAGCCTGCTGTCTGAGGAGAGCCGCTGGATCAACGCCCAGAATATCGAAGTCGCCGGCGGCTACATCATCTGAACCAAAGGAGAGCACCATGCTCGACCATGTCTTTCTGTCGGTCAGCGACATCGACCGCTCCATCGCTTTCTATGAGGCGGCGCTCGCACCTCTCGGGATCGTCCACGCCATCGACTACGACGGAAAGGACGGCCCTCCCGGCCATCCCGATCTCAAAGGTTTTGGGGCGAACGGCCGGGTGTTCTTCTGGCTCCGCATGGGCGTCGTCGAAGGGCGCGCCGGGCATGTTGGCTTCGTTGCCGATGGTGAGGCGCAGGTGGATGCAGCCTATGCAGCAGCCATGACGGCAGGGGCCGCCGAGATCCACCCGCCCGGACCGCAGCTTCACTACGACCCTCGCTACTACGCGGCACAGGTCCGCGATCCCGACGGCTACTCACTCGAATTTGTCTACAAGGAATGGCAGCACTGACATGAAGAAAATGATGATATACGGCGCGACCGGATACACAGGGCGCATGGTGGCAGAACATGCCCAGTCTGCCGGCACTCAGCTCGTGCTGGCAGGACGCAGCGAAGGAGCCCTGGCCAAGCTCGCGGCCGAACACGGTGTCGAGTGCCGGGTTTTCGCGCTCGATGATGCCGACACGATCGACCAGAACCTATTGGGTATATCAGTCCTGCTGAACTGCGCTGGTCCCTTTATGCGGACGGCGAAACCTTTGATGGAAGCTTCCATCCGCAACGGCATGCACTATCTCGACACCGCGGCCGAACTCGACAGCTATCGTCTTGCTGAACGCCTCGACGGCGAGGCGAAGGCCGCAGGTGTCATGCTGATGCCGGGCGGTGGAGGCAGTGTTGCGATGCTTGGCAGTCTTGCCGGACATGCTGTCGCAAGGGTGCAGAATCCCCGCAAGATCAGGACTGCGATGCATGTGTCCGGTGGGATGTCCCGGGGGTCTGCCATCAGCGCGACCGAGAACATGACCACTGAGACGCTTGCGCGTGTGAATGGCGAGCTGGTGACGGTCGCCAACAGCATCCGGAAGTTCGACTTCGGGCAGGGTGCTGTCGAGAGTTTCCAGGTCACGCTTCCCGATCTCATCACAATCTGGCGGGCGACGGGGGTTCCCAACATCGAGACCTTCGTCCATGTGACGGGCAATGGTTTTCCACAGGGCGATCTCTCCCTGCTCCCGGATGGGCCGAGCGACGACGAGCGGCTGGCGAACCGCTATCAGGCAATCGTCGAAGTGACCGATGCTCAGGGTAAGGTTTTCCGCTCGCTCCTCGACACGGTCAACGGCTACAGCTTTACCGCAATCGCGGTAGCGGAGGCCGGGCGTCGCGTCCTGGCGGGCGAGGCCAGGGGAGGGTTTCAAACACCGGCCGGACTGTTTGGCAATGGATTTGCCAAAACGATCGCCGACACCACAATCATCGATCTCTGAGGGAGCCAGCAACCATGCAGAAGCTCGTCGAAGACTTCATACGGACCACCAATGCTTTCGACGTCGCTGGTGCAATATCCCTGTTCGCAGCGGATGCTGTCATCGATGACGTATCTGTCGGCGACGCGTTCGTCGGAATTGAAGGTGTGCGACGTTATATCGAGCGGTTTTTCGTCGGGTACAATACCCACAGCGAGCTTCTGTCGATGGAAAGCGCCGACAACTTCAATGCGGTCGTTCGCCTGGATTTCACAGGTGACTACGGCCACGAGATCGGCACCCTCAAAATTGCGGCGAATTCAGCCGGCCTGATCGAACGGATCGACGCGGATCTCGAGTAAGTGCCCAGACGGATTGGATCAGGCCGCGTGCGTATCGAAATCGCCTTCCAGCGCGCGGCCAGCCATCTCCGCACAATGGGTCAGACGCTCGGTCGAATACCCGAGACAGGCATAGGAGGACAGGCCGCGAAGGGTCATCAGGACGTAGTCGGTCACCCGCTCCGGATCCTTCGCCTGATGGTCTCGGATGTAGTTGCCAATGATGTCGCTGCCGCCCTTGGCAAGCTCGGCAGCCATGCTTCTCGCCGTTTCGTCGTCAGCGCGCATGCCTTCGGTGACCATGCATCCCTTCCACTTGTCGTGGCGGGTATAGTGTTCCGTCGCCCTGACGAACAGTTCCGTCAAGGCTTCCACAGGCTTGCTATCGGACGTGAGGATATCGTCCAAAGGCAGGAAATCTGTCCCGACGTAGCGCTTCATCGCCCGATTGAACAGCTCGGCCTTGCTGCCATAGGCCGCGTAGAGGCTGGGCGCTACGATGCCGAGCGCATCGCACAGCTCCGCCACGCCCACGGCATCGTAGCCGCGTTCGTGGAAGAGGCCTTGAGCGATTGCCACTCCCTCTTCCCGGTCGAATGCCGGACGTCTCCTGCGAACTTTCGTTTCCATGGACCACCTTGTTCAGTCTTCTTTATAGCGAACGCTAACTCCGACGGCAAGCACGATCGGAAAATATATAGCGACTGCTAAATAGGTGTTGCGCCGTCAGTAAATCGGATGTAGCTGTCGATATAGTGACCACTAAATAGGTCGCCCATGTCCATAAAAGGAAACATCGATGTCATATGAAGGAAAAATCGCGCTGGTCACGGGCGGGTCGTCTGGGATCGGTCTCGGGATCGCCAAGGAGCTTGCTTCGCTCGGAGCGAAAGTCATCATCACCGGTCGGCAGGATGCGAAGCTGGATGCAGCGGTGAAGGAGATCGGCGGCGCCACGAAGAGCATCAAAGCGGACGTTTCGGATCTTGAGGATCTCGACAGGCTGTATGCAGACATCAAGTCCGAGTATGCGACGCTCGACATCCTCGTCGCCAATGCGGGCTTCGGCATCCTGGCTCCATTAGGTGCCATCACCGAAGAGCAGTACGACAGCGTCTTCGACACCAATCTGAAGGGTGTCATCTTCACCGTGCAGAAAGCCCTGCCGCTGATGACATCTGGCTCCGCAGTGGTGCTGATCGGATCGACGGCCTCCATCCAACCAGGCGGCTCCATGAGCGTCTATGGCGCAACCAAAGCAGGCCTGCGCAATCTGGCCAGATCCTGGATCGAAGACATCCGGGGCACTGGTATCCGCATCAACGTCGTGAGCCCAGGACCGATCAAGACCCAGTCACTCCATGACTACTTCCCGGACGACAAGCGGGACGAGATTATGGCTTATCTTGAGACCAGGAGCACTGTCGGCCGCCTCGGCAAGCCGGAAGACATTGCAAGGGCCGTTGCGTTTCTCGCAAGCGACGATGCCGGCTACATCAACGGCGTCGAGCTGATCGTCGACGGCGGCGCGTCCCAGGTCTGACGCCCACGGGCTGAGCCTGGCTCAGCACAACCTTCCAAAACCGTGACTTCAAGAAAAAGGTGGCGCGACATGGCGACCAGCGAAGGAGGACCTGTGTCCTTAAATTCCGCACGACTTAGACCAACGCTGGCGCTGGCGACGATCCTGACAGCGCAGCTCATGCTGACGATGGATTTTCTAATCGTTCTGGTCGCGCTACCCAAGATCCAGACAGAGCTCGGTTTTACCCCAGCCGGGCTTTCGTGGGTGCCGAACGCCTTCGCCTTGGCGTTCGGCGGCCTTCTTCTACTTGGCGGTCGCCTCGGTGACCTCTACGGCCAGGTGAAGGCCTTCAAGATCGGCATCGCCATCTCGTCGCAGCATCGCTTCTGGGCGGGGTGGCCGGAACACCACTTCTCCTCATTGCCGCCCGCGTCCTTCAGGGCATCGGGGCCGCCCTCGCGGGGCCAAGCGTTCTCGCGCTGATCACGACGATGGCGCGTGATGAAACCGAGCGGAACCGTGGCCTCTCCCTGTTCATCTCCATATCGTCGGTCGGAGCGTCCGTCGGTCTCATCCTCGGAGGAGCCCTGACCGACCTTTTGTCCTGGCGCTGGTCGCTGCTCATCAATGTTCCGATCGGAGCGGTCGTCCTCGTTCTCATCGGACGACTGGTCAAGGAAACGGACCCGAAGCCAGCGCGGCTCGATATTGCCGGCGCGCTGACGGCGACACTCGGATCCGTCGCACTCGTCTACGCCTTCATCAGCGCCGCTGAACATGGTTGGACGGCGGCGTCGACTGTCGGGTCCTTTGCCATCTCTGTCGGTCTTCTCGTCTCGTTCTTCCGGATCGAGAAATGGACTGCAGAACCTTTGCTCGATCTCTCGCTCCTGCATAGCAGGCCCCGCCTGGGCGGACTGGCCGTGATGGCGATGATCGTCGGCATGCACTTCTCGATGTTGTTCCTAATCGTGCAATATCTGCAGCAGGTCCTCGGCTTCGCGCCGCTTGCGGCCGGGCTCGCCTACCTGCCCCTGTCCGTCACCATATTCACGATTTCTCCCGCCATGCCAAGCTTCATCGTCAGGTTCGGGCCTCGGCCGTTACTCGCAATCGGCAGCGTGCTGGTTGCCGCAAGCTTTGTTGGCTTTGCGATGCTCGACGGTGACAGCACCTATTTCCCTGATGTGCTTGTTCCGCTGGTCGTGCATGCCGTTGGTGTCGCCCTGGTCTTTGCGCCGGGCACCGTCGCCATCATGGAAGGCGTACCTGTTAAGCACGCCGGGGCAGCGTCCGGACTGCTCCAGATGGACCAGCAGGTCGGTGGTGCGCTTGGCCTTGCTATCATCGCGGCCGTTTATGCCGGCAACGCGGTGCCAGGTCAGTTCACGATCGGCCTCGGAACTGCCTTCGCCGTGGCCGCAGCGGTCTCGCTTCTGGCCACCCTCATCGCAAGCCGGACGGTTCGCCATAAGCGGCCCTCAACCGGCACTGAGATCCCGAAACCCCAAACCGTTCACTTCTAAACCAAACGGAGCCCTTGGGCCCGTCAATCACAAAGGAACTGACATGACCAATACAACCGAGATCCTCGCACGCCTCGACGCCGAAAGCGCCATCACGCGGCTGCTCTCGACCTACACGCATCTCCTTGACGACGGCAAGTTCGACAAGGTCGCCGAGCTGCTTCAGCACGCGACCATGGATATCCTTGGCGACACCGCCAGTACGCGCGAGGGCATCGAAAAGTACCTCGCAGCCGGCGTCCAGCGCCATGGGGACGGAACGCCGCGGACATGGCATCAGATTTCCAACATCATCATCGACGTCGAAACCTCGGGCGAGAAGGCGAGCTCCGTCTGTTACTTCACCGTCCACCAGGAGCTGGAAGGTTTCCCGCTGCAGCCAATCTGCACCGGTCGTTATGTCGATACGTTCGAGAAGCACGATGGCGAATGGAGGTTCGTCTACCGCCTGCTGAAGCCACGCCACTTTGGCGATCTCCATAATCACGTCGGTTCGCCGATCGACAAGTCGAAGGCGTGATGGTGCAGCTATGACCAATCAACCAAGAGCGCTAGTTACCGGCGCCAACAAGGGTATCGGGCTCTCGATCGCAAAGGGGCTGGGCCAACACGGATATCAGGTCTGGATCGGGTCCCGCGATGCGGAGCGAGGCCGGATTGCTGTCGCTGAATTGGAGCAAGCGGGCATCGACGCGCGCGTGCTTCTGCTCGATGTAGCGGATCCCGGAAGCGTGGAAGCGGCCTCGTCGTTTTTGAGCAGGCAGATCGATGCTCTCGACGTGTTGGTCAACAATGCCGGGATTGCCTTGGGTTTTGCGAATCCACCGAGCGAGCAGTCGATCGACGAACTCAAGGCGGTCTACGAGGTCAACGTCTTCGGGCCGGTCCGCGTAACCCAGGCATTTCTGCCGCTTCTCAAGAAGGCGGAGGGGGCGCGCATCGTGATGATGAGCAGCGGTCTCGGGTCGCTCAGCCTCGTGACCGATCCGACGTCCATCTACTCCACGGCCAACCTGCTCGCCTACAATTCCTCGAAGACGGCGCTGAATGCCGTGAGCATTGCCTTCGCCAAGGAGCTCGCGCCGCTCGGCATCAAGGTCAACGCGGTCGAGCCTGGCAGTGTGGCAACCGACCTCAACGGCAACAACGGCGCCCTGACCCCGGACGAGGGGGCTGTCAGTGCGATCCGTCTTGCAACGATTGGCCCTGACGGCCCGACGGGCGGCTTTTTCGGACACGATGGCACCCAGCCCTGGTGACACGCCCCGCTTCCCATCAAAGAAAGGAAATTCTCATGTTCCAGAGCTCATCAAAGGTCGACGTTACTGATCGCCTTGTCGCCGAGAGCGCAATCGGCCGCCTCATCTCCACCTACGTCCACAACGTCGATGACGGCAAGATCGCAGAGAATGCCGAACTGCTCGCTAACGCCCGGTTCACGGTCGGGGACACCGTTGTTCACGGCCGGGACGAAGTCGCGCGCTTCTTCAAGAACAATGTCCAGCATCACGAAGATGGAACGCCCAGAACCTGGCATGCAGTCTCGAATGTCATCATTGATGTGGACTCTGCAACGAGCGCGAGAGCGGTGAGCTATTTCACCGTCCATCAGGAGCTTCCAGGCCTGCCGCTTCAGCCGATCGTGACAGGCCGATATCTCGATACGTTCGAGTTCGTCGATAGCGAGTGGCGCTTCGCATCACGTTCCGTCCAGCCGCGCCTTATCGGCGAGCTCGGCCACCATGTCGCCAAACCAGAAGACAGCTCCGAAAACGGAGGTGGCAATCCATGACTGAGAAGAAACATGCGCTGGTGACCGGCGCGAACAAGGGCATTGGAGTTGCCATCGCCAAAGGATTGGCCGAGCAAGGCATGACCGTGTGGATGGGTGCCCGAGATCCCGAGCGTCGGGAGAATGCGGTCGCGCAGCTAAGGAGCGACGGCCTGGATGTCAGGCTACTCGTCATCGATGTCGCTGACGACACAAGTGTGAGACAAGCAGCCACTCGGCTCTCCGAGGAAATCGACGCCCTCCATGTCCTCGTCAACAATGCCGGGATTCTGGTTGATGTCGCCACACCCCCAAGCCAAGTCACGATGGAGGCTATTAAATCGACGTTCGAGGTGAACGTCTTCGGCCCTATCCGCGTGACCCAGGTCTTCGTTTCTCTTCTCAAAGCGGCGGGTGATGCCCGTATCGTCATGATGGGGAGCGGTGTGGGTTCGCTGACCCTGATATCCGACCCGACGTCGCTGTATTCGAGCGTCAATCTACTCGACTATACCGCTTCCAAGGTCGCGCTCAACGCGGTCACGGTTTCCTTTGCGAAAGAGCTGGAGCCATCCGGTATCATGGTGAACGTCGTCGAGCCTGGCCATGTGCGGACTGATCTCAACAAGAACATGGGGTTCATCTCGCCCGAAGAGGGTGCTTTGACTGCGATCAAGATGGCCATGATCGGAAACGATGGTCCAACTGGAGGTTTCTTTGGAAGTCACGGTCGTCAGCCGTGGTGAGTGGGCCGCTGACCGCCAGTCAGGGTTACGAGAATGCGGGCGCCAGTTTAAGAGTGGCGCCCGAGCAAGCGAGCTTTTTGGATTCTACGTAAAATCAGGCCGCTACCAGCTTTTAAAATATGCGGTTGGCGGTTCGGTTCCCTTTCAGGGCGTGAGGTCCGGCTCTTGAATTTTGCCATGGCGACGAGAAAATTCCCTCACCGAAATCAGGACCGGCAAGAGGCCGTGGCCGGCGTCGGTAAGCCTATACTCGACATGTGGCGGCTGCTTCTGAAAATCGACCTTCAGCACAAGGCCGTCGTTCTCCAGCTCTCGCAGATGCTGCGTCAGCATTTTCTGCGAGATCCCTGGTATGTCCCGCAGCAACTTCGACGTTCGCATCGATGGATCTGCAAAAAGACGGAACAGGATCGGCAGCTTCCATCGTCCGCTGATCATGCGAAGCACTCTGGTGACATGTGCGACCGAGCCGTCAGGGCCTAGGCAAGCATTGTTCTCTTCGCGTTCGATAGGCACCTTTAGGTGCGTAATTGCCTCATTCATCGTCCTGTCCTCTTATCCGGTCCAGGCATTAACATGGGAACTGTACGATGGATTTGAAACTCGACGGCAAGGTTGCTCTGGTGACCGGCAGCAGCAAGGGCATCGGCGAAGGTGTGGCCAGAGGACTGGCACGCGAGGGCGCCATTGTCATCATCCACGGCCGCAACAGGATCAAGGCCGAGGAGGTCGCTCACGATATCTGCGACGAGGGCGGGCGAGCCTTTGTCGTCATCGGCGACCTGACCAACGAAGACGAGGTCCAGCGCCTTGTTGACGAAGCGCAGGCTTTCGTCACCCCCGTCGAGATCGTCGTCAACAATGCGGGCGGCTCGGGGGAGACCGAGGACTGGACCACGACGCGTTCTGAAACATGGGCGGCGGGATATGACCGCAACGTCCTTGCGGCCGTTCGGATCACCACGCGACTTCTACCAGGCATGCGAGCCGCAAAATGGGGAAGGGTCGTCAATATCTCCAGCCTCGCGGCACTGATGCCTCCGTCGAAACGACCTGACTACGCCGCAGCAAAGGCAGCAATGATCGCAATGACCGCCTCTCTGGCAAAGGCCGTGGCGTCAGATGGCATAACCGCAAATACTGTTTCTCCGGGAACCATCCATAGCGCCAGCCTTGAGGCAGCATTCCGGACGGTCGCAGTAAATCACGGCCTTGCGTCGGAAGCGCCATGGGCACAGATCGAACAGACGGTGCTGCCGATGTTTGCTCAGGTTCCTATGGGACGGGTGGGCACGCTCGAAGAAATCGCCGATGCCATCGCATTTCTTGTCAGCCCACGGGCTAGCTACATCACCGGTGCCAACATTCGGCTCGACGGAGGAATGTGGCCGGGACTGTAGCCTCTCAACAGGCAGGTCATGGATGAGCCAACCTGACACGCGCCGTCGTAGATTCGATCTCGAGACTATGGTCAGACAGGCTGGACAAGGTGACTTCGGACCCATTTCGTCTCGTCCGCCCCTGTTCGCCCAAAGTGCCGTTCAAGGTCAAAACGGAAGCGCAAGACAGCCCTGATCACCGGAAGTTGGCGCGCCACATCGCCGCGCCAACCCATCCTGCCTATGCTGCTTCCAAGGGGGGCCGGAGATATTGAAACTCGCGCTGACACCGAAATTTTCAGTTCGTGGCATCACGGTCAATGCCGTGATGCTGCCGGATGTGACGGAGAGGGATATGAATACCGAATGATTGGCATCGCCAGGCGCATGCCCGATCTGATCAAGTTGGAGGCTCAGCTGAAGAACACCACAGGGCTCATCTTGACTGGGTGCCGGTTGAAGTCCGATGCCCTTCTCGGTACCCGGCGCGGCTCGCCTGCAGCGGCCACGGCAAAACTATTTCGCTGAAGCTTCTGAAAATTTCGGTTGAATTATAAACCGAATGGTTCCATATAGGCCTCATGGTCAAACGCGTTCAGACATCGCCCTCCGTTGGTCGCCCTCGCGAATTCGAACTCGATGATGCAGTTCGCAAGGCGATGGATGTATTTTGGGATCGTGGATACCACGATGCATCGCTGCCCGACCTGCTCGAAGGCATGGATCTGTCACGAGGCAGTTTCTATAAAGCTTTCGTAGACAAGCGGGGCGTCTATCTCCGTGCACTTGATGCCTATATCGAGGATGCCATTCGCACGGTGGGTGAAACGCTGCGCTCCAACCCATCGCCAAAAGCCGCAATCCGCGAGGCATTCTCGCAGCAGGTTCACTTTTCTTCCGGAAAAGAGGGATTGCGCGGATGTTTTGTTGTCTTGGCAGCGGTGGAAATGCTTCCGGGAGATGAAGAGGTTTGGGCTCGAATTTCCCGCCTGTTTCGGCGACTGCAAGACCTCTATGCAGCCACGATCATCAGGGCCCAGGCTGCTGGCGAAATCGATTCCGGGCTGGATGAACGGGCACTTGCCAGGTTCCTCGTCTGCCAGATCCAGGGCATGAGGGTTCTGGGCAAGGCAGGAGCGGATCGCGAGGAGACGAGGGCCATGATTGACCTTGCCTTAAAGGCGCTTGGCTGACTTCAATTTGGAACTAAACGGTTCCGAAATACTGCAGTTGTGCCCGGTTTTCTCCGGCCTCTCGCGGATTACAAGGAGATGAATGTGGAACGTTCCTGCGACCCCGAAGACAAGCTCGATCCACGCAGATGGGCCGCGCTTGTCATTCTCCTGGTCGGGGCTTTTTTGCCACCGCTCGATTTCTTCATCGTCAACGTGGCTTTGCCCTCTATCCGGGAGGACTTCCAGGCTTCTGCATCGACAATGCAGTTGATTATCTCAGGCTACGCCACGAGTTATGCGGTCATGCTGATTACGGGTGGCAGGCTTGGAGATCTCTATGTTCGACGAAACGTCTTTCTCTCCGGAATGGCAGCGTTTGCCGCCGCTTCCGCCTTATGCGGACTTGCCTGGTCTCCATCGGTCCTGATCGTCGGCCGGGTGCTTCAGGGGTTTGCTGCGGCAATCATGGCGCCGCAGGCTTTGGCGTCAATAAATGCAATATTTCCTGACCACGAAAAATCAAAGGCACTCAGCTTTTACGCCCTGACCTTCGGTGTCGCATCGATGGTTGGTCTGTTTCTCGGTGGAGCGCTGATTGCGCTTGATATCTTCGGTCTTGGATGGAGATCCATCTTCCTGATCAACCTTCCGGTGATCGCGATCGCCGCTCCGTTGGCCTTCTTCATATTGCGCGAAACCCGATCGGAGCATCCAAGCAAACTGGATCTGGGCGGAGCATTGCTGATCGCGCTTGCACTTTTTGGACTGATCGCGCCGCTGATCGAGGGTCGCGAGCAGGGGTGGCCGGTCTGGCTACTTTTGATGCTTGCCGCTTCCCCGCTGCTTTTTCTCCTATTCTGGCGACATGAGCGACATCTGGAGGCGGCAGGAGGAGATCCCATCCTTGCACCGAGCCTGCTTGATGTTCCGGGATTGAAGCGCGGGCTGATAGCTGCCCTGTTTTTCTACGCGCTGGCAGCATTCTGGCTCGTGTTCTCCGTCTATGAGCAGAGCGGCCTTGGTCGCACGCCTTTCGGAGCCGGGTTGGCGATCCTTCCCGCGGCAGTCGGCTTTGTCCTTGGCCCTTTCGCGAGCGAGCGCATCCTCAGGGTTTTCGGAAGATATTCCGCGGCGGTTGGTATGGGGCTGCAATCTGTCGGCCTGTTTGCAACAGCCGCCCTGATCTCAAGTGGTCATGCCCAATTCCTGTTTCTTGCGCTCGTTCTCATCGGGATGGGGCAGGGGATCGCGCTTCCAAACCTTTTGAAAAGCGTCGTGCAGCGGGTCGGTAGAACACAATCCGGATTGGCCTCCGGCCTCGTCAACTCAATGCTTCAGATTGGCGGTGCATTCGCGGTGGCAATCGTCGGCGGGTTGTTCTTCGCAATTTTGGGATCCGCGACCGACGTTACATCCGTCAGCAAAGCCTACAGCATTGCAGCGATCGCAATTGCAATCTGTCTTCTGATTGCAGGATGGCTTTCCGTGGGCTCGGCCTCGAACGCAGAGGTTCACCGATGACCGCGGATATTGCTTGGCCGTCTAATCGGCGCGTCGGCTAACGGCGTGAACAATCACGCCTCCCAGTCGGTCAGCAAGCCGGAAATTTTGTCTCTACAGAAAAGAAGTATTTCAGAAGGAACGCCTCCATGAACACTATCCCCACCCTTCCTCTCGCTGGCAAACGCGCGCTCGTAACCGGTGCAGCGCGCGGGATTGGAGCAGCCATTGCTCTAAAGCTCGCGGAGGACGGTGCCGACGTTGCAATCACCTATGAGAAGTCGGCTGAAAAGGCCGAAACTCTCGCCGCCGAGATCGGCGCCATGGGCCGCAAAGCTGTCGCCATTCAGGCTGATGCCGCCAGCCCGGAAGCCGCGATCGCGACTGTCGAGCGGACCGTTGCTGACCTTGGCGGCCTTGACATTCTGATCAATAACGCGGGCGTCCTTTTCTCAGGTGACTTTTCCACACAGCCACTGGAGGAGATCGATCTGCAGCTGAACGTCAATGTGCGCGGCGTGTTTCTGATCACGCAGGCGGCGTTGAAACACATCCCGAACGGCGGCCGTATCATCAGCACCGGGAGCAATGCGGGTCTGGCTGTCCCGTTCGCAGGGATCGCGGTCTATGCAGCAACCAAGTCCGCGCTGGAAAGCTTCACTCGTGGTCTCGCGCGTGAACTTGGTCCAAGGGAGATAACCGTCAATCTGGTCCGACCAGGCCCGATCGACACCGACATGAACCCTGCCGACGGTGCTCTCGCACCTGCTATCCTGCCAAAACTGTCGATTGCCCGGTACGGCAAAACCAGAGAGATCGCAGAGGCCGTCGCTTTCCTCGCCGGACCTGGTGCCGCCTACATCACCGGCTCGGGCATTCTCGTTGACGGCGGCATAAGCGCTTGAGCACTGCACGAGGCGGCGATCTGACGCCTCGTTCGTCGCGTTCATATTCATTCTCACTAAAAATTGGGAGATAAACATGGAATATACCCGCCTCGGAAATACCGGTCTTGAGGTCTCCCGCCTCTGCCTTGGATGCATGACTTATGGGCAACCCGATCGCGGCAGCCATCCATGGACGCTGGCGGAAGAGCAAAGTCGCCCCTTTATCCGCAAAGCGATCGAACTGGGGATTAACTTCTTCGACACCGCCAATGTCTACTCGGACGGAACGAGCGAGGAAATCCTCGGCCGCGCCATCAGGGACTACTCGACGAGAGACGACGTCGTCATCGCCACGAAGGTCAACGGCCGGATGAAGCCGGGACCAAATGGTGCCGGTCTGTCCCGCAAAGCCATTCTTTCGGAGATCGATGCCAGCCTGAAGCGGTTGGGGACCGACTATGTCGACCTCTACCAGATTCACCGCTTCGACCATGATACGCCGATCGAGGAAACGCTGGAAGCTTTGCATGACGTCGTCAAGGCGGGCAAAGCACGTTACATCGGTGCGTCGTCTATGTACGCGTGGCAGTTCTCGAAAATGCTGGCAGTCTCGCAGGCGAACGGATGGTCACGATTCATCTCCATGCAGAACCACCTGAACCTGCTCTACCGGGAGGAGGAGAGGGAGATGCTTCCGCTGTGCAAAGCGGAAAGCATCGGCGTCATCCCATGGAGCCCGCTTGCACGTGGTCGTCTGACCCGCGACTGGAGCACGCAAAGCGATCGTTCAGAAACCGACGAGATCGGCAAAGGTCTCTACGCCGAAACCACTGAGGAGGCCGACATGCGGGTGGTGGAGGCAGTTGCAAAGATCGCACAGGAGAGGGCTGTTCCCAGAGCGCAAGTCGCGCTCGCATGGGTATTGTCGAAATTAGAAATCACAGCGCCTATTATCGGCGCGACTAAGTTGCAACATCTGGATGACGCTTTAGCCGCGGTCGCTCTCAGGCTCACCTCAGCTGAAATCGGCGCCCTCGAAAGCAACTATATTCCACATTCGGTCGTCGGCTTTACGTAATGACGTAGAGGAGAAAAAAGTCGACGGTAATGCAACCCTTAATTCGCCTCCGACCGGTGGTGGTAAAAACGGCTGGCTTGCTGGACTTCTCGCTATTTCGAGAATGCCATCCGCTCACCACCGCGTAGCGCGGCTTCCAGTCGATTGCCCGGAGGCGACAACGGGCAAACATAGCGAGACGAATAGGCACACGACGGAAAATAAGAGAAGTTGAAGTCGAGCAGTAAGGTCCCGTCTTGATGAACATTGCCGAGATCCGCGCCCTTGATTGTGTCGAGCAGGTATCGCCCGCCTCCATATGTCTCCGCACCTGAGGTTCCGTCGGTGAACGGTAGGAAAACGCCACCGCCGTAACCCTCAATCCAGTAGAGTGTTAATTCGCCACCCAATCTGGTCTCTAGCCCCTCGGTACGTGCGAATGCACGCATCGACACGTCTCCGTCCGGTCCCGTTGAAACAGTTATTCGTTCTGCGTTTGTCGGAGCCAGTTGGACTGTGAGGCGGAGCGCCGGGTTGTAGGGAAATATCTCCGGACCTGGAAACGCTTCACGATCCGGCGGGTCAATGGGCGACTGAGGATGACTCCGAAATAGCGCAGTGCGAGTTTCGCACCACAGGTGCCATGCTTTCTCGACATCTGGATTTGAACGTACCTCGTAATAAAGGTTTGAGATCTTCTCGCGCCAATCCCACAACTGCTCCGTTTCGCTCAAGTGATGCCCTTTCTTTCCCGCAAACCGGAGAGCCACCGTCTCACGGTCATTAGTATGTCGGCTCGAAATCGGCTTCGTTCAGACTCGATCGCAGATTTCAGTTGCCAAGCCCCTCGAACGAGCTGAGTACCCTTGAAGCAGCCTCGAGGTCCTCGTCGGCCACGACTCCAAATAGTTTTCCATACAGCTCATCAAAGATCTGCTCCAATTCAAGTATCAGCTTGTGGCCTGCAGGGGTCAACCAAAGGGTCTTAGCTCGCCGATCGGCTGGATCGTGCTTTCGGACTATGAGTTCGAGTTTTTCAAGCTGATCAATCGAGCGCACGAGAGAGGCTGGCTCAATTTCCAAATAGCTGGCAAGGGTTACCTGTCGTACTCCGCCGCCGAGTTCGGCAATCCATAGCAACGGCGCCGCAGATGCCTCTGTTACTTCATACGGTTCGAGCGCAAGGTTGACTGCGCGCCGCCAGTGGCGACCTGCCGACAGGAGACCTGCGGTCAGCTTGTGGTAGAGAACCTTCTTATTTTCCATATTGCCGAACGCTAAGCCTTCATTTGCGAGACGCATTGTGCCATCGACGAAACAAAAATACGCCGATATCCGCGTCTGCCAACTAGAAGGTAGGGTTAACGTAATGGTTTCGGCAAATCAAGTGCTTTGAATGAAGCGGGCTCCCATTCAAACCCATCAGATTAGGCATACATCATGGGCGCTTGAAACAGCTTGCGACTCTACCTACTACAAGGTAGGGTGCTCATATGCGGTGCCAGGCAGGCCTTCTCCCGCGATCCTAATTGCGACCCACTGAATCGCTTCACCGTTTTCACTAATTGAGAGAACCCAAAGATGAGAGATTTATCCTCCTCGGCGGACCAATCTGACGAACGCGCGGATACCGCAGCGTGGCTGGCTGTTGTGGCCGGTAACCTAGGCGCGCTAATGGCGACGCTCGACATATCGATCATAAACTCTTCCCTGCCGACAATCGCTGGGAACATTGGAGCAAGTGGAACGGAAGCCACGTGGGTCTCTACTGCCTATCTGGTCGCGGAAATCATCATCATCCCATTGGCCGGCTGGCTCGAGAGTGTTTTGCAGCTCAGGACATTCCTGCTACTGGCGGCGAGCCTTTTCACCATCTTTTCGATTGTGTGCGGAGTGTCGACCAATCTGACGGTAATGATAATCGGTCGAGTAGGTCAGGGTTTTACCGGAGGCGCGATGATCCCGACCGCGCAGACCATCATCGCTACGCGCCTACCACGTCATCAGCAGCCACTGGGAATATCGCTTTTTGGTGCAACGGCTGTACTTGGGCCGGTAATCGGGCCTGCACTGGGCGGCTGGTTGACCGAAAATCTTAGCTGGCATTGGGCCTTTTTTCTGAATTTGCCACTTTGCCTGCTTCTTATAGGCATGCTGTTCATTGGCCTTCCTTACAAAAAGCCTGACTTCAGTCGGTTCGCCCAAGCGGACTGGATGGGAATCGCCGGTCTGACTTTGTCCCTCGGAGGGCTCACGGTCGTATTGGAGGAGGGGCAGCGCGAAGACTGGTTTTCCTCAAACCTGATCGTCGGTCTAAGCGTGCTTTCAATAGCAGGATTTGGACTTCTTTTCACGAGCCAGAGACGAGCAAGGCGCCCGGTCATTCGATTGGGACTGCTTTTGAACCGTCAGTTTGGAAGCATCGTGATCATGGTGCTGGTCGTCGGCATGGTCCTTTACGGGACATCGTATGTCATCCCGCAATTTCTTGCGACAATTAGCAATTACAACTCTTATCAAGCAGGACTGATAGTTCTTTTGTCAGGCATTCCTGCGCTGATGCTCATAACTGTAACGCCAATACTAGTTCGCCTTTTCGACATTCGGATCGCTGTCTTTGTTGGAATGGGGCTACTCGCTATCAGCGCCTTCCTTGAGACAGGGTTGACAGCTGGATCTTCGGGTGGCGACTTCGTCGACTCGCAGCTCCTGCGTGGTGCAGGCACGATCCTTGTCCTGTTGTTTCTCAACCAAGCCGCTGTCCAGTCCGTTCCTCCTGAATTCGCAAGTGACGCCGCGGGGCTCTACAATGCAGCGCGCAATCTTGGCGGTTCGTTGGCACTCGCAGGCATTTCGGTCGTACAGGACAGACGTCTGTTCTTCCATTTCGAGAGGCTTGGAGAACATGTCAGATCGAGCTCGCCAATTGTGAATTCATTTCTGGTCGAGCAGGCCCAACGACTGGGCAGCTCGTCGTCAGCCTTGCGCTACCTATCAAACATCGTGCAGAGGCAGGCTCTCGTCCTTACGTATATCGATCTTTTTTGGATACTGGTGGTGGGAATCGTGGTCGTGTCGCCGCTGACGATTTTCCTGCGCCCTCTCGATCTGGGTCGAAAACCTTCATCAATGCATTGAACGCGCCACTTGCCATATAAGATTCGAGCCGGAGGCACTACCAAACTGATGGGTAACTCGCCTACCCATGCTCCAATTAGGGTTGGGCGTGCGGCCCAGGCCGCAAATTCCAACCATGCGATATGAGATGTTCGAAAGTTTCCTCGCCTGAGAAGTTTATCGGCTCTGGGCAAAATGGTTCCGCACCATCTGTTCAACAGTCGGCCAGACGTCGGGCATCGCCGCAGATATGAAGGGCTTATACCGTTCGATTACGGTCTGCTCGCTGACGCCGTTCTCCCTCCAGGTTCCCCCATTATTGAGGATGTTCAAGAGCAAAGGTTGCAGTCGGTCCATGCCTCGGGCAAATACCGCCTCGGCGCTGCTGCCCTCTTCGAACTCGTCCCACAATGCCCGATATTCCACACTGTCGTTAACTGGCAAGAGACCATACAGGCGATCCGCGGCTGCCTTTTCAGCTTCTACCTTGTCTTGCCTGTCGCTGGAATGAAGCGGTGTGTCACCTGCATCAATCTCCACAAGATCATGGATGATGAGCATCTTCACGGCCTTGAGCAAATCCACCGATCGGCCCTTCCCGAGTAAGAGGGCGAAGAGCGCCAGGTGCCAGGAGTGTTCCGCGGAGTTTTCGCGCCGTCCGCCGCCCGTCACTCTTGATTGCCGTTCGACCAACTTTAGCTTGTCCACCTCGAGCAAAAAGGCAAGGCGCTGATCCCACTCGTCTACCACATGACATCTCCGCCGTTGGGCGAAATGCTTTGGCCAACGAAAAATCCGGCGAGGTCAGACGCAAGATAAACGTATGCCGAGGCAATTTCTTCCGGCTGTCCAGCGCGCCCGATTGGTAGTGCGGCAAGTTTGGCGGCAACGAATTCGGAGCCGCCGACCCACAGCATCGCGGTATCGGTCATGCCGGGACAAACGCAGTTTACCGTAATGCCGGATCCTGCAACTTCCTGTGCCACGCTCGCCGTAAGCGCCGTGACGGCGGCTTTCGATGCGCAGTAGGCGCCATGGTTGCCGACCGGCTTGTGGGCCAGTTGCGAGGAGGTGTTGATGATCCGGCCGTAGCCGCGTCTTAGCATGTGCGGGATGACATGCTTCATGCCGTAGGCGACGCCCTTGAGGTTGACATCGAAAATAGCCGACCAGACCTCCCAATCCTGTTGGTGGATCGGGGCACCCGAGCTGGTGATGCCGGCATTGTTGACGAGGATGTCGATATGACCAAGGCACTCGATCGCTCGGCGCGCTGTCTCAGCCACCGACATCTCGTCAGTTACGTCAACGTCCAACGCGACGGCATCGACCGCCATCGCCTTGAGCTCGGCCAGCAAGGTCGTCTTGTCATCCTGCTTGCCAAGATCGGCGAAGGCGACGTTGGCGCCTGCTTGTGCAAACGCAGTGCAAACAGCACGGCCTATTCCGACCGCGCCACCAATGACAAGCGCGTTCCGACCTCTCAATGTCATGTGATCACCCCTTGACGGAAATTGGCTTTCTTGGACCAGTCGAAGCGTTGGATTTGGAATATTTGACCAACACGCTTTCGAGGCTCGGTTTTTCTTCCGGCTTCTCGTCCTGCAGAAGGTCATGTTCGATGTCATCGAGATGCCGTTCCATCTGACTCATGGCGGCAGGCGCGTCACGTGCCATCAGGAGCTCGACCAATTTGCGGTGATCGTGCGCCTTACAGCAGGCCGTGACGTCACTGTAGGTCGCAATGACGAGGGCGGAGCGGCAGATGAGATTGCGCAAGTACACGGCAAGGACGCCATTGTCGGCAACTTCGCTCAATAGGATATGAAACTGTCCCGACAGCCTCAGGGCCTCGCGCTGGTCATTTCGATGATACGCGGAATCCTCGGCATCGACATGGGATTTCAGTGCTGCGATATCCTTGTCTGTGGAGATCTCTACAAGGCGCCTTATGATGAAGGGCTCGATCGCCTTGCGCGCGGCAATGATATCCCTCGCTTCTTTAAGGTCCGGCACAACCACGAAACATCCCTTGTACGGCTGCACGTCGACAAGGCGGTCCTGCTGCAGCCGCTGGATTGCCACCCTGACGATCGTCCGGCTGACGCCATAATGGCTACAAAAGACTTCCTCAGGCAGCTTCGTCCCCGGATCGAGCGCCCTGTCCAGGATCGCGTGCACCACCGTGTCATAGATTTCGTCGGGGACCCGATCGATGGAGGCGACCTCTGGCGCCTCGGCGGTGATTGACGCGGTCTGTGGCTTCTTCGGCATGAGATAGTCCTTGGTGTCGCTGCATTCGATATAGCCGACGATTCAATTGCTCTCAACAGAAAAACAGAAATTGAGAGGCAGGATGATACGAAATATTAGAAAATCGTATTGACTAAAAAATAAAACCGACCTTCTATTCCACTCGCGAGGCCCCTTTTCTGATCCGGGCCCATCATCGCAAGCAAAGCGGAGGCATGTGAATGCGAAAGAAACTTATCCTCGACGTGGACACCGGAACCGACGATTCCGTGGCAATCATGCTTGCTGGCCTGCACCCCGATCTCGATCTGGTCGCGGTGACGGTCGTCAACGGTAACGTCCCGGTCGAGAACTGCACGGACAACACGTTGCGCACGCTCGACTGGATTGGCCGTAGCGATGTACCGGTCTACCAGGGCCTGAGCCATCCGATCGTCCGAGAAGATTTCCCAACGCCGCGGGCAACGAAACGGGATCCCAAGGTCCACATGGCAGTGCTGCCGCTTCCTGAAGCGACATCCGTCAAGAAAGAGCTCGCGGCGCCAATTTTCCTTAGCCAGGCCTTTGCCGATCAACCGGGCGAGATCACCCTCGTTGCCGTCGGCCCACTGTCAAACCTTGCTGCTGCGATCGCGATAGACCCCAAATTTGCGGGAAACTGCGCCGAACTGATCATCATGGGCGGGGCCGTGAACAAGTCCAACATCACGCCATCAGCGGAATTCAACATCTGGGCTGATCCGGAGGCAGCCGCACAGGTTTTCCGTGCGCCATTCCGCAAGATCACCCTCGTACCGCTTGACGCGACCCATGACGCGCTTGTTTCCCAGGATCAGTGCGACATGTTGCGCGCACACGGCACGCCTGCATCCACGGCCTCTGCCGACATCATCGAGCATCGTATCAAGGGATACGAGGCCAACCAGCCAACCGGCACCCCGCAAGCGGCTCCCGTCCACGACGCGGTCTGTGTCGCCGCCCTTGTCGATCCGGACATCATCGAGACCAAGCATGTGAACGTGGTCATCGAAACCTTTGGCGAATACACGATCGGCCGCACGGTGGTGGACCATGAGCGCCGCACCACACGCGCGCCCAACTGCCATGTGGCCTTCCACGCTAAGCGCGAACCCTTTGTTGCGATGCTTTCACAAACCTTCTCGCCAGCGGTGCCGAGCCAGGCCAAGGTCGGGTGATGCATTGACATTTCGATACGATCGTGCCTAAGATCGTATCAACTTGCATACATAATTTCAAAAATTCACAACGGAACACCTGCAAGTTTCCAAACCGAACTGGGGATCAACATGAAACTCTTGAAGACCGCAATCCTATCCGCCGCCCTGTCTCTCGGAGCGATGACGGCTTTTGCCGAGGCAGCCACGCGCGTTGCTTTCGTCACCGCTGAAGGTGGCCTGGGCGACCATTCGTTCAACGACATGATCAACGAGGGCTTGAAGAAGGCGAAGACCGACCTCGGGATCGAATTCGTCGTTATCCAGCCCCGCGCCGTTTCAGACATGCAGTCGTCGCTGATCCGGGCCGCCGGTCAGAAATTTGATCTTGTTCTCGGGGCATCCTTTGACATGATCGAGCCGATGAAGGCGGCAGCGAAAGCGTTTCCGGACCAGAAGTTCGGGATTATCGACGTTGGGTCCGATCCGATCGCACCAAATGTCGTTGGCGCCGTCGCCAAGGATTGGGAAGGCTCTTTCATCGTTGGTGCCGCCGCAGCGCTAACGTCCAAGACCGGCACGATCGGATTTGTCGGCGGCAAGGACATTCCCGTCATCCACCGCTTCTTCAACGGCTACTACTACGGGGCCAAAATGGCGAAGCCTGACATCAACGTCCTTGAACGCTATTCGGGCTCGTTCACGGATCCGGCAGCGGGGAAGGAATACACGCTCGCCTTGGTCAGCGCGAAGTCCGACGTCAATTTCGCGGTCGCCAACTTGACCGGCGCCGGTGTCATCGACGCTGCCAAGAGCACCAAGACGTTTGCGATTGGTGTTGACTCCAACCAGAACGGCATGGCTCCCGGTACTGTACTCACGTCGATGATGAAGCGTGTCGATATCCTCGCCTATGACATCGTCAAGTCTGTCACCGACGGCAGTTTCAAGGGCGGCGTCAACAAGCAGTACGGCCTGAAGGAAGGCGGCGTCGAAGCTGCCATGGACGACAATAACAAGGGCCTCATTTCCGAAGCGACGCTAAAGACGATGGACGAACTTAAGGCGAAGGTCATTTCCGGCGAGATCGTCGTGCCGAACTATATCGAGCTCGATCCAGCTGCAAAGCAGATGGGTACACCGCCCATCGACCGCCCAGTTGCGAAGTAATCTGGAACTCCTCCCCGACGGCCCGGGGCGCCATGAAGGCGTCCCGGGCGAAGAAGACATCAGCCAGAGGAGGGTGACATGTCGCAAACCAAAATGGAAAGCAGACCAAATCTCGCAGAGGACATTCTTGTCCTCGACGGGATCACCAAGACCTTCGGCGACCTCGTTGCCATCGAAAACGCCACGCTGACCGTTCGAAAAGGCGAGATCCACGCGCTGGTTGGAGAAAATGGCGCCGGCAAATCGACGCTGATGAACATCCTCTATGGCATCCACGCACGTGACGGCGGAGACATGCGGCTGCGCGGCCGGGATGTTCGCTTCAGCGGTCCCGCCGAGGCAATCCGCGCGGGCATTGGCATGGTCCACCAGCATTTCAAGCTGTCACCATCCTTTACCGTTGCCGAGAACATCATCCTTGGCTCTGAACCGATGAAGGGCGCGGGGCGGGTTGATTTCGCTAGGGCTGAAGCCGAGACCCGTAAGCTCAGCCGGCGCTTCGATCTGGAACTCGACCCGAAAGCGCTCGTCGCAAAACTCCCCGTCGGCCTGCGCCAGCGCGTTGAAATCCTGAAGGCACTCTATCGGAACGCCGAGATCCTCATCCTTGATGAGCCGACGGCGGTGCTGACGCCGAACGAAACCCGTGAGCTCTTCAACACTATGCGCTCGCTGGCCGCCAGCGGCTGTACGATCATCTTCATCAGCCATAAACTGCGCGAGGTGCTCGCCGTGTCCGATCGCATATCCGTCATGCGCCGCGGCAAGATTATGCGCACGTTCGACAATGAAAATGTCACGGCGCAGGATATCGCCAACGAGATGGTTGGCCGCTCTGTACTGCTGCGCGTCGACAAGTCGGCCGCCCGCGACATCGGCAAGCCGGTCCTCGAGGTGAACAACCTGATCGCCTTCGGCGATCGCGGCGAACGGGCGGTCGACGACCTGTCGCTCACTGTGAGAGCCGGGGAAATCGTTGGCATTGCGGGTGTCCAGGGCAATGGACAGGACGAGCTGGTTGAATGCATCGCCGGTCTTCGTACGGCTGGCGAAGGGACAATCCTGATCGGCGGCGTTTCCGGCTCGGTTGACCCGCGAACGGCACGCGAGGCGGGCCTTGCCTACATACCGGTTGACCGTGGCGGTCTTGGCCTTTCGCTTGAGAGCCCGCTTTGGGAAAATTTGAGCATCGGCCATCTGCCGGAAGTCTCTAATGGGCCGTTTCTCTCTGCGCGCCGCGCGCAAGAGCGTGCGGGCAAGCTGATCGAGGCCTATGACGTTCGAGGAGGCGGCATGTTCGCGGCCGCAGGTTCCCTGTCGGGTGGTAACCAGCAGAAGATCCAGATAGCCCGTGAGCTCAGTCGCGATGCCCGGCTTATTGTTGCAGAGCAGCCTTCGCAGGGCGTCGACATCGGTGCGATCGAATCCATCCACAAAGTCCTGGTTGCGATGCGCAATGCCGGCAAGGCTGTGCTCGTCGTTTCGGCCGACCTCGACGAGGTGATGGCGCTCTCCGACCGCATCATTGTCATGTATCGCGGCAGGGCGGTCGCAGATCTCGCAAGTGACAAGACGAGCTATGAAGAGATCGGACGCTACATGGGTGGCCTGCACGAGGACGCCCATCCCGACCCTGCTTCCACGGCACAATCAGCCGCGCAAGCCGCAAACACAATCGACGGGTGAGCGATATGGAAAATCAAAAGAGCCTGCTGAACAAGCTAGCGATGCCCTTGGTTGCACCAGTCATCGCCATTGTCATCGCCTTCTTGGTTGGCGCGATCCTGATCGCTCTTCTCGGACGCAACCCCGTCGTGGTTTACCAGACACTGCTCGAAGGCGGGCTGTCCGGCTGGCCGAACCTATCCGTTACGCTGCAGATGACCACGCCGCTGCTGTTCACCGGTCTTTCGGTGGCGATTGCTTTTCGCGCGGGCCTCTGGAATATCGGCGCGGAAGGCCAGATGCTAATCGGCGCCATGTTCGCCGGGGTCGCGGGCTATGCCCTGGCTGGCCTGCCGGTCATTATCCACCTGCCACTCTGCATCCTGCTCGGTTTCCTGGGCGGTTTGCTTTGGGCCTCGATCCCCGCGCTACTGCGCGTCTATCTCGGTGTCAACGAACTCGTCGTCTGCCTGATGCTAAACCCGATCGCGTTGTTGCTGACCGGGTACATCTCAACGAAGGCCTTGAAGGCACCCGGCCCAACGAACAAACTGCCCGATATTGCCGAGACAGCTTATCTCCCTTCGTTCTCGATCTATTCACAGCTCAATGCCGGCATCATCCTTGGCGTTGCCGTCTGCCTGTTTTTCCTCGTCTTCAACGCCACGACCGTGCGAGGGTTCATCTGGAAGCTGATCGGCCTCAATCCGCGTTTCGCGCATTATGGCGGCGTCGATGTGAAGACCAATGCGTTGTGGGTTATGCTTGTCAGCGGTGGCGTCGCGGGACTTGCCGGCGTTGAGCAAGTCCTTGGTCAGTATCACGCTTTCTACGACAATTTTTCGCCAGGCTTTGGCTTCGACGGGATCGCGGTTGCGATGCTCGCAAACTCCAATCCACTTGGAGTGATTGCCGCCTCATTCCTGTTTGGTACGCTGAATGGTGGTAGCGCCGTTCTGCAAATGACCACGGGCTTGAGCAAATATTTCGTGCAGGTGCTGCAGTTCATCGTGGTCCTCGTTCTCGCCGCCAAGTTTGTCTGGCGTCGCAAACCGGGTCCGCTCAAGCGCAAGCCTGCAACCACGCCTAGCCAGCCGCAATCCGCGCCCCAGGAGGCATGACATGATCGAGGAACTTGCTTTTTCCGCCCTCCGTATCTCGGCGCCCTTGGTGCTGGCAGCCCTTGGTGGCCTGCTGACGTTCCAAGCCGGCATTCTTAACATCGCGCTCGATGGCTTCATGATCGTTGCGGCTTTCGCGGCCGTTGCCTTCGCTTACGCGACGGGCAGCCTGACCGTCGGCATTCTCGCTGCAGTACTTTGCTCGATGATGCTGGCAGCACTTTTGGTCACTTTCAATCTCAAGTTCAGGGCGCATATCTTTATTGCCGGGATTGCGGTGACGTTCATCGCCTATGGGCTGACAGCACTTCTCCTCGAAGGCATCTTCGGCCAAGACGGCATGTTCACGTCCAACCAGATCCCGACGTTCCCGTCGATCAATATTCCACTTATCAAGGACATACCGTTCATTGGTCCGGTTCTGAGCGGACACACCCTGCTCGTCTACGTCGCCTATCTCGCAATCCCGGCAGTTTACTGGCTGCTCTATAGGACGCGTTGGGGCCTCAGGGTGCGGGTTGTCGGCGAAGCGGAGGACGCTGCAGCATCTGCCGGCGTCAACGTCGATCGCATCAAGATCCAGACAATGCTCGCTTCAGGCTTTTTCTGCGGGCTTGCCGGTGCGTATCTCTCGCTCGGCTATGTATCGCTATTCGCCAAGCAGATGACCAACGACCGCGGCCTGATCGCGATCGCCGCTATTATCTTCGCCAAGGGAAATCCCTTTGCAACAGCGGTCGTTGCATTGCTGTTTGGCCTTGCCTCAGCGCTGTCTATACGACTTCCCGAGGTCACGGGCATTGCGCCGCAGCTCTTGCAACTCATGCCTTACGTGGTCACCGTCATTGCATTGATCATCGTCGGCATCCGCGGTGCCCGGACCAGGAACAGGCATGGCAGCTGGAATTTCGACATCACCTGACCGACGCCTTGGCTGCGTTCCCAGGGAACCAAAATAGTGGGAGTAGCATGGAATGCGTGAATCCATCCTCGTGACAGGCGCAAACGGTCTGATCGGCTATGAAATCGTGAAGAGGCTGTCCGGCGCAGGACGCAAGGTCATCGCCGTCGACCGAACGGTCTCCGACGTTGCCGGGCTGACAGACAACGCCTTCCCTCTGGAGATCGGCGACCAGCACAAACTTCATGAACTTGCAGCCCGTTTTGGAATCGACGCCATCGTTCACTGTGGCGGGGTGTCCGGCCCGATGCTCGGTCGCGACAATCCAGCCGCGCTGTTCAACATCAATATTGGGGGGACGATCGATGTTGCGGAGGTCGCGCGCCAGCGCACCGCGCTTGGACACCCGTGCCGGCTGCTGTTTTGCTCATCACTCACGGTTTACGGCAATCAGCCGCAGGACGACATCAGAGAAGGCAACCCGCTACTGACGCGGCAGTGCTATGCGTCCAGCAAGGTGGCGGGCGAAGCGGTGGTGCTTTCCTATGCCGAAGAGCACGCCGTCGATGCAATCGTTCTGCGTATCGCAGGGGTTTACGGTCCGCGTCGCACGACAAGCTGCGTGCTGCGCCTGATGATCCAGAACGCACTCGAGGGAACATCGACACATCTGCCCTATGGAGAGGGATTTCCACGGCAATGGGTTCATGTCGATGACATCGCCAGCGGGCTTATTCTGGCGCTTGATGTGGAAGCACCCTCGCAGCGCGTCTTCAACCTCAGTGGTGGCATCAATCCGACCATCGACGAGGCAGCCGACATCATCCGCCAAGCCATACCGGAGGCCGATATCAGGCTCGATCCCGGCGCCGACCCGGAGGACATCACGCTTGGCCTTCTCAATATTGACGCGGCACGGCGCGTCCTCGGATACGAGCCGGCAGTGACACTGAAGGACGGGATACACCGTCTGATCCAATTCATAAAAAACGATAGGTGAAGGAAACTCTTATGGAAAAGGTCATTTTGGATTGCGATCCTGGGCACGACGATGCCATCGCCATCCTGCTTGCGGCAGCCAATCCGGCGATCGACCTGCTCGGAATTACGACCGTCTCCGGCAATCACAATGTCGACAACACGACGCGCAATGCGCTGTCCACCTGCACCGCCTACGGCATCAAGGTGCCTGTTGCCAAGGGCTCGCGCGGTCCGATTGTCGCCGAGCAGGTTCTGGCGATCGAGATCCACGGCGAAACGGGTCTCGATGGTCCTGAACTGCCACCGGCTTCGTTCGACCTGGACAAGCGGCATGCCGTCGACTTCATCATCGACACGGTGATGGAGCACGAGCCCAAGACGGTTACGCTCGTGCCGGTCGGTCCCTGGACCAATATCGCACTCGCGATCCGTAAGGAGCCCCGCATCATCGAGCGCGTGAAGCGCGTCGTCGGGATGGGCGGATCCTATACCCGCGGCAACATTACGCCGGTGGCAGAGTTCAATATCTATGCCGATGCGGAGGCCGCCGATTTAGTGTTCCGGGCCAATTGGGACGTGACCATGGTTGGGCTGGATCTCACACAGACCCAGGCTCTGGCGACGCCCGACCTCCAGGATCGGGTGCGTGCGATCGACGGTTCGATCAGCAAGTTCATCCTGGATATCTGGGCGTTTATCGCGACGACGCATGGCGGGCTGCTGCAGATCGCCTATCCCGCCATTCATGATGCAGTCTGCGTCGCCGCACTGATCGATCCGGCTGTGCTAACGACCGAAAAAGCCGACATCCGGGTGGAGACGGCGGGGCGTTGGACCAAGGGAATGACCGTCTGCAACTTCGAGAAGATGGGCGGCATGCATCATTTCGGGGGAACGGCCGCCGAGCAGGTCGATTTCCGCCACAATGTCGCGATGACGCTCGATCATCCTAAATTCTGCGACATGATCGTCGAGGCTGTCGAGCGTCTAACCAGGATTAAAAACTCAAGCTGAAACGGCCAGCAAGGCCGCAACAAGGGGAACTATGCATGAGAAAGATCGCGATTATCGGCTCAGGGCAGGCGGGATGCATCCTGGCCTACGCGCTTGTGAAGAACGGCTATGACGTCACGCTTTATTCCGACAAGACGCCGGACCAGTGGCTCTACCATTCCGCGCCGACCGGAACCGCCTGCCTCTATGCCGAAGTCATCGATATCGAGCGGGAGCTGGGTATGGATTTCTGGTCGGAAGGCATGTTCCCCGCCGAGGGGGTGCTGCTCGAGAGCGCCCGCTTCCCGAGCGACCCCGACGCGACTGTCATGAAGGGCCGGATCGAATATGGCCGCAGCGGCGGCGCAATCGACCAGCGGATGCGTATTCATCGCTGGCTGCAGGATTTCGAAGGCATCGGCGGCAGGCTGGTCATCGAAAGCGTCACGCCGGAACGCGCTGATAGGATCGCGCTGGAGCACGACCTCACAGTCTTAGCCGCTGGCAAGGCCGATCTTGGCCGGCTCATCCCACGCGACCCGCACCGCAGTGTCTACGACCGTCCGCAGCGCAACCTGGCAATGACCATTGTACGCAGCAAGTCGGGTCGGCATGTGCGCGAATGGTTTTCCGAGCGTACGCCCTACAGCTCGACAAAATTCGATTTCTTCGCCGATTCCGGTGAGTATTTCTGGGTTCCCTACAATCACAAGACCTCAGGCCCGACCTACGGCATTCTCTTTGAAGCGCGCGAAGGAAGCCGCATGGACCGGTTCGCTGGCTCGACCTCGGGTCAGGAAGTGACTGAACATGCGCGCAACATCATCCGGGAGTTTGCGCCTTGGGAACACGACATGGTCGACGACATGGAATATGTTGACGAAGACCCGCATGGCTGGCTGGTGGGGCGGTTCCCGCCGACGGTCCGCAAGGCATTCGGACGCCTGCCATCGGGTGGCCTGATCATGCCGGTGGGTGACACCGCAATCACCTTTGATCCGATCTGCGGGCAGGGCGGCAATTTTGCCAGCCGCAGCGCCAAATACCTCGCCCAAGAAATCGCTCGTCACGGCGATGCCGCCTTCGACGAAATCTGGATGACCGAAGTCAACCTCGGCATGTGGGAAAAGTATGGTCGTGGCGGCTGCGATCTCACCCGCATCTTCCTGGAGCCTGCATCGGAGGCCACGCAGATCGTGCTGGACACGGCGCGTGCCGACGAGCGGGCGGCGGATGCCTATTATTACGGCTTCCCGCATCCGGAAAGCATTGTGCCGGCGCTGACCGACATCAATGTTGCAAAGGCGTTCGCGGCCCGCCACGGCATCACTCAGCCAGGCTACTGATGGTCATGTCCCGGTCCGGCCATTTTACGGAGCTTCAGGAGGACGTCACGGTCTCCCTGCAGGCGTTCCGGGACGGCATGAGCCGCCTCGGTGCGGCCGTCAACATCATCACCTCGGACGGCCGAATGGGGCGTCTCGGTTTCACGGCGACAGCCGTCTGCAGCATCAGTGATACGCCTCCGTCGCTGCTCGTCTGCATGAACCGCCGCAGTTTGCAGAACGAACCGCTCAAGCAGAACGGCGTTTTCTGCGTCAACACTCTGTCAGCGGGCCAAAAGGATCTTTCCGGCGTGTTTTCTGGCGTCGGCAAGCTGGAAATGGACGACCGTTTTCGTGTTGGAAACTGGGCGACGCTGGAAACTGGCTCGCCCGTTCTGCTCGATGCCATCGTGTCCTTCGACTGCCGTATCGTCCAGGCGCTTGAGGTCAACACGCATACGATCATGATCGCCGAAGTCCTGGCGGTCAAAAACAGTGCGCGGGTAACGAGTCTGATCTACCTGAACCGGCAATATCACGAACTACATCAGGAGCCTTGAATGAAACCGCAATACGATCTTGTCATTCGGGGCGGGACTGTCGCCACGGCGGCCGATCTTTTTGCCTGCGACATCGCGATTGCAGGCGGCAAGGTTGTCGCACTAGGCCCGGATCTTCCAAGCGGGACTGAGGAGATCAATGCGGCCGGCCTGCTCGTGCTTCCCGGTGGCATAGACAGCCATGTCCATCTCGACCAGTACCAGGGCGAGGGAATCGTCATGGCGGACGGTTTTGAGACCGGCAGCCGAAGTGCTGCGGCCGGTGGCAATACCTGTATCGTCCCATATGCCCTGCAAAGGAAAGGCCAATCGCTGCGCGAGGCCGTGGCGGACTATCACGCCAAGGCGGATGGCAATTCACTGCTCGACTACGGTTTCCACCTGATCATCAGCGATCCGACAGCCGCGGTGCTCGGCCAGGAACTCCCGGCACTGATCGCCGACGGCTATACGTCGGTGAAGATCTTCATGACCTATGACGACCTGGTGCTGAAGGATCGCGAAATTCTCGAAGTGCTGAGCATCGCTCGACAGTACGGCGCGATGGTGATGATCCATGCCGAAGGCTACGACCAGATCAAGTTCCTCACCGACAAACTGGAACAAGCGGGCAAGACCGCGCCCTACTATCACGCTGAGGCTCGACCTCAGCTTGTCGAGCGGGAGGCGACACACCGAGCCATAGCCCATGCGGAGCTTGTCGATGTCCCCGTCATGATCGTCCACGTTTCGGGGAAAGAGGCGATGGAGCAGATTGAATGGGCGAGGGCCAGGGGCATCAAGGTCTATGCTGAGACCTGCCCGCAGTATCTTGTGCTGACGGCCGATCATCTGAAGGGTCTCAACATGGACCACTCGGGTGCAAAATACGTCTGCTCGCCGCCACCGCGCGATCATGCTTCGCAAGAGGCGATATGGCGCGGCATCGTCAACGGCACGTTCCAGACATTCTCGTCTGACCACTGCCCCTTCCGCTATGAGGACGCCGCCGGCAAGTCCAGCCCGAAAGGCCGCACCTCTTTCCGCTGGGTGCCGAACGGCATTCCAGGCGTGGCTGCACGGATGCCGATCCTATTCTCGGAGGGCGTTGCCAAAGGCCGCATCTCGCTACAGCGCTTTGTCGAACTCACCTCGACCAACCACGCCAAGCTGTTCGGCATGTATCCAGCAAAGGGTACGATCGCGATCGGTTCGGATGCCGATATCACGCTTTGGGATCCGGACAAGAAGGTCACTATGACCCAATCCCTTATGCATCACGGCAGTGACTACACGCCTTATGAAGGCTTGGAGGTGACCGGCTGGCCGGTGACGACAATCCTGCGCGGCGAGGTCATCTTCGACCATGGACATCCTGTCATGCCTAAGGGCTTTGGCCGTTTCATATCACGCGGCCTCGCTGGGGCGGTTGCAGGTGCCTCATGATCGTAGTGCTCGGTTCGATCAATCTCGACATCCGGTTCGGCGTCGAAACACTGCCTTTGGCAGGCGAAACACTTCATGCTCGGGGGAGGTCTTATTTCGGGGGCGGGAAGGGAGCAAATCAGGTCCTCGCCGCCAAGCGGGCGGGCGCCGAGGCTCGCTTATTTGGCGCCGTTGGCGATGACGATTTCGCGAAGATCGCTCTCCGGGAACTTGTCGAAGCAGGTGTCACTCTTTCGGGAGTGGCCGTTGTTGCGGAAGAGACCGGTTCGGCCAATATCTACGTCGATTGCCTCGGTGAAAACTGCATCGTCGTGGCGGCAGGGGCTAACGGGCTCGTAAATTTCGAGATGGTGGTCTCAGCAGTGTCAGCCATGCAGGGCGGCATTTTAGTCCTTCAGCAGGAGATCCCGTTTGCAACGAACAGGGCAGCGTTGGAGCTTGCACGGCTACATGGCGTCAAGACCATCTTGAACGTCTCGCCATTCGATGCGACCTCTGCAGAACTGTCGCGCCTGGCAGATATCGTCATCGCAAATGAACACGAATGGGCAAGATTGAACGATGGTCAAGTCGGCCACGATGCGATGCGGGAGTGGTGTCGTCGGAACGACAAGATCCTTGTCGTAACGAAGGGAGCGGAAGGCGTTGCGGTCTCTACAGCCAAGGAGTTATTCGAAATCGCAGCGCCTGCCATCCGGCCGCTCGATACCGTGGGCGCAGGCGATACATTCTGTGGGTATTTTGCGGCAGAGCTCGATCGTGGCGGTTCAATACGGGAGGCTGCGAAAATCGCGGTCGTCGCGGCCAGCATCGCTTGTTTGCGGGCAGGCGCGCAGCCTTCCATTCCGCTCAGGCACGAGGTCTTGAGCGCGATGGCAAAGCCTCAATCGCCCTGATTCCATGCGCGCTGCGATCGTTTCGCTGGTGACGCGTCAAAAAAGGACACTGACATGGATCTGGAAACGCGTCGGTTCATCGAGAACGCGACGCTCCTCTTCATCGCCTCGCGCAATGCAGAAGGAGCCATGGACGTTTCGCCAAGGGGCGGGCAACCGAGCGTCCTGACGGTAACCGACGACGGGACCCTTCTCTTGCCCGACTATAATGGCAATCGTCGGCTCGACACGATCAGCAACATCCTTGCCAACCCCCGCGTCGCGCTCATCATCGTGAACCGTGGATGTGATCGTTTCCTGCGCGTTGCCGCAGATGCGGAGGTCTCGTTCCTGGCCGAAGACCTCGCACACTTCCCCGCCGATGGGAATTCGCCGATCAGCGTGCTCGTGCTGACACCCTCCTCGCTAGAATTCGACCAGACCGAGGCATTCGAAAAGGCGAGTTTTTGGATTGATCCAGCGCGACGCCTTCCGCCGCTCGACCTTGGCGCTGTCATCGATGGAGACAAGTTTGCACAGGCCGCCACGGGCTCTTATCCTGTGCCGCGAAGCGAGGCTGAGGAACGGGATCTACGGGACGCTGGCGTGCGTGATGTCTATGGCCCGCCGATGGAGGGCGTCGACCAGAAGATCGGCGGGTTCGCAGGCCCCGGCGCCCTGAAATTCATGGAAAAGGCGGCTCTGACCATCTTTGCGCGGGAAGGCGACAACGCGGAGATCAGAATCGACGTTACCGCAGAAGCTCCGCTAGCTGTCATCCCCTTCGACAATCGGCATGCCTACCGTCTTCGCCTGCCTATCGGCGCTATTGCGGCGGCGAGCGGGGAATGCGCGCTGTTGGCGATTACCCCGGGGCAGAACGAGCTGCTCCGGATCAACGGGCGTTCAGAACCGGAGCCGAACGCTTTGAAGCTGGCGCCGCGAGAAGTCTATTTCCACTGCTCCGCGGCGTTGTCGCGGTCGCGCATCTGGCAACAGGACCGCCGCAGTTACTGGTCGGGCAAGCGCAGATTCATATGCATTGAACGTCACCGCGAAAGCCCCGACGTTACGTCCTTCGTCCTTGAGCCATGCGATAAGGCGCCGATCGGCCCCGTTCTCCCCGGACAGTACGTCACGGTCTCTGTGCCGGGTGCCTCCGGCCCTCTTCGACAGCGCTCATATTCAGTTTCACGCCGTCCCGACGGGAAAAGCCTGCGCATCTCGGTGCGCCGTGCCGGAAAAGGCGGGGTATCAGACTTTCTTCATGACACAATTCACACAGGCATGGAGTTGCACGTGGGCGTTCCTGCCGGACGCTTCGTCCTGTCGAGCCCGCCAGGGCGCAGAATCGTGCTGATCAGCGCTGGCGTCGGTGTTACGCCTCTTCTTCCAATGTTGGAGCAAATTGCGTCGCAACACAGCGGCCGGGAGGTATGGTTTATTCACGCTGCCCGGGATGCGGCCTGCCATCTCTTCGAAAAAGAGGCCAAAGCCATTGCGGCTCAGGCGAAAAATTGCACGGTCAGACTGTTCACCTGTTATTCTCGCCCCCAAAAGGGAGAGCGCTGTGATTTTGTCGGCCGGATCGACAGCGCTGTGCTTGCGCGGCTACTGCCGATCGATCAGGCCGATTTCTATATCTGCGGTCCCGACACCTTCATGACCTCGCTTTGCGATGGGCTGATAGCACGCGGAGCAGAGTCGCAATCCATTCACTACGAGGCTTTCGAAGCCGCGTCTGGCCCGACACTCGATCTCGCCGGCAGGGAAACGGTTTTTGGTAGCAAGGTTACCTTTTCCAGGTCGGGAAAGACCGTAAAATGGTCGCCGAGTGATGGCACGCTGCTCGACCTTGCGCTCAAGAACGAGATCGAGGTTGCCTATTCCTGTCGCCTCGGGGACTGCCAGTCCTGCGTCCAAAAGGTGATCAGCGGGGTCGTTGATCATGTCGGGGATGAGGTTCCGCTGCTTTCCCTCAACCAGGCCCTCTTGTGTCTAGCGGTGCCACGTGGCGATCTCGAGCTGGATTGTTGACTTGGCTGACGGCTAAAGCGGTGGACTTTTGCAAATCGCTTTCGAAGCGGTCACTGGCCACCAACGAAGCGGACGGCCAGACGAACCAATGAAACTGGAGCCTAAAACTCCCGGATCGGCAGTCCCTGAGGCGTTTCAACGATGGTCTGAAACTGAGCTTGGACGCATGGTCGATGAGAGCCCTATTCGCTTAACGCCATTGCGAGAGCCATATCGCAATGGATCAGCGTCGTGTCAAATACGGGCACGGTCACATTATCCTGGTTTAGGAGCATCCCGACTTCCGTGCAGCCGAGAATGAGGCAATCAGCCCCGCGATCAACGAGGCGCTGGGCAATGGCGACATAGGCCTGCTCGCTTTCCCTAGTAACGACATCGCAGCAAAGCTCTTCGTAGATGATACGGTGCGTTTCGGTTCGATCTGGCGCTTCCGGTATGATCGGGGTGACACCGGCCGCCACCAGCTTGTCGGTGTAAAAGGTTTGCTCCATCGTGAACGCTGTCGCCATCAGTCCCGGACGGTTGAGGCCTTCTTGGTTGATGCGCGATGCGGTCGCGTCAGCGATATGCAGCAACGGGATGGACACGCCGTGCATCATTTGTTCGGCCAATTTGTGCATCGTGTTCGTCGCGAGGACGATAAAATCCGCGGCCCCACGCTCAAGGGCCCTGGCCTCTCGGTTCAAGATCTCGCCGGCTTCTTCCCATTTTCCTTCAGCCTGCAACGCCTCGATCCGGGCGAAATCCAGGGAGCGTATGAGCAATTCCGGAGAGTGGAGGCCACCCAGGATTTCTCGCGTCCGATTGCAAAGTTCGCGATAGTAGATTTGCGTTGAAGCTGCGGACATACCGCCGAGAATTCCGATTGTCTTCATGGTCCACCGCCGGATACTAGTTTTCAGATACTCACGGAGAGAAGGGCTGCGACCGCTGCTCTCCACAGCGTCCCGACATGCGGGTTATAATCTCATGGCAAGGCGACGCAATTCAAGCCGCGGACTTAAGTGTCATCCGATGACTTTTCCTGCTGACTGCCAATACCAACGCCGAATTTGATACGTACCTGTTTCCAATTGACGGCTAACCTACTAGAAGGTAGGCATATGTCAATGGTTCGGGAAGTCAGCACAACTTTGTTTGAGGATGTGTGCGATTGCCCCCGCACGCCCGGTCACGCAAAGGACGCCCCATGACGAGCTCTGTCGATAGTCTCACACCCTCAAACGTTGCTTCCAATACAACTAGCCAGAATAGGGCGACGACAAACTATGACGATTTCCTACAGCTTCTTATAGCGCAGCTCAAAAACCAGGATCCCACGGATCCCGTCGATCCCAGCGAGCAGCTCGCTCAGTTGGCAAGTTTTTCCCAGGTGGAACAAAGCATCCAGACAAACAAGAAGCTCGACGCCCTGCTCGCTGGCTCAAGCCTTACGCAAGCGGGCGGCTATGTTGGAAAATACATTGAGAGTGCCGATGGATCCGTCAAAGGCACCATATCATCGGTCAAAATCTATACCGATGGCATCGTCGCAACGACATCGGACGGCGGCAAGGTACTGATCCAGCCGGGCATCAGCCTTGCCGACAGTCCGCCAGCGGGAACGGGCGGTGCAACATGAGGTTAGGAGCGCTCGTGCAGGGCTAGGTCGTAAACGACACCCGTTCCTTTCTCAAAAACCATTGCGACACGCTACTGTTACCTGCTGCCAGTCAAAGGCGGACACGTCGTCGCGCCGGCCCGACCAACCCTATCGCCTGCTTTGTTCTGGTGACGATAGTCAGACCAATGGTCCATGCGGATGGCCGTTGGATCCGACGAGCGAAGGGGCACTTATGCTCGTTGGATCCGGGGTTTACTCATCCAGGGCTTTCCCCAGCGATTGGGCCATCGTGCGCAAGATTCGACGGAAGTTATTGAGGTCTTCGACAGTTAAACTGTTGCCAACGGTATCGTTGATGCCGTCGATAGCGCTTCGGATCGCTTCCGCCTTTTCCCGGACCTGTGGAGACAACGCATAAAGCAACGTTCGCTTGTCCGTCGGATTGGGCCAGCGGGTGATGATGCCATCCCGCTCCATGCGGCCCAATGTCGCCGCCATCGTAGGCTGCTCAATGCCAGCGTGGTCGACCAGAGCCTTCTGCGACAAGGGCTCCCTTTCCATAAGGGCCGTCAGTACCGGCAGGTGACCCGACGATAGGCCAAGATCGGCAAGCCTTCGATCCATCAGTCTGCGCGCGAGGCGCGCTGCACGGTTAATAGCCTGGCCGACCGATTCTTCGCTCATGATATAGCTTGCTATCTCTGACATAGCATACTATGTCATCTTCGTTGGCATCTGGAAAGAGGATCTTGCCATGAAAGCGAAACGCAATGAAAGCAGTCACGGCGGTATCGCCGTCGCACTACACTGGATAATCGCCGTGGGCATCGTGACGCTGTTGGTCCTTGGGTTCGCGGCGGGCCGGGCGGTATCGGAATCGCAGCAGGCCGACATACTTCGCGTCCATATCACCCTTGGCGTCTCGGTCCTGTTGCTCACGCTGTTTCGGGCGATCTGGTGGAGCCTGAACCGCCGTCCTGGACGACTTTCGGGCCAGCCACTCTGGCAGCATCACGTGGCGCAGGTCACGCACGCTCTGCTCTATGGTGTCCCGGTCATCGCGGCTGCCAGTGGCATCGGCCTCCTCATTTTTTCCGGAGCAGGACCGATCATTTTCCTCCACGCCCCGGGACCTCTCCCGCAATTTGAAGACTTTCCCCCGATGGCCGTGCACGCGATCGCTGCTTTTACGCTCATCGGCTTGATTGTCCTGCATGTCGTCGCGGCGCTCTACCACCAGGTATTGAGGCGCGACCGGCTTTTGGCGCGGATGGGCATCGGTCGCGGCCAAATCTTTTCAATCGACGGAGAATAAAATGGACGGTACCGGAGAAGGCGCAGAAGAGATGATCATCTCGACTGATCTGGACGTGGTGGCGGCGATCGAGGGCTTCGATGTGCCTGCCAGCGGGTAGGATGAAGCAGTGAGGTTGGCGAGCAAAGCGATTCGATCGCTGCGCAAGCCGAGCCGACCTTCGTTGGTGGCCTCGTTCTACGGAGCATCAATACGAGCGGCATCTCGACCTACGTCCAATGGCGTCGTCCGGATGATGGCGAAATCCCGCTTGTGCCAAAAGCACCTCTCTCCTTGAGGAACGCTCTCCAAACATTTCCGATCCTCAATAGCCGGAATTACGAGCTGGCCTTTACAAGGCAGGGGCCTCAACTATCAGGACCGACGCAAATCTCGTTGGCAACGACGCCTTGCATCCACTTCGGCCTGTTCGACGTGACATCCGAAAATCAAGCCAAGCTGCTGAAACGTGCGGCGGAGGAGGGGCCAAATTCCTTCGGGACGCCCGGCTTGCTTGCGATCGATTTTCACCGGAGCCTAGACGGAACCCATGTTGTCAATCTTGGGGCCTGGCGCTCGTTCAACGATATTGAGCAGCTCCACGTGCAGCCGAGCTTCAAGCCTGGCGACCAATATTTCCAGGGCCTTGCGAAGTTCCAGCCTGACTTCTTCGATCTGGTGGACGTCATTTCGGCGGCTTGAGACTTGTTCGGCGGCTCCAGTGAGCGACGTTTCGCAGGGCTAGGTCCGCGATTTCATCCGATCGTCGAGGTACCCACCGCTCGCCCTCTCTGCAGCGGTGCGACAACGTGCGTCACCAACAGAAATTTACATGCACCTACTAGTTGGTAGATTGCTTTGCCGATGCGTTGACGTGAGTCGGACTCGAGCGACTAGGATGCTTGAGCTGGTCAACGCTTCCCTTGGCGCCAATGACTTTGAATAAATTTGCTCGTCCCGAGCTCAATAACCAAAGGAAATGATCATGAGCGACTTCAGCCGCCGCGACATTCTCGCGATTGCCGCGACAGTGGGTGCTGCCAGCGCAATTGCGGTACCGAGTTCTGGCCAGCAGGGGTCTGGTCCGGCCATCCACCAGATGCCAACGCCAGCTGATGCACCGCGCATCACCATGTTGATTCATCCGCGCATGGTCCTGCAGGATCTCGTCGGGCCCATGACGGTTTTCGATATCCTGCGATGCAGGATTGATCTCGTCTGGAAGGACAGGGAACCGGTTTCGACCGAGCTCGGAATTCCAGTTGCGCCCACCAAGACATTCGCCGAGGCGGACGAGGCACCGGACGTACTGTTCGTGCCGGGCGGGCTGCTGGGAACGATCGATTGCATGAACGACCCTATTGTCATGGATTTCCTTCGTCAAAGGGGAGAAAAGGCTAAGTGGGTCACTGCCATCTGCACCGGTGCACTTACGCTTGCCGCGACAGGCCTGCTGAAGGACTATGACGCGACGGCGAACTGGGTACATGCAGACCTCCTGCCGTTGATGGGGGCTAGGCACGTCAAGAAGCGTGTCGTGAAAGACCGCAACCGGATGACCGCCGGAGGTGTGACGGCGGGTTTCGATTTCGGGCTAACGCTGGCAGCCGAACTGCGCGGTGAGGACGAGGCGCGGCGCGCCCAGCTCGTGCTCGAATATGCACCAGAGCCGCCCTTTGACGGTGGTACACCCGAAAAGGAGCCGGAGCGGGCTGCCGCGTTGCGGGCGCGCACACCCAAGATGCGCCAACAAATAGAGCAAGCCGCGGAAGCCGCTGGCAAGCGTCTTGGTATCTAGGTGATTCAGGATGGGGTGGCAGTGGTCGTTCCGCAATACGCAGGCAGCTTCATGCAATCGCTGCCACGAGGCAAATCCACTGCGGACATTCCGCGCCGGGGCACGCCCCCCGGCTCTTGCCGTCAGAGGTTTCCGGAGCAGGAAGGGCCAATCAGGCATTGGAAAACTCAAGGCGCCCGTTTTTCCGCGAGGGCAGACCGGCTGCGGGCATGCCTTGGCAAACTGTCAACTTGAAGCTAGTTCTTCGCTTGCGGCGGAGATGGGCAACAGGATGATGACGCGATCGTGCGAAGGGGCGAGGAAATCAGCCAATAGCATGCTTGACAGCCTCCCTACTGAAAGGTAGGTGTTAGATATGAGCAACCTATTGACGACCTCTGACGAAATCCTCGCCTCCGCGCGAACGCTGATCATGAACGGTGGCTATAACGGTTTCAGTTATGCTGACATCGCTGATGTCGTCGACATTCGCAAGGCGAGCATTCATCACCATTTTCCCAGTAAAGCAGACCTCGTGCGAACCCTGGTTTCGCGCTATCGCGAGGATGCGCAGACTGGCGTTGCCGCGCTGGAGCGGAACGCACCGGGACCCCGAGAGATCCTGAAGATTTACGCTGATCACTGGGCGGGATGCATCGAGGACGCAAGCAGGCCTTTCTGCGTGTGCGCCCTACTTGCAAGCGAATTGCCTTCGCTTCCTCCAGAAGTCGCCACCGAAGTTACCGCCTTCTTCCGCTTCTTGTCACAGTGGCTGACCTCCATCATGAGCCGGGGCGCGCAGACGGGCGCCTTGAGCCTGACGAGTTCCCCAAGCGTGGAAGCGGAGGCCTTCATGGCATGTGTCCACGGAGCAATGCTTTCCGCCCGAGCCTATGGACGCCCTGAAGTGTTCGCGACTGTTCTCGCCCCCACACTGGAGCGTCTTTCAAGGATCACCGTCCAATAATTGTCTGGCGCGAATCTCGCACCGGATAATACCGCGTCAATTAACCTATCAACTAGTAGGAAGATATCATGTTAAAGAGCTTGACCCCCGCCATGTCCCTGATGCTTTCCGGGATATTTTTGGCGACGATGACCGCTTTGCCCGTACGCGCCGAAGAAGCCAAGGGTAGCCATGTCAATGTCAGAGGCAGCGTCGTTTCCTTCGGCGGTTCAAAGCTGACCGTAAAGACCCGCGAGGGAGCGACCCTTGATGTTATTCTCGCTGACGGCTGGCAGGTCTCGGCGGTCGCAAAGGCGAAGATTGAGGACATCAAGCCCGGTGATTTTGTTGGCATCGCTTCGCTGCCAAAAAAGGATGGCGGCGACGGAGCCCTTGAAGTTCTCATTTTCCCGCCAGCGCTCAAGGGCGCGGGTGAGGGCAGCTACGGCTGGGACCTGAAGCCTGAAAGCAGCATGACCAACGCGACTGTTGCCGATGCCGTGAAGGGTGTGGATGGTCGCACGGTCACGGTCGCTTACAAGGGCAAGGAAAAGAAGATCTCCATCCCTGACGGCACGCCGGTCGTGACCCTTGCGCCGGCGACGAAGGACGACCTCGTTCCGGGTGCCGTTGTTTTCGTGCCGGCTGACAAGGCTCCCACCGGCACTGTTGCCCACCAGGTCGTCGTTGGAAAGAATGGCGTGGTCCCGCCCATGTGACCATGTCCGTCGCCGGTCGGCTGGCCTCCGGCTCGACCGGCGACCATTCTCGAAAATGCGCCTCTTTAAGGAGCAAGGCTGGACATGAGTCCCACCAACGACAACGCCCGGAACCCCCGGACGATATTCATCCGCCGCCACTCGCTTATGACGCGGATCACGCATTGGCTGAATGTTATGTGCTTGAGCATTCTCCTGCTGAGTGGGCTGCAGATCTTCAACGCCCATCCCGCGCTGTACTGGGGCCACTATGGCGCGGATGGCAATCTTGCTCTTTTCACCGTCGGGTCTACGGGAGATGGTGCCAATGCCCATGGATTCGTACGTGCGGCGGGTCTGGAGGTTTCGACCACCGGCGTGCTCGGGATTTCCAACGTCGATGGCCAGCCGACTGCACGGGCATTCCCCGCCTGGGCGACAATTCCCTCGTTCCAGGATCTCGCGGCAGGGCGCCGCTGGCACTTTTTTTTCGCTTGGCTGTTTCTCATTAATGGCCTTGTCTACGCAGGTTTTGGCATCCTCAGCGGACACTTCAGGCGGGATCTCGCACCGCAGGCGCACGAACTGTCTGCCCGTCATCTCTGGCACGAGATCCTCGACCATGCGTGCCTGCGCTTCCCGAAGGGTGAGGAAGCTAAGCGCTACAACGCATTGCAGAAGCTGACCTATATTGCGGTGATCGCCATCCTGCTTCCGCTGATGATCGTGACCGGCGTGACGATGTCGCCTGGGCTCAATGCTGCCCTTCCCTGGCTCGTTGACATCTTCGGTGGCCGACAGTCGGCGCGGACGATTCACTTCATGACGGCGTCGCTCCTGGTGCTGTTTGTCGTCGTCCATGTCGCGATGGTCGTGCTGTCGGGCACCTGGAACAACATCCGATCGATGGTGACCGGCCGCTATGCGATCAGGGACACGGGACCGAACTCATGAGCCTATTGCTCACCCGACGCCGCTTTCTGATTGGCAGCGCAATTGGAGCGAGCGCGCTGACACTCCCGGGATGCGACCTGTTCGACCAGAACGAAAAGGTTGCCGGAGTAATCCGCTCGGCCGAGACCCTGACAATGAAGGCACAGCGCCTGCTGCAGGGGCGCGACGCCTTGGCCCGTGAGTTCACCGACGCGGATATCTCGCCGTCCTTCCGCGTCAATGGCACGAGTGCACCCGATAGCGAGGAATATGCCGAGCTTCTCGAGGGCCGGTTCGCAAAGTGGCGCCTGACGATCGATGGCCTTGTCGACAGACCGCTTGAGATTTCTCTTGAAGAGCTGAAGAAGCTGCCGGCCCGTACGCAAGTTACCCGCCACGACTGTGTCGAGGGCTGGAGCGCGATCGGCAAGTGGACAGGCGTCCCCTTGGGCGCGCTCCTTAAAACGGTTGGGCTTCGACCAACTGCCAGGTTCGCGGTCTTTCACTGTGCCGACGAACTGGAAAAGACGCTCGACGGAAGTGGCCGCTATTACGAAAGTATCGACCTCGTCGACGCGTTCCACCCGCAAACAATTCTGGCCTACCAGATGAATGGTGAAGACCTCACCGTCGGTCACGGAGCGCCATTGCGCCTGCGGGTTGAGCGGCAGCTTGGATACAAACAGGCCAAATACGTCATGCGAATCGAGATCGTCGACAGTTTCACCAGCTTGTGGGGTGGAAACGGTGGCTTCTGGGAAGACCGCGGATACGAGTGGTACGCGGGAATCTAAGCGCGAGTAGCTCCGGATTGACCAGATTTTGGTCGCCGCAACCGAAGTGCTTTGCAAGATCGCAAGGGAGGTCTCATGACCAGACGAAAAGTGGACAGGATTGAGCCGGTTTCAGCGATAGACCCATCGAACCCCGTCAGTGTCTGCCAGACAAATTCGATCCTTACGGATCCCGACGGTCGCTGGGTTGCGGCCCGCCAATCGGCCATCACCGCAGCAATGGAGCGTCTAGACCCGACGAAAGACGCGCACCGTCGAGAAAAAGCCCCTACATTTTCAGGGGAAAACGAACGCATTGGAAAACAGGCCGACAGTCGCACACGCTTCGGCAATGGCGTTTTCTACATCTGAACGCGCAGGGCACACACGTCCCAAGCGCAGAAAAAAGGAAAGACTAAAATGAGCAACAGGACACCGAAAACCGCCAGCGCCGATGAAATATGGCTGAAGCGCTACTATTTCATGCGAGCAATTTTCTCCATCATATGGGTCGCCCTGGCGCTTACTGTCGGGCGGCAATCCTTCGGCGTCGCCGCTCTTTTGCTGGTTATCTATCCCGCATGGGACGCGTTTGCAAACTTCGTTGATGCCGGGCGAAACGGCGGACTTGCGAGCAACCGCAGCCAGGCTTTCAATTTTGGGGTCAGCTCCCTCATGACTGTGATCGTGATCGACGCGCTGACGATGAGCATGAACTGGGTTCTTGCTGTGTTCGGGCTGTGGGCGATCTTCTCAGGCCTGCTCCAGCTCAGTGCCGCCGTTCGCCGCTGGAAAACGAGCGGGGGCCAGTGGGCGATGATTCTTAGTGGCGGGCAATCAGCGGTCGCAGGTATCTTCTTCGTCCTTCAGGCGCGCATGCCTGATGAGCCGTCGATTGCGAATGTTGCTGGTTACGCAGGCTTGGGCGCCTTCTATTTTCTCCTGTCTGCCGTCTGGTTGAGCGTTCGCGACATGCGCAGAGCGAAAGCCTGATTTCTGGCGCGTCGCCCGAGTTTGTTGTCGACATGGATCCCGCCCTAAGACGCGGTGCAGGGTTGAGTTCATCTCGCGGCGTTGCACCGCCGCGTGGAAGAGATCTCGCTACCGCCGCAATTTTTTTGGCATGGGCAGGCCGGCGATCACAAGTCGCTAACACCGTCAGAGGAATGGCGGTGTGCAGGCAGCGATCAGTTCTAGGACATCGTCGCCGGCGTTTCTAAAGCGATGTGGTTCCCGACTGTTGAAAAGGTAGGCTTCTCCGGCCTTGAGAACCCCGACCCGATCGCCCACCGTCAATTCCAATGTGCCAGAAAGCACAATCCCGCCTTCATACGAGTCGTGCTGGAACATCGTCTCTCCGGTATCGGCGCCGGGCTGGTAGCGCTCGAAAAGCAGTTGCAAGTTAGCCGCGGCGGCATCGCCAACCTGAAGCAGTTCAATCTTCGCTTGATGCTGCAAGGCCAACGGCATCTGCTGTGCGAGGTCGGTCAGATCTGAACATTTGAAGAAAATCTGGTTTGGATTGCCGGTTGATTCATGAAAGAAATCGCCAAGCGTCATTGGTATGCCGCCAATGATCTTACGGAGTGAGGAAACGGAAGGGCTGCTCTTGTTGCGCTCTATGACCGAGATGAGGCCGTGCGGTACTCCAGAGCGGGCCGCTAACTCCCTTTGAGATAGGCCCGCGGCCACCCTGACCTCGGTCAGCCGTTTACCTACGTCGAATTCCATAGCGCTGTCATTCACCAGATCCATTCTAGCTCCGTTTAAAATTATATCCGCTCAGAATGAAATTTTGAGCATTGAAAGTCGTGGGCATCCGTGCTTTATTTTGAACGTTACAGCAGAAATATCGACATTATGCGCGGTATTTTGACCGAAGCAATAGTGAAGACACGATGTGATCTTCATCTTTCCCCTCCTAACACACGCCGCAGCCGGCGAACCTGTGGCGCGAGGGTTTAAAGCACATTCGAAAATTGGAGACCGATATGACGAATTCCTCCCAAGAGAACTGCGTCGAAGCCCGCCTCAGGATCATTGAAGACAAGCTTGCCATTTACGAACTGATTGCGTCGCATCCACCGAGTGCTGATACCGGCCACGCCGAATACACCAGCTCGGTCTATCTTGAAAACGGCGTATTCGATCGCGGCCCTGCTCTCGATGGTGCCGAGGGTGTCGATGCGATTGCCGCGTTCATCCAGCGACCGGCCCATGACGAGGCGATGCGCGGCGGTCTGGCACATTTCACCGGGTTGCCTTTAATCGATCTGCGTGGCGATAAGGCAGTCGTGACCTCTTATCTCATGATTATTCATCTGGACCACCAGGGTGTACCGCGCGAACTTGCCAACCACGGCACGTCAAACGGCTATCGTATCCATCGCGCAGTCGCAAACCGCTGGATGCTGGAGCGGCACGATGGTCGCTGGAGAGTGGCGAAACGCACTCTGTTGCCCATCGACGGTTCCGACGGTCCGCGCGACCTTTTAAAGCAGGGGCTCGACGATGTTCTCGCCCGTTATTCCACCTCGAACGAAGCGGCTCTTTCCCATGCGTGATCTGACAGAGCAAAACCGGTTATTCGTGGAGCAGCTTTTCGAAACTCTGTCCAGAGATGGCTGGGGACAGGGTTTTCTAGACGCCCTTGATGAAGATGTCGTCTTCAATCCCATGGGGCAATCTCCAATCGCCGGCCGGTATCAAGGTAAAGAGGTGTACGATAGACAGGTTCTCCGTCCTTTGCACGATAAGCTGGCCAGCCGTCCAAAGTTGGTTTTTGATACGGCGATCGTTGAAGATGACATGGCCGCCGTGCGCTTTCATTCCGTGGGCGGCAAGGGCGTCAACGGTGCCGACTTCAGTATCGACTATTTCTGGATGTTAAAGATCAGGGACGCAAAGATCGTTGAAATCTGGGGCTATTACGATACCGGGAAGATGAGGGACCTATTTGATCCCGAATACAAGAAACCGACGAGGAACTAGGGCGATCTGCACATAAGAGGTCGCGATAAGGCGCGAGCATGGGCTCGCGCTACTTGGCCAAAAGCGCTTCGAGCCGGTCAAATCGCTGCAAACGCCTGCCGCTCTGTCCGGACGCCAAAAACCGAATTGCGGATTTCTAAATGCCTGTTCCGTTACTTAGGCCACGATCGGTTAAGGTGGTCAATATTCGCTGGTAACTTCGCGCGTCTCGGCATCGAGCGTGAGGCGGATCCAAGGCGGCTTTCAGCTTCATCAAAACCTGAATTTTTGGCGCGTCACATGGGTGTGGAGTGACAGACAATGTCGATATTTCTACCTATCAGAAGGTAGATAAGAATTAAGTAAGGAGAACGACTTGGAAACATCTGAAATTCAAACACTCTTGGCGCCGGTTCGCCAACGCATCGACAATCTTGATGCGGCCCTCATCCATATTCTCGCCGAGCGGTTTCGCTGCCCTGATGAGGTGGGCATGTTGAAGGCCGAGCACGCGCTGGCTTCTAAGGATCACGACCGAGAGAATCGCCAGTTCGTACGCGCTAGAAGCATAGCAGTCGAGTCTGGTTCGGATCCCGAGATGATTGAAGAGATTCTCAAATTCGTCATCAGCCAGGTCGTTGATCGGCACGAGAGGATGGCGGATGGCTACAGGCAAACGCGCGGGGGATCGGGCCCCCCTAAGGCTCAAAAGACATGTGATGCAGCCCTTCTAACAAGACATTCGACCGGAGTTGAACCAGGTGAAAATTAACCGTCGGACCTTTACCACATCCATATTGGCTGCAACCGCAACTGCCGCCATGCCAACAGTGAGTCAGTCAACCGCCCCAGATGAATTCAAATCCCGAAATGTCGTGCTGCTTCACGGGCTTTTTGCCGACGGCTCATCCTGGTCGGAAGTGATCCCTCTACTTCAGGCTCAAGGGTTGAATGTCACCTCGGTGCAAAATCCGCTGACGACACTGCCCGAGGCCGTTCAGGCGTGTTACAGGGTGCTCGACCGGCAGGAGGGGCCGGCAGTGCTGGTAGGCCACTCGTTTTCCGGAATGATCGTCACCGAAGCCGGTATGCATCGTACCGTCTCTTCGCTGGTCTATGTGGCGGCTCGCGCACCCGACGCCAACGAAGACTATTCGGCCCTCGCCAAGAAGTTCGCTACACCTCCAGGTTCAGCAGGGGTGGTCTTCGATAAAGATGAAGGGCGGCTCACGGAGGACGCCTTTCTGCGGGACTTCGCGCCTGACTTGCCAGTGACCAAAGCTAAGGCATTGTATGCGGCTCAGTGGCCCTTTCAGAAGGGCCTACTTGCGGGACGAACGACAGCTGCCGCGTGGCACTCGAAGCCCTCCTACTACGCAGTGTCCACTCAGGATCGTATCATAGATCCCGAGCTACAGCGGTTTTTGGCGAAACGGATGAAAGCAAAGACGATCGAGCTGGCCTCCAGCCACGTTTCGCTGCTCTCGCATCCGACGGAAATCTCGGAGGTCATCATCGAAGCAACAAAGTCGTGAGAACTGCCGGCCTGGAAATCACTCTCAGGCGCCGCCCCGCAATTTCTCAGAGAAGAAGTGGATAGATCGATGAACGATATCGTGGTTCGTCGCGCACTAAGACGCGAGCTCGGAAACATCGAACAAATTGGGATCATGGCCTATGAGGAATTCCGTACGGACGTCTCGCCTGCCGTCCTGAATGCATACTTTGCCGATCTGCGGAATTTGAACTATCAGTGGGACCATGCCGAGGTCCTTGTAGCCGAGATCGATGGTGAACTCGGAGGAAGCGTCATGTACTACGCGGATGCAAGTACGGAAGGTTTGGGGCTGCCGAGCGACTGGGCCGGTTTCCGCAAACTGGCGGTAGCGCCCCGGATGAGAGGCAAGGGTATTGGACACAAGCTGGTTGAACATTGCGTCGGCGTAGCACGCGAGAATAGCGCATTCACAATTGGAATCCACACGACAAGCTTCATGACGTCCGCCAGACGGATCTACAGCAAATTTGGTTTCAAACGCTGCCCCTCGTTCGACAGGAAAGTCAGTGACATCCTCAACATAGATCGCAATGCCGATGATTTCGACATTATTGCTTGCAGGCTTGAGTTGATGTGAGCAGCACGAACTCACTTTAGGTGCGAATTGATTTGGCGGCCGTGCGCCGGATCTATGGTCTCAGAGGATTTGCCTTCGTCGACAAAAGGGTAGTTCTCCTCCGTTCGGCACTATCAGACACATACCGGTGCGTAAGATTAGCGTTAGGCTGGCCGACGCCGATGGCTTGGTTGACACGCTGATCAGGCAGCCCGGTGGAAAAGTGGTGATCCTCTTAAAGCATTGGCTCGATTGGCCTCCCCAGCGATCAAGTTGCTGGATGCTTAAGAAACACCAGAGAACGAAAAAACTGCATTAGCGAGGCCCTGGCCTCTCGAACGAGTTAAAAAGCAGGAGAGAAAATGATAATGCAGCTTACAATTGCTAATCAAAACGAGATCGACATTGTGGTTGATCTTGTTAACGAGGCATATCGCGGCGTCTCGAACCACGGCTGGACGACGGAAGCCGGTCTGATAGAAGGACATCGGGTTGATCGAGCAGCTGTCAAAAGGATGATCGACGGAGAGCAGACCAAAATCCTGCTCGCAAAAGATCAGACCTCCCACCAAATTCAGGGATGCGTGGCGGTTCGCCCGGTGAAAAATAACGAATGGTATCTGTCGATGCTGGCGGTCAATCCGGCGCGTCAAACTACAGGCATCGGCAGATCAATCATGACCGCGGCCGAAACGTTCGTCGGCGAACGGGGTGGGTTTTCGATAGACATCTCGGTTATCGGGATCCGGGATAGCTTGATCGCCTGGTATGAGCGGAGGGGTTACGAAAAAACTGGAGAAATCGAGCCTTTCCCTTACGATGACCCAAGTGTGGGGGTACCGCTCCTGGACGATCTGACGCTGATTACACTCCGCAAATCGTTGCCGCGCCCATGACAACGAAAAACTTCTGGATCAGGTGACCTGTGCAATTCCCAGGGCCAGAAGGCGACGCCTGTTGCCCAAGGACGGACGAATGATGCAGTAACCTCTGATCTGCCGACTGTGATCTCGCTACAACGATATGAATTCACACCGACCATGATCTCTCAGTTCCTGGATCCCTGCAGTTCAGGAAGTCTGCTTTGCATATCGCGCTCACAGAGCATGCCGTTCTAAGATTTGGAGGGGGTGAGGAAGCTCAATCGCGTTGATTGCTTTCGCCTGCGAGCGGCAGGAATAGCCGGTCGCCATGATCACGGTGTCATCCGATGCGGCGGCGATGGGGCCGGCCCAGCTCATGGCATAGAGCTGTTCTGAGACGGCGCGGTTGCGGGTCTGGTGGCCGAAGGTCCCGGCCATACCGCAGCATCCGGCCCGGATCGTGTCGAGCTTGATCTGAACGGCGTCGAAGACGGCTTTCCACTGGGACGTCGAGGCTGGTGCATTGCTGCGTTCCGTACAATGCGGCAACAGCTGAAAGCGCTTGCCTGGGGGCGGCATGATGCTTTTCGCCAGCCGCTCGAGATTGGCGGCCAGCCATTCCTGCGGCAGCAGAACAGGTGCGGATGGCTCGATCCCTGTGATGCCCTTGTACTCGCTGCGAAAGGCGAGTGTCATTGACGGATCGAGGCCGACAAGCGTCACGCCGGTCTCGGCAAGCCGCTCCAGGTAGTTCGCAGTCTTGAGGGCCGCTTTCTCAAACTGGCCGAGATAGCCATGCACGTGCAGCGCCTTGCCATTGACAAGCGATGCGGCGAGCATTGGCGACAGCCCCATCTTCTGCGCCAGCTTGATCGCGGCGATCACCACGTCAGGATCGAAGGACGCCGTGAAGGCATCCGGCACGAAGACGACGATGGCCTGCCGCTCTGCGGCCGGAAGCCTGGCCAGAACCTCGGGGTCCGCAGTAGCGATGCCGAGACGGCTTGCCGCTGTTTGCAGTGAGGTTTTCGGCAGGAGCGGAAGCGATGTCAGGCCGGCGGCCCGCATCAGGCGCTGACCAAGAGCTGTCCCTGCGGCGAGATTGTAGAGCGGCCGGATCCTTCTCATCCACGGCAGAGTGGTTTCGATCGCCGAGACGAGCGGGTCCGTCAGCGGCCGCAGGTAGCGGCCATAATATAGCTCGAGAAACTTGGAGCGGAAGGCGGGAACGCTAACCTTCACGGGACATTGCCCGGCGCAAGCCTTGCACGCGAGGCAGTTATCCATGGCCTCGCGCACCTCATGGGAAAAGTCGGCGCGGTTTTTAGGATTGAGGCTGTTGTAGAGGCGTACCGGAAGGCTAACCAGCGCGTTGCCGCCCCGCAGCCGCCCAGCTTCTTTGCGAGGATCGATCTGCTTGTCGGCGAGCAGCCGCAGCCATTCCCGCATGAGCATTGCGCGGCCCTTCGGTGAGAACCGCCGATCGCGCGTTGCCTTGAAGGAGGGACACATCGGGCTCGTCTCGTCGAAATCGAAACAGGCGCCATTTCCGTTGCAATAGGCGGCGTTATCGAAGGCGGCGCGGATTTCGTTGCCGATCGCCTGGTCGTATGCACCGCGCAGCGGCACCTCGTCGATCTTCAGGAGAGGGGCGGGAGCCGAGGACGGCGCGGCGATCTTGCCGGGGTTGAGCCGGTTTTCCGGGTCGAAGGCGCGCTTGATGTCCTGGAGGTCGGGATAAAGATCGCCGAAAAACTCGGGCACATATTCGGACCGCACGCCCTTGCCATGCTCGCCCCACAAAACGCCGCCATGTTTGCGTGTCAGCGCCACAACGGCATCGCTGATCTGCCGCACCATCGGCACATGATCCCCGCGGGTGAGATCGAGCGCCGGGCGCACGTGTAGCACGCCGGCATCGACATGCCCGAACATTCCGTACGAAACACCGGCATCGTCGAGCAGCGCACGGAACTCGCGGATATAGGCCGCCAGGTTCTCCGGCGGTACCGCCGTGTCCTCGACGAAGGCAACCGGCCTGATGGGGCCATCGACATTGCCGAGGAGGCCGACGGCGCGCTTGCGCATCGTCCAGATCGCCTCGATATCCTGAGGATCGCGGGCAACCGTGTAGCCGAGGCGTCCGGCTTCCTGCCCCCGATCGAGCGTTTCGGTCAGAGCGCCAAGCTTCTCCTCAAGCTCGGCCACATTATCGGCAAGCACCTCGACGATGTTAATGCCGTTCGCCGGGATCGCGTCCCCATCCGGAAAGAAGCGGGCGATGCCGGTCCAGATGATGTCCTGCCGGGCAAGCCCCAACACCTTTTCGTCCACGGTCTCGACCGAGGCGACCTTCAGGGCCGTCAGGCTGCGGGCATCCTTGAGCGCGGCGTTGAAGTCGCCATAGCGGATATTGACGAGTGCGGCCTTGGCGGGGATCGGCAGCAGATTCAGCTCCGCCTCGGCAATCATCGCCAGCGTGCCTTCCGAGCCGCAGAGGATGGCGTTCAGGTCGAAGCGGCCGTCCTCGCGGTGGATATGGGCGAGGTCGTAACCGGTCATGTAGCGGTTGAGTTTTGGAAATACCGCGGCGATGCGCTCGCGCTTTTGCCGCGCGATCGTCTCCACCGTGCGGTGGATGTCGCCGATGCGATCCTGTTGCGCCATGATGCCGGCAAGCTCGGCATCATCCATCGGCCGCGACCACCAGTCTGAACCGTCGGTCAGGACGATATGCAGGCCGAGCACGTGATTGGAGGTCTTGCCATAGAGGCAGGAGCCCTGGCCGCAAGCATCCGTCGAGACCATGCCGCCGATCGTCGCCCGATTCGAGGTGGAAAGCTCAGGTGCGAAAAACAGGCCATATGGCTTCAGCGCCCGGTTCAGCTGATCCTTGACGACTCCGGCTTGTACGCGGGCGGTCCGTCTTACGGGATCAATTCCCAGAATGCGGTTCATGTGGCGGGAACAATCAATCACCACACCTGATGTCAGCGACTGGCCATTGGTGCCTGTGCCGCCGCCGCGAGGGGCGATCGTTATCTTCTGGAAGCGGCGCTCCAACAGGACGCTGGCGATCACCTTCAGATCATCGACGCCCTTCGGAAACAGGATGCCGGACGGCACGATCTGGTAGATCGAATTATCGGTCGCCGAGACCGTCCGCGAGGCAGCCTTGGTTTCCACGTCACCAGCAAATCCGGCTTCAACGAGACGTTCGAAGAAGCCGGGTTGTGATGGTTGCTGACCATGATCAGAGCGAAGACGTGGGATCATTGTAGGTGCTGCCGGGACCCGTTAGGTCCGCAATGCGGCGCAGGCGCGCTCGATGCGGTCGAGGGCCTCAACAAGCTCTGGTTTGGATGTCGCGTAGGAAATCCGGAAATAGGGCGAAAGCCCGAATGCTGATCCCGGAACCACCGCAACATGCGCCTCTTCCAGAAGGTAGTCGGTGAAATCCTGATCGGTTTCCAGCCTCTTGCCCTTGGGCGTCGTCTTGCCCAAAACGCCTGAACATCCCGAGAATGTGTAGAATGCGCCTTCTGGCGCGCGGCATTCCAGACCATCGATCGCGTTCAGCCGCGAGACGACGAGATCGCGCCGCTGGCGGAAGCTGTCGCGCCGACCCTTCAGGAAATCCTGGGGACCGTTCAACGCCTCGACGGAAGCGGCTTGGCCGACGGAGGAGGGGCAAGACGTGGCCTGGCTCTGAATGACTGCCATGGCCTTGATGAGCGCCTTGGGGCCGCCGGCATAGCCGATGCGCCATCCAGTCATCGCATAGGCCTTCGAGACGCCATTGATGGTGAGCGTGCGCTCCTTCAGGCGCGGCTCGATCGCGACCGGCGTTACGAATGCGAAATCATCATAGACGATGTGCTCGTACATATCGTCCACCATCAGCCAGACATGCGGATGGCGCAGAAGCACATCGAGCAGCGGGCGATAGTCTTCGGCGCTGTAGGCAGCGCCCGAGGGGTTGGACGGCGAGTTGAGAAGTACCCAGCGCGTCTGCGGGGTAATCGCCTTTTCCAGTTGCTCTGCCTGCAGGCGGAAGCCCGCCTGTGCATCACAGGGGATGAGCACGGAAACGCCGCCGCAGATCTCGACGATATCGGAATAGGACGTCCAGTAGGGCGTCGGGATGATCACTTCGTCGCCAGGGTCGATGCTCGACATGAAGGCGTTGAACAGGATCTGCTTGGCGCCCGTCGCGACCGTCACTTCCTCGGTCGTATAGTCGACACTGTTTTCACGTCGGAACTTTTCGACGATCGCCTTCTTCAGCGCCGGTGTGCCGTCGAGAGCGGTGTATTTCGTCTCCCCGGCATCGATCGCTCGTTTCGCGGCATCCTTGACGTTGTCGGGCGTGTCGAAATCGGGCTCGCCGGCGCCGAGAATGATGACCGGAAGGCCCCCACGCTTCATGGCGGCCGCTTTCGCGCCGATCTGTAGGATTTTTGAAACGCCAACTGTAGCGATCCGCGAAGCGAGTTTGAAACTCGCCCCTTCGATATTGTTAGAAGTCATAGCCTGCATGTCCTGTTCGGGATACGACGAGACGGTCGATAGGCATCGCCACATCTTCACACACAGCGTGTGTTGACGCCCAAAGCACGCTCGTTCGCGCTGGTGTTCTATTCGGCAGCAAGGCGGCCAGTGAGGTGATCGATGCAGGCCTGAATGGAGGCGCGTTCAATCTCGCCGTAGTGTTCGAACTCGTTGAGAACCTCGGCGCCTAAATCAGTCTCGAAGCGCTGCTGGTTCGGGCCAGCGACGAATTCCTGCTGTGCGCCATCGCCGAGGTTGGATTGGAAAATCCCGGCCGCGCTAACCGGCAGGAAATCTTCATAGACGATCGGGTCGAACTGGACGAGACCTTGCGAAACAAGGCTCTCGATATCAGCATTAGGATCCGTCGATGCTTTCATGCCCTTCTCCGTCAGCGAATAGCTGAAATAGCCGAGCCCTTCGGCGCGGATCGTCGCCCAGTCATCAGGGAAGGCTTCGAAGGTGGCCGAAAGTGCCGCCTCGTAGGCCTCCGCGTTCGAGCCGTCAGCCGCCGGGCGAACGACCTTGCGCGACTGTTCCAGAAGCCTGTCGTAAAGACCGCGACCCTTCGGCGTCAGTGCGATGCCGCGTTGTTCGATTTCGCCAAAACGCGCCGTGTGCGAGCCAGTCTGCCAGCCGCCTTTGCCATCCGAAAAAGCAACGGCTTCTTCAAGTGCCTTGAACGACGTCTGGCGCAACAATATGGAGCAGCGCCGGGTCGGCGGCCCTTCAACAACTGCCTTGGGAGCAATGCCGTAATCGGGCATTAGGCGCTGTACTTTATCGATATCAAGCGTACGCGGCGTCAGGTGATTGATATGCGGGCCCTTGAAAGACACGACGTCGGCGATCAGGCGGTGCGCGTCGTGCAGACGGTGATACATCGCTACGTCGACGATCGCCTTGTCGTGCCAGCGGAAGGTTTCGAGCACCGCAGCGACGAAACGATCGGCATCCTCCGTGGCCAGGCCACCGTGTTCTTCAGCCTTCTTCGTCAGGGCGATGGCCTCATCGGTGAAGATGCGGCGCGTCGAAAGGATCATTGCAGCTTCGTCGCGCAGCTGCGCGTCTCCAATGAGATCGAGGCGGAGCAGCGAGGTGAAGACGCGGAACGGGTTGCGCTTCAGCGCGCCGTCACCCACCGGTCGGAAGGCGGTTGAGTGAACGGGAACGCCCGCGGTCGAGAGATCGTAATAGCCGACCGGATACATACCCATGACGGCAAAGACGCGGCGCATCATCGCCAGTTCCTCAGCCGTTCCGAGACGGATCGCGCCGTGACGCTCCTCGGAAATGCGCTCCAGATTCTCGGTCGCTTCAAGGCGCGCTGCAAGCTCGGGCTGTTCCGAGAGCGTTTCGGCATTCACCCGCGCGACCAGTTCCAACAAAGTCCCGTAGGCCGGGACTTCGTCGCGGTACATAGACGACATGGCTGCGGAAAAAGTGGCGCGTATATCGCTAGAGGGTACATGTCTTGTCATCATCTTGGCTTTCAATGGGATGTTGAACGAGGTTGTCTCTTGTTAAGAGACCGTTGAACAGGCGACAAAGCCCGCGTCTGCTTGCAGTGCTTTCGGGCGATTATCGCGTAGTCCGAGACGACGCGAACCGTTGCGCCGTGACGAGAGGAAATCGGCCTCGTCGCCCAATCGGGCGTCATTAAGGGGCGAACATCATCGATTCTGCCCGCATGCCGCGGCACGTACGATGGCGTACCACGATTTCTCAAGTGGCGATCCATCACGCTATCCGTCTCAAGCTTGGTCGTGAAAGACATGCATGGATCGATGCCGACTCGATTGCCTGATAACGAGCAAACTCGTTCAGAACGGTCTGCCCCAGATCCCGCTCAAAACCAGCTTGGTCAGGACGAGCACCGAACTGCTCGTTTTGATTGTCATGACCGTTCCAATGAAATGCGCCAGCGCCGCTGCTCGGAAGGAAGCCTTCGTAGATGATGGGATCGGCGCGCACGCGACCCATCGTGATTAGATCTTCGAGATCGTGGTATGGGGAAAAGGGCTTGTTGTCCAAACGAGAATAGAAGAAATACCCCAGTTTCCTTTCACGTATTTCTTTCCAATCATCTGGAAATTGAGTGAAGGCATCGGCGAGCGCAGCCTGGTAGTCCTTGGCGTTCGAGCCGTCGGCAGCAGGCACGGTCACTCTTCTCGTGTCAGTCAAAAGCCGATCGTAGAGCTTTCGGCCCTTAGCCGTCAGGGCGATACCTCGTTGCACAATTTCACCAAATCGGGCGGTGTGCGATCCCTGATGCCCATTAGCTTTTTCAAACGAGACACCTGCAACCGACTTGAAAGAAAACTGCCTCAGAAAGATCGGGCATTTGCGCGGCGGAGGACCGGCAATCACGGGAGTGGGCGTGATCCCAATGAGTGGTATTCTCGCCTGCACCGTATCGATGTCGAGTGTGCTGGCTGTGAGATGATTGATGTATGGTGCTTTCAACGAAACGACATCTGCCACTTCATGGTGATCATGGCGAAGGCGCTCAAATTCTTTCGGCACGCCCGATGAATATTGCCATCGGAATGTCGCTACCACGGATGCGACGAACCGCACCGCATCGTTTCGGGTCAAGCCTCCATGCAGCTCGGCTTTCGCAACCAATGCAAGGGTTTCTTCCGTAAATATCTTTCGACGCGCAAGTATCCTTGAAGCTTCGGATCGGAGCGGTAGATCCGAGATGAGGTCTAGCCTGAGTAGGGAAGTGAAAACCCGAAATGGCTTCCTCAACAAGGCTGTGGTCTCGACAGGTCGAAACGAAGTCGAATGGATAGGGACGCCCGCTTCCGACAAGTCATAGTAGCCGACAGGATACATGCCCATGACCGCGAACAAGCGACGGGTGTCATTAAGTTCGCTGGCAATGCCTAGCAGAATTGAAACATGCGGTTCTTCGCCAACGCGCTCCAGCGTTGCGTCGGATGGCGGTTGTTCTCTTAACCTCGATCGTCGCGCCAGTAAATTTTCGTCCACCTTCGACACAAGGTCGATCAATGTGGCATACGCAGGAACCTCTTCTCGGCACATGGAAGACATTGCCGAGGAAAAGGCTGCTCTTATGTCATCGGGTGACATAAATGTGGAAACCACGATCCGACTGCCTTTATTGTTGTTGCCTGACATTGGTGGTGAGCGCGGCGCCGTCGCGTCGCGCCGCATCATCGCAAACGGTTTTTGAAGAGGGCGACCAGGAGCCGCCGAACAAGCCGAGCGACATTGCCGAACTGGATGTCTCCCAACTCGTTACCCATACGGCGTGCAAATTCGAGGTCCGGTATGTCGATCATGGCACCCTCTCGCCGCGGCTACCGCAGCAGATGTTGCTTAACTTATTTGGAAGCCGCTTTTCTCGCCTCCATTTTTGCCTCCATTCCAGCGCGCTCAAGCAACTCAATTGAAAGCCCACCGAAAGCTTTCGGCAGCCACACGATCCGGGTCCCGGAAGGAGACTCGAGCGCCTCTTTCGAGATTGGCTGGCCATTTTCATTCTCGGGCTGAACGCCTGAGGCAAGGAGTTCATCATAAGCCTCAAGCATGTCCGGCACGGTGTAGCAGAGCCGGTAGATCGTACCTTCGCCTTTTTCCTCAATCAGATCCTTGAGATTGCCTGCATGAGGCTGGACCAGGAAGAAGCGTTCATCACCGTTGAACATGATGATGTACTCGACGTGGAACCCATCACGGTTCCAGACGATTTTCTCCGATGCGGTGCAATTTAAGACCCTTCGGTAATATTCGACCGCCTTATCAAGATCATGGACCAAAATGTCCACATGGCTGAATTTGAGTTCCATCGTTCACCTGCTCGTTTCGTTTACTGCTGGAGAAAAACCGTCTTAAAAGCCTGAAGCGGCCGTAGCCTGAAATGGATTCACGCCTGAAATCATCAGGCCGGCGTCATCAAACATGATCCCGCAAGGGTTTCCGAACTCGAATGTCGACAAGCCTTCCGTTCGGACTTCAAGGGCATGACCCATGTCTTCCAATTTTCGGAGCACAGCCTTGGGAATGCGTGAATCTGCGATTATCGTCTCTCCTTCGAGATCAAGCCTCGGATGGGAAACCGCGGCTTGCATCGGCAAGTCGTGATCCATGAAGAGCGTCAGAATTTGTGCGACCGCGGGGATGATTTTTCGTCCGCCGGACGCGCCCAAGGTTGCGAGAGGTTTCCCGTCCTCGTCAAATACAAGGACGGGGCTCATATTCGAACTCGGCCTTTTGCCCGGTGCGACGGAATTCATCTGGCCAGCAATGGGACTGAACCCGATCATCCCGTTGTTGAGCAAAATGCCGTGTTCACTGGTCACCAGAGAACCAAAGTTCCCGACCACTGTTTCGGTTAGGCCAACCATGCAACCGTCGCTGTCTGCGGCCGAAATATGGACAGTTCCCTCGTGTCGCGCCGGCTTTCCGGACGTCGCATCGCCGTCCGACGTTCCCGGCTGGAATTCGAATGGATCGACATCCGTCCTGCTTGCCGAAACGCGGTCGACGCTGATGGTTTTTGCCACTTCCGCCGCAAATTCAGGACTGGAAAGTCCTTTCCAGGGTCCATCGACCACATCGGTGTCGCCGTTGAAGGCGTCTCGATATTGCCAACTCCGTTTCAGGGCTTCGGCGACGAGATGATATCGATATGCGCTGTCAGAACCATGGCCGGAGAGGTCGAACTGGTTCATCAAGTTCAAGAACAGCGCCAGTGTTGGAGACGCATAGGGAACGTAGTCGACAGCGAAGTTTCGGTATCTCACAGTGGATGGTTGATATCTGCGGACCGTGTAGTTCTCCAGGTCTGAAGTCTCTAACAGCCCGCCGGAAGCCTTCACCGACCGGGAGATGCCTTCCGCGATTTCACCTCGGTAAAATATGTCTGCTCCACCTGCAGCAACTTTCGTCAGTGTGTCGGCAAGGGCAATCTGGACATGGACATCCGCTTTGCCAATCACTGAGGGACGGTACGTGTACACGCCGTCCCTGAGGAATTGCCGCGCAGTCGCAGGAAATTTCTGCATCTGATCGGCATGAACGGAGAGCATAAGAGAACCGTACCAGTCCATCGAGAAGCCTGATCTTGCAGCCTCGATCGCCGGTCCGACCACCGCGCTCCATGGCAGCCGTCCAAATTCGGATGAGACAGCATGCAGACCTGCGATCGACCCCGGAGTGCCGACCGCCAAACCGCCAATTTCATTCAACTGGTCCTTGATCCCGGTCCATCCAAAAAGTCCTGGCGCTGCATCGTCTTCCATCGGAAACATGGCGGCGTGAGCCCGTTGCGGGGCTTCGTAGAGGTAGTTGATTGCAGTTTTTCCCTTGATGGGATGGCTGATGATCATCAAGCCACCACCGCCAATCGTGTTGGCCATCGGCTGCACGACACTACCGACGAGCGAAGCGCCTATCGCCGCATCGACGGCGTTGCCACCTTTTTCTAGGATTTTCCTGCCAGCCTCGGCTGAGAGAGGATGCCGCGCGACGACCATGCCGTTCTTCGACCTGGCCTCTGTCTTATCGTGCACCCATTCTGATGACTGTGCCTGCCGTTCCATGCTACCCACCCGCTAAATCCACGCGCCAAGGCCCGCCGTCAGACTTATGTGACGGGCCGTTCAAACCACCAGTTATTCACAAGGCTCTGTTGTCGGTCAGCTACCGAGCAAAACTGTCTCGGCAGGATCCCAGTAGACTGGAAGCTCTCCAGAGGTGAAGTCGATCTTTGTTCGCAACCGATGTGGAATCTGAACCATAAGTTCACCTACGGGCGATTGGAGGTTCAATAAAGTGTTGCTGCCATGAAACCTTGTTTGGGTGACGCGGCAATTGATCGACCGATTTGGCGCCGAATCTTTATCGACCGCGACATGAAGCCACTCGGGACGAACCGCAACCTTTGCGGATCCGCGATGGATCAGATCATTAGCAGCAAAATGAAGCGGCAATCCCGTGACAGGCTCGATGAGCGCTCGACGCCCGTCCAGTTGTTTCCACTCACCTGATAAGACGTTGCATTCGCCCACGAATTTGGCAACGAACGTGTTCACTGGCTTCTCGTACAACTCGAGAGGCGTGCCTTGCTGTTCGATGATGCCGTCCCTCATGACAACGACCCTGTCAGCCATCGCCAGAGCCTCGTCCTGGTCGTGAGTTACATAAACGAAAGTCGTACCAAGGCGCTGATGTAGATCCTTCAACTCGGTCTGCATCGCATCCCTCAGGCGCCGGTCAAGCGCTCCGAGCGGTTCGTCAAGTAGGAGGATTGGTGGCGAATAGACAAGAGAGCGTGCCAGAGCGACACGTTGCTGCTGCCCGCCCGACAGTTCGCGAGGGAGCCGGTCGCGATGTGCCGACAGATCGACCATTGCGAGCGCCCGTTCTACCTTTGCCTCGATCTCAGCGCTCGGACAACGTCTGATTTCCAAGGGAAACGCAATGTTTCGTTTGACCGTGAGGTGTGGAAACAAAGCGTAGTGCTGGAAGACGACACCCAGATTTCGGTCGTAGGGCGGTAAATCTTTAGGCAGTACCTTGCCGTCGATCTCGACCTCTCCCTCGTCAATGCTCACAAAACCTGCGATCGCTCCCAGGAGCGTGGTTTTGCCACATCCAGAAGGGCCGAGAAGCGCGATGAACTCGCCAGGCTTGATTTCGAGGGAGACACCCTTAAGAGCCTGAAGTGACCCGTAGCTTTTCTTAAGGCCAGAAATCTTCAGGCTACCGCTTTGGGACTGAGAGCCCGGAAGACGGGTTTCGTTGGTTTCGCTCGTCATTGGTCTTTCGATCTGCGCTTGATATGTCATTTGGAGGCTCCTGCGTCCGCAGCGAGATGATGCATGTCATCGGCGATGACGACGGGTCGGTTTCGCTCAAACAATCGCGTCGCGGCGAATACGACAACAACCGCCAGGATCAGAACCGTACCGACCACCGCTAGCTCGGGACTAATGTTTTGGGATGTTGCGGCCCACATGCGAACGGGCAGTGTCGGCAACGCAGGCCCGGCGATGAAGAGTGTGATGATAAGCTCGTCGAAGGAAACGAGAAAGCCGAATGCGGCAGCCGAAAAGATCGACGTTTTCAACAACGGAAATTTGACTTTGCGAAGGGAGGTCAGGGGCCTCGCACCAAGGCTTGCCGCCGCAGTGTCCAAACGTTCATCGTAGCCTGCGAGCCCATTCGAAAGGTTGATAAAGGCATAGGGCAGGGCGACGACGGCATGCGCGACACTCAACGCCCAGATGCTCCCGGTCCACCCCATCTGCAGGAACACGCCATATATTCCCAGAGCAAGAACAATATGCGGAACGGTAAGAGGGCCAATTGCGACGCCGGTGATAACAAGCCTGGTTACCTTACCTGCCTTGCGGATGCGCGTCGCCAGAAAGAAACCTACTGCCACAGACAGTAGTGTTGCGAGGAAGGCAATGATCAAGCTGTTTCTGCCGGCGATGAACCATTCCTGCTTGTTGAAAGCCGTATAGTACCACGTCAACGAGAAGCCGTTTGTTGGCAGGGCGAGCAACCGAAGCGGCTGAAATGAGACGGCGATGACGTACAAAAGCGGCAGTACAAGCAACAAAAGATTGACGACCAGAAAACCATAGGAGATCGCCAGACCTTTGTGTTGCAGTGGTAAACCAGCCGCGAGGCGCGCAGCTGCCGTCGTTAGCCGACCCGTCTTTTGACGCGATGGCGAAACGCGGGGGCGATCGGTTTTCAGCTGATGTTTGATTCCGAACATTTGGGCAAGATCGACAAACTTCGCCGCAACCAGCAATAAAACCATCACTGTGCCGAGCAACGTTATAGCGAGGCTCCCGGATCTTCCCCAATCGAAAAGCTCATTGATGAACGAGTAGATAATCATCGCAACTGTCGTCTCGCTTGTGCCACCGATCAATGCCGGCGTGATGAAGAAGCCAAGAGAGACGATGAAAACGAGAAGCATCCCGGACAGAAGTCCCGAAACCGTCTGAGGATAATAGATGCGCACGAAGGTCTCGGCGGGGCGGCATCCAAGAGATCCGCTCGCAAGGGTCTGGCGACTGTCGATCGCCTGCATCGCGGTGAACAGCGGGATGATCATCAGCGGCAGTAGCATGTGGGTCATTGCGATCACCAGGCCAGGCTGCGTACCATTGAGGCTTGCGCCTTGATAGCCCAGTGCGCGGGCGGTAGTGGCCAGGATCCCGTTGTTCCCCAAAATCGCAATCCAGCCATAGGTTCTGACCAGATAGGACGTGAGGAATGGCAGGATAATCAGCGTCATCACGACCGCGCGCCAGGACTTATTTAGCCTGGTGATCGCATAGGCAGCAGGGTAGCCCAATATTGCGCAGGTTACCGTGACAACGGCTGCCAGTCGCAGGGTCCGGAATATGATTGTGGTAATTGCCGAAGAACTCAGGACCTCTTCGAAATGCTGGTAAAAGGGCTCACCGAGGCTTTTGACCACCACCAACGCAAGTGGTGCAATAAAGGTTGTGAGTAGGAATATTGCGCTGATGATCCACGTCGTCACGACTGCGACTGACATAAGGTTTGGGGTGCTAATCTTCATGAGAGCCGCCGTATTATCTCGTCCAACCGCTGCAGTGGGCAAAGGTACCACCGCTAAGCGGTTCGGGAAGGGATTTCAGATGACGTCGGCCGGCACGGCCGACGTCTAACAACCAGTCAACCTCAATTACTGAGCGAGCCAGTCGACCCACTTCTTATTGATTTCAGCAAGATTCTGATGCCAGTATGCATCATTCAGAATGTGTTGCTTCTTCAAGTTATCCGGAGACGTCGGCATCATGGAGCGGAACTCCGGAGAAATTTTCTCGGCAGCCGCAGCATAGGCTGGAGCCATTCCTGTCCGCTCAGCAAAGCGGGCTAGCACGTCTGGGCGATAGTGATACTCAAGTAGTGCGACGGCGGCGTCGACGTTCTTCGCGCCCTTGAGAAGAGCACCTCCATTCCCCACAAGGAACCCGTCGTCATACGAGAAGTTAATATTGATGCCGTCTTTCTTGGCCAGGAAGATACGATTGCTGTAGCCGACCTGATAAGTGGTCTCGCCGGTACCAAGGTTGTTGATCTGATCGGCGCCAGACGCGTTCACGAGGATTCGCGTCGCGGACTTCAAGTCCGTCAGCTTCTTGAGCGCTCTGGTAATATCAAGTGGATATAATTTGTCGGCGGGCACCCCGTCAGCGAGGAGTGCCGCCTCGAGCTGAACCGTTGGCGAAATGCGGTTAAGCCCACGCGTCCCCGGAAATTTCGCGACGTCGAAGAACTCCGCCCAGTTCTTTGGAAGAGGAACCGATGCGTCCTTGGCGGCGATTACGTAAGAATAGTTGTGAAGTATCAGCATTGCTGATGACGGATCAGGAGCTCCATGGTCCTTGGCGATTTTTGCCAGGCGCTCGTCGTGAACCAGCCAGCCTCGGCTATCACGGGACATCAATCCACCGCGGTCGAGACCGATCACCAGGTCACCAATGAATTGGCCACCCTCCATAGCCGCTTGCAGTCTTTGGCAGCACGTGTCGTCGATGATAACCTTCGCGCCCGTTTCCTTTTCGAATGGCGCGATGACCAATTCCTTCGTCGTTTCCAGCTGAGTGCCGCCGAACGTGTAAAGGACGACTTCTTGCCCTTCGAGGGGTTTTGTTTGAGCCGCCACTCCGTTGGCTAAAAGCACGGAGCCCACCAAGGCTACACTCCCAAGAAGAAGATTCAGTTTTGCTCGCAGTTTTCCAAACTGGGTTTTCATAGGTCTCTCCATTTGTTCCACTCATGTTTTGTTGCATTGCCGGCTAGGAAAGGAATCGTGCCTTGTCGCAGCCGGAATAGAGCAATCTTGTATTAGTTGTTATGCTATGTTGTAGGCTTGTATCATGTCAAGCCGTTTCTGGCTAGCATGGTGTTTTTCGGCGACCTCGCCTCTGGATTTATCGTTGTTTCACTCCAGCGCTATTGCGCTAGCCATTTTACCCAGCGGTCGCTGAGATCGCGCAAGTTCTTTTGACAGTAGTCGTCGTTGAACGGATGCTGGAGCGGCAGGTTTTCAGCCGATGTCGGCAACATCGATTTGTATTCTGGAGCGATCATGTCGACTGACGCCTTGTACGGCGGTGCCATTCCTGTTCGCTCGGCAAACCGGGCCAACACTTCGGGGCGCATATGATAGTCCAGCAGCGCGATCGCGCCCTCGACGTTTTTTGCTCCCTTGAGAAGGGCGGCCGAGTTGCCCACGATGAATCCATCGGCGTAGCTGAAATTGATCGGTATGCCGTCACGCTTTGCGAGAAACGCACGGTTACTGTACGTGACCGAATATGTCGTCTCTCCAGTTCCAAGATTGTTGATTTGATCGGCACCCGAGGCATTCATAAGGATCCTGGTCGACGCCTTGAGCTTGTCAAGCTTGCGAAATGCCCTATCGGAATCCAATGGATACAACGCGCTAGGCTCCACGCCATCGGCCAACAAAGCAGCTTCCATTTGAACGTGTGGCGACGACCGGATCATGCCCCTGGTCCCAGGGAATTTCTCGACGTCCCAAAATTCTTTCCAGCTTTTCGGAAGCGGGATCGATGGGTCCTTGGCCGCAATGATGAATGAATAGAGATTAAGCACCAGGACGCCGTCAGATCGAAGCTCCTTGGGAACGTTGTGACGGGTAGAAATGGCTTCAACTCTCGGATCATGCAAAACCCACCCCCGGGCGTCGCGAGCCATGAGGCTGCTTCGATCCAGGCCGATTATAAGATCGCCGACGAACTGTCCGGCTTCCAGTGCCGCCTGTAGCCTGGAGCAACAGGAATCGTCTATCACGACCGTCGCGCCAGTTTCCTTCTCAAATGGCTTGATCACGAGCTCCTTAGTCGTCTCGAGCTGGGTGCCGCCGGAGGTGTAAAGAACGATCTCTTGCCCCTCCAGCGATCGACCCTGTGCGACAGCCGCCGTCACAAAGGTAAGTGAAAGTAGCCCGCCCAATGTGAGGGCAACGCCTTGCAAATGCTGTCTGTGATTCATCTAGCTCTCCGCTGTTCCCGCTGCGTGTTGGAAGTGTTTCGGGACGATTGATCTCGACCTCTTGTCTTATTTGTATTAGGTTGTCTCAATGATCTAGGTTTGTCAAACGATCCTTGCGATCTTGGGGGCGCCACTAAAGGAGATTACGGTGCGTTGCGTAGCTATGCGTTGTATACGTCGTTGTTTGACGTGTTCGGCTTCCTATGACATGAGTGACAATTAAACCTCAGGTGGAATGATGGATATAAACGGTATTTTAGGGTCGGTCCGGCTCGATAAGGCCAGTGAAGTGCCGATGTATGCGCAGGTCAGGGACACCCTTCTCACAGCCATATCGAATGGACAGATCGCAGTCGGAACGCGACTGCCGCCAGTGCGAAAACTGGCGAGTTCCCTGGACGTCAATCTGATGACGGTCGCTCGAGCATACAAGGAGATGACCGAGCAGGGGGTGATCGCTGGGCGAGGGGCGCTTGGGACATTTGTCACAGGCCAGGCCAAGCCGCCGGAAGAGGCTCTTCCTGTCAAAGCAGGACGCGAATCCTACTCGGTTCGTGATGACGATACATTTGCCCGAATGCTGCAATTCAGTGGGCGGCCAGGGGTCATTCCTTTTACCCGCGCCTACCCAGACGCATCCACCGTGGACGTGGCATCATTTGAAGCCAACCTGATGCAGGTGATTTCCAGTCATCCAGAGCATGCGTATTCGTATATCCAACCTGACGGACTTTATGGACTGAAGGTAGCGTTTTCCACGTTGATGAAAACACAGCGAAATCTTCTCCTGGATCCAGAGTCTATCCTGGTTTCAAGCGGAGGGCAGCAGGCGCTAAGCCTCGTCGCGCAATCGGTCTTGAAGGCCGGCGATACGGTGATTGTTGAGCGTCCGACCTATTTCGGCGCCCTAGATCTTTTTCGCACGCTCGGAGTGAAAGTTCTTGGCGTCCGAATGGAAAAGGACGGAATGGATATTGAGGAGCTTGAGCATGTCGTAAGCACCTCGAAGCCCAAGCTTTTGTTTCTCATCCCGACATTCCATAACCCTACCGGCATCACCACGTCTCTGGAGAAGCGCCGCGCCATCCTGGAGATCAGTCGGCGCTATGGTGTTGCCATCCTTGAGGATGATTGCTGCTCGGAGCTTCGTTACGTCGGCAGCAGTCTACCATCAATAAAGGCTCTCTCTGAGCCGCTCGACGAGATTTATTACTTCTCAAGCATGGGTAAGGCATACATTCCGGGCCTGCGCTTGGGCATGGTTGCACCGCCGCGAAGCCGGCTTGGCGATATCGTCAAACAGAAATCGGTTGCCGATCTGCACACATCGCCGCTGCTGCAAAACGCATTCCAGCTCTATCTCGAGTCGGGAGCCTACAAAGCCAGTCTGTCGAATACGTGTGACACCTACAGAAATTTGCTCGACAAGATCTGCGACGAGCTGGCCGCCGTCATGCCCGCCGGCGCAAGTTTCATGAAGCCTGATGGCGGGTTGAACATCTGGCTGAATTTACCGGTGGAAGTCGACTCTATCGACTTCTTCTATGCATGCCTCCAGCGGAACGTGAGTGTGCTCGTGGGCCGGCACTTCTACCCGGACAGTGGAGAGACAAATACCATTAGGCTGAGCTTTGGCCATTCGGACCAGCAGACGATGGTGACAGCTGTAGCTGCAATGGGGGATGCGGCCCGGGAATTGCAAGGGCGTACCTCTCTACGTTTCCCGGTGCTCGTGTAAACGACCAGCTCCTGCTGCGGCTTGACCGACCTGAAATCAGGCCGCGGCAACTATGATCTCCGGGCCCGCTCGATCTCAGCGCTAAAAACTTTTCGTTCCCAGCACAAACTTGTCTTGTTGACTTGCAACATGGCAATACATGGCGTAACAATCCAATACAAACGGCCATGGAAAAAGGGAACGGTCAATGCCCCTCGATAATACGCGCAGCAATTGGATCCACGATAAATCAGAAGCACAAGCTTCGGGCGGGATGGTATCGTCGCGGCACCCGCTGTCGGCTGAAGCCGGTATGCAAATTCTTCGTGCAGGTGGGAATGCTGTCGATGCCGCAATCGCAGCTTCATTCGCTGAAAGTGTCGTTCAGCCTGCGGCAAGCACAATCGGAGGCGGGGGGCTCTTTACGGTCCGCACGGCAGACGGAGAAGCGCACGGCATCAACTATATGTGGCAAGCGCCCCAGCGCGCTTCGGCCGACATGTATCCGATGGTTGGTAAACCAGAGCGCGGGCTTTTCGGGTGGAGCGGCGTCAAAGACGCGGCAAACGAATTTGGCGGTTTGGCGGCAGCGATACCCGGTTCTGTTTCCGGTCTAACGACGGCTTCAGCCAAGTTTGGGCGGATGCCCTTGGCTGAGGTGATGAAGCCTGCGATCAAGCTGGCGACCGACGGGTTTGCTATGGATTGGTACGGTAGCCTGATGGCTGGCATTCACCTGGACATTCTCAAGAATTATCCAACTACCGCCCGTATCTTGCTGAGAGAGGGCATCTACCCGTATCGACCAAACATGATCGGTGCTGCGGACATTCACAAGCAGCCTGAACTCGCTTCGACCCTTGCCGCAATCTCGGCTGAGGGTGCTGATGCTTTCTACAAAGGCAAAGTTGCCAAAAGCGTGGTCGACGCGGTGAATGCCGCCGGCGGCATCTTCACTATGGAAGACCTCGAGACTTACCAGGCAAAGATCACGCCGCTTGTTGAAGTTGAATATCGTGGGTTCAAGGTAAAAGGTGAGCGGAGCGGCTTCATCATCTATGCTCAGATGCTGAACGTGCTGAAGCACTTCGACGTCTCAAAAATGAAGCCGGACTCCGCCGAGCGACTTCACCTCTACATCGAAATTTTCCGCCATTGCCTGGCAGACCGCATGAAGGTCAATCCGGATTTCCGTGAGGAGGATGGTGATTGGTCCTACCTGCTGACGTCCGAATATGCAGCGGCACTGGCAGGCCAAATCAACACGGCCCGTCGAACCGACATTCCGTCCGTTTTCGACAGCGCAAAATCGTCTGCCAGCGCGGGCGAAAGCAGGACGGTTCATATCGCTGCAATCGACGCCGAAGGCGGCATGGCGAGTCTGACCGAGACGGTCATCGGAAACTACGGATCGTTCGTAATGACCGAGACCGGCGTCCTTCTCAATAACGGGATGATTTCGTTTGCTCCGGTGTCCGGCTACGCCAACTCGATTGCGCCGGGGATGCGGCCGGGAACATTCATCAGCCCGCTGCACATCACCTACCCTGACAACAAGTCGATCATGACGATCGGTTCGTCCGGCGGCATCAAGATCATGACATCGGCGTTGCAGATCGCGAGCTACATCATAGACCACGGCATGTCTCCTCAGACAGCGGTTTCTTTCCCCCGCATCGATTTCGTGGGGCCGAAGGTTATTCTCGATGGCCGTTACGGGGCGGATGTGATCGCCAAGCTCCGCGATTACGGACATGAGGTGGAGATCCGTTCGGAAGAACTGTCCACCTTCGAGTTCGGGAACCCCAGCGTACTGATGCGCGACGGCGATGGTACGGTTCGCGGCGGAGTAAATCCGTTCCAGGCGACTGTCGCGGTCGGTTATGACGCTTGATCCATGGCAACTCCATTCAATCCGAAGCGGTGATACAGATGAATAATTTTCTTCCCACGAGCGACCAACAGAAGCAGCGCATCCAGCTTTCGAAAGAACTGATTCCAGGCGGCTCGACGAATTCGCTCTTGCCCCCTGCGGGGATCGAATTCCTTGCCGACTACGGTGAGGGCGCTTACGTCTATGACATTGACGGAAGACGCTACCTCGACTTCATGCTCGGTGCGGGTCCATTGGTGCTTGGGCATGCTCATCCCCGGATCGTAGAAACGATTTCCAAACAGGCAGCCCGCGGTACGCAATTTTTTGGCCTTGCCGACAGGGCGTTGGCTTTAGCCGAGCGTATCGTAAAGACCGTTCCCTCGGCTGAGATGGTGCGCTATGCATCGAGCGGATCCGAAGCAACATTCCATTCCCTCCGCCTCGCTCGGGCAGTGACCGGCCGGCGGAAATTTATCAAATTCGATGGCGCCTGGCATGGACATCACGATCTCGCAGTTTGGTCGATGGAGCTCTCGCCGACCCAGATACCAAAAGGCTATCCCATCAGCGAAGGGATTCAGTCGGGCGTTGCGGACGACATAATCGTTCTTCCTTACAACGACGCGGCGTCCTTTAAGGCAATGATGGCGGAGCACCCCAACGAGTTTGCCGCCGTCATCTGCGAACCGATGCAACGCACGCTGACCCCGCTGCCAGGTTTTTTGGAAACCTTGCGCGATGAGTGCGACAGATGGGGCACCGTTCTGATCTTTGACGAAGTCGTCAGTGGCTTTCGATTGGCCCCAGGCGGTGCACAGGAAAAATACGGCGTGACGCCCGATTTGACGGCCCTTGGAAAGGCGCTCGGAGGGGGGATGCCTCTGGCGGCGATCGTCGGAAAGCGTTCTCTGATGGAGCATCTCGATCCAAACAGCGCACCAGAGACCTACAGCTTCCATTGCGGCACGCACAATGGACATCCCATTGGCATCGAATGCGCCCATACCACGCTGGACATCATGGTTGGGGAGGGCGGGATCGAGCAGATCTCTCAACTCGGCACCTACGCTCGCGAGAAGATGGAAAAGCTCTTCAAGGATCTTGGCGTCACTGCCCAGATCACGGGTGAAGGTCCTATCTTCCACTTCTATTTCACGGATGAACCGGTCCATAACCACTCGGTCGTTCGCCGCTCCAACATTGCGCTCTCGGACGCGATGCACCGCAAGGTGTATGAAGGCGGGATCTATAAGAACTTCTCGAAAGCGTATCTGTCGACCGCCCATACCAAGGATCATGTTGACGAACTCGCCGATGCTCTCGGTCGGGCCTACAAAGAAGTGGCCGGCCGATGACGCAAGGCAAAGCTTCGAACGTTCTCAAGCTGGACCAGGGTGAGAAGCCGTGGGTCATGAAGCCTACGACGGTTCTGAACATGTCGACGGGACCCGTGGAGGTCTCGCGCCACGTCTTGAGTGCTCAATTGGCAGACCTGCTGACACCTCACACGGAAAAATTCTGGGCGGCACACGACGAGACGTTGGCTCTGCTTGGACGTGTTTTGCGCACTCAGTCTAGGGTCCTCATGATGCATGGCTCGATCCGTACAGGGATCGATCTGGCCCTTGCAAACTTTATACGGCCGGGAACCAAGGTCCTGTGCATCGTCAACGGATTCTGGGGGGAACTCATCGCCCAATGGTCCGAACGATACGGCGCTGAGGTCACTCGGCTGAACCATGAATTGCTCGAGCCGGTGGACGTGCAAAGGGTTTCAGAAGCGGTCAGGGCGAGCAAGTTCGACCTCGTCACCCTGGTCCACGTCGAAACGAACTCAGGCATCGTAAATCCGGTAGAGGAAGTTGGCAAACTCCTCTCCGCAACGGATACCCTATATTTCGTTGACACGGCGTGCTCGGTTGGCGCGATGCGCGTGGAAACCGATGCTTGGGACATCGATATTCAAACGACAGGCTCTCATAAGTGCCTTTCGGCGGTGCCTGGCCTGGCGGTCGTATCTGTTTCCGAGAAGGCATGGGCAAAACTTGCCACTATAGAGCCCGTTGGCACTTATTTCGAGTTTCGCAGCTGGTGGCGCAATACTGTCGAGCGCGCTTCAGTGCCGCCGTTCACGCAACCATCTACGCTTGTTCTGGCGCTGCGTGCCGCGCTGCAGGAGATCGATGTCTTCGGTATCGAGGCATGGTGGGAACTCCACGAGCGGGTCGCCGACGGGTTCATAAGCGAGATCCGGGACATCGGCTTCCGGCTTCTCCTTGATGATGGACCAGCGGCAAACAATCGCCGCCTCTATTCGGACACGGTTATTGCCGTCAGATATCCGGAACACATCGACGACGAAAAATTCAGACGCGTCTTGTTGGATGATTTTGGAATTTTCGTGATTGGGAATGTCGGCGAGTTCGCCGGCAAATCGTTCAGGGCAGGTCTGATGAGTGCCGCGCAAATGCAACCGGTGAACGTTTACGGTGCGCTGGCCGCGTTTCGTGAAACCGCTGCATCCGCTCGTTGCTGGAAATAGCGCGAAGCCACTGAGAGCGCACCATCAACGTGCGATGAAATCCTTGCAAGCCACCTAACCCGCGTCATGAGGAGTGACGCGGGAGCGCTATCCATCGAGCGTCGCACTCAAGGGAGGCGAGAGCAGTCATTATGGTCGAAGGAGGAGTATTCCATTGAACAGTTTGCCATTGTCCGGGATCCTGGTCCTTGACCTGTCGCGCGTCCTAGCTGGGCCGCTGAGTGCCATGTCGTTGGGAGACCTTGGAGCGGACGTCATCAAGGTGGAACATCCGGTACGCGGCGACGATACGCGTGACTGGGGCGTTAAGATCGCCCCCGGGGAGACGTCATACTTTAACAGTTTCAATCGCAACAAGAAATCGTTCCCGCTCGACCTCTCGACGGACGCAGGCCGAGAAGCAGTGAAATCGCTTTGCGATCGTGCCGATGTCGTGATCGAAAATTTTAAGACAGGTGATATGGAGAGGTTCGGGCTCGGATACGAGGTGCTATCCAAGCGCAATCCGAAGCTTATCTATTGCGCGGTATCTGGCTACGATCGGAACGGTCCGGAGGCCGCTCGACCTGGCTACGACCTTGTCGTGCAAGGTGAGGCCGGACTTATGTCAATCAATGGCGAGCCTGACAGTAAACCGCTTAAGTTTGGAATTGCCGCAGTCGATGTTTTGACGGGAATGTATGCCGCTCAAGGAATTTTAGCGGCACTTGTCGAGCGCGGCAGGACAGGAAAGGGCCGTCGGATAGACCTCGCCCTATACGATTGCGGCGTAATGTTGAGTTCATATTACGGCCTGGAAGCAGTTTTGCGCGATGAGGACCCGGTCAAGTTTGGCAATGCGCATCCATCAATCGTACCGTACGGCGTGTTTGAAGCGGCCGACGGTCCCCTGGTCATTACGGTCGGAAACACGGGACAATTCGAGAAGCTCTGCGAAGTCCTTCAAATCCCAAGTGTTGGCAAGGACCCGCGATATGCAACCAATATGCTCAGACAGCAGCATAGAACGGAATTGTTAGATATCTTGCGCCAGAGCCTCAAGGCAATGCCGCGAGTGGCGATACTCGAAGAACTGAAGAAAGTTGGCATTCCGTGCGGCGAGGTTCTCGGTTTGCACAGCGCTCTAACGTCGGAGCGTTGCCGTACGGCGGGCTTGATCGAAGAGAAAGAACACCCAACAGCAGGATCTGTTCCGGTATTCCGACCGCCTTGGCGGTTCGACGGAGAACGTCTTCCCGTAACGCGGCCACCGAGCCTCGGTGAGCATGCTGAGGAGATCGCAGCACGATACCTACACGCTAATGGCTCAGCAGCCGGAGGTAAGAATGACTAACCCAGAACGCAATTCTCATCTCGCTCGCACGCTGGTCGGCACGTTGGTTAAGGGCAAGATTGGCATTATTACTATCGACAACCCTCCAGTGAATGCGCTCGGGGCCGACCTCCGTTACGCGCTATTTGCCGCCCTGAGAGGCTTCGAGAGCGCTGAGGAAATCAAGGCCGTAGCGATCGTCTGCGCAGGCCGGACGTTCGTTGCTGGTGCCGACATCGGCGAACTGGGTACGGCGCGGCAGCTCGAATACCCGCAGCTTCCAGATATTTGCGCGTTTCTCGAATCCATGAGCAAACCCGTTGTGGCAGCAATCCATGGAACCGCTTTCGGAGGCGGGCTTGAACTTACGCTCCCTTGTCATTTTCGTATCATGACATCCGATGCGTCAGTCGGATTGACGGAAGTAAAGCTCGGCTTTATCCCCGGCAGCGGTGGAACTGTCAGACTACCTCGACTTGTCGGGCCTGAAAAGGCCGTTGAGATGATCGTGACCGGGAAAGGCATCTCTGCTGCGGAGGCGTTGGAATTTGGTCTGGTGGACAAGATCGTTACCGGTGACTTGTCCCAAGCGTCCGAGATCTTCCTGCAGGACGTGATCTCGTCGGGCGCTCCGCTCCTTCCCACTCGATCGAAAGATGCGAAAGTCAATGCGACACTTCGCGATCCAGCACAGTTTCAAGCGATAAGCGATCGGCTCTTGGCGAAGAGCAAGGGTGGGCGAGCACAAGCGGCGTGTGTTGAGGCTGTTCGTAGAGCTTTCACCTTGCCGTTTGATGAGGCCTTGAAGATCGAACGCGAGATATTCACATCGCTTGTAACGAGCCCTGAATCGAAGGCGCTGCGCCACCTTTTTTTCGCCCAGAGGGACGCCACCAAAATACCAGGTGTGCCAAAAGATACGGCCCCGCGAGACGTTCGGCATATCGGGATCGTTGGCGGCGGAACAATGGGTGGTGGGATCGCGATGGCTTTTGCAAATGCTGGCTATGCGGTGACAATCCTTGAACTGAATAGCGAAGCGCTCGAGCGCGGACTGAAGACCATACACAACAATTATGCAGTCTCTGTTTCCCGCGGCTCCCTTTCGGAGGATGCACGGCAACAGCGGATAGCCCTTATCGCGGGCGTGACAGACTACGCAGCGCTCGGTCATTGCGATTTGATAATCGAAGCAGTCGTCGAGGACCTCGCGGTCAAGAAGAAGGTCTTCGAAAGCTTAGCCGCAGTTGCCAAACCATCAGCAATCATTGCGACCAATACTTCCTATCTGGATGTTGACGCTCTGGCCTCGAGCTCCGGCAGGCCGGTGGATGTCGTCGGCCTGCATTTCTTCTCTCCAGCGAACGTCATGCCGCTCCTTGAAATTGTGCGAGGAAAGCAAACGTCCCCTGATGTGATCAGAACGGCGGTCAAGGTCGGCCAAAAGATCGGTAAAGTCCCTGTTGTTGTCGGTGTATGCCACGGTTTTGTCGGCAACCGCATGCTCTCCGCCAGATCGGCGGAACTTGAGTATCTTTTGCTCGAGGGGAGCAGTCCGGCGGAAGTCGATCGGGCGTTCACGGATTTTGGTTGGCCGATGGGGCCGTTCCAGATGTACGATCTTTCCGGCCTCGATATCGGTTGGCTAAACCGAAGGTCCAGGGGCTTGAAGGCGCCGATTGCGGATGCTCTTTGCGAGATGGGGCGCTTTGGGCAGAAGGCTGGAAAAGGTTGGTACGCGTATGAGCCGTCATCGCGTAGTCCGAAGGCCGATCCTGCTGTCGCCGAGTTGATTGAAACCGAAGCTCGAAAGCAAGGGATTGCCCGGCGGAAGATCGGTGCAGAAGAGATCGTGGAGCGCACACTGCTGCCTCTGATCAATGAAGGCACCAAAATCCTTGAAGAAAATGTTGCCAGCCGGAAGTCGGACATCGATCTGATTTGGGTGAACGGGTATGGCTTCCCCAAAACCCTCGGCGGCCCGATGTATTGGGCTGAGGCGAAAGGAATGTCTGTAGTCGCTCAGCGGCTCAAATACTGGTTCGACGCCACCGGTCGCGCCGTTTTCGAGCCCTCGAAAACCTTGCGGGAATTATAGAAGCGATCTCGAGAGTTTACTCAAACTCGCACAGCACGAGACGTTCGCGGGACGTCCGCGTGCGCCATGAGGCAGGTATCCAGTGAAATAGACGCGGCGCATGAGGGTGCGTCGCGAACTTTTTTGATAAAGGGAACGCAAAATTATGATCGCGACAGAGTTCGTCTCGACACCCCATCCGGCTCCTCTGGCCGAAAGGGAGCGGATTGAAATCTTGAAGGAACCTGGCTTTGGTCGGCATTTCACCGACCATATGTTTGTCATGCGCTGGCAGGCGGGGCGTGGTTGGCACGATGCCGAGATCAAACAGCGTCAAGCATTCTCGATCGATCCGGCTAATGCCATATTGCACTACGGTCAGGAGATATTTGAGGGTCTGAAAGCCTATAAAACGACCGATAGCCGAATTTTTCTGTTTCGCCCCGAGCAGAACGCTCAGCGATTTGCCGAGTCCGCGACGAGAATGGCAATGCCGGCACTGCCGACAGAGCTGTTCGTTCGGGCAATCGAGGCTCTCGTCACTGCTGACCGAAACTGGGTACCCTCAGGCGACGGAAGCTTGTACATCCGGCCGTTCATGTTCGCCGACGACGTGTTCCTGGGTGTCAGACCCGCCCGAGCGTATACCTTTTGCATTATCGCATCTCCAGCCGGCCCGTACTTTAAAGGTGGGAGCAAGGCAGTGAAGGTTTGGGTCGAGGACACTTACACCCGCGCAGGATATGGCGGTACGGGTGCTGCGAAATGCGGTGGAAACTATGCGGCCAGTCTCGCCGCGCAGGCCAAGGCGATCGAACATGATTGCGATCAGGTGATATTTCTCGACGCCGCAGAACGGCGATGGATTGAAGAACTGGGCGGCATGAATGTCTTCTTCGTGACCAACGATGGTGGCCTGATCACTCCCCCCGTCGATGGGACCATATTGCGAGGTATAACACGCGACTCTATTCTAACGCTTGCACGTCAGGCCGGCCGTCGAATTGAGGAACGAAAGATCGCTTTCGACGAGTTTCGCGATGGGGTTCGTGATAACCGCATCGTCGAGTGTTTCGCTTGCGGCACCGCAGCTGCGGTTGCTGGTATCGGCAGAATATGCCGCGGCGAGGGAGATTTTGTCATCGGGAGCGGCTCCACCGGCCCGGTTACCGAAGAGCTGCGAAATCAGCTTGTCGCAATCCAACGCGGTCACGCCCCAGACGAAAATGGATGGCGGCACGAAGTGAGCGGCGGCTGATCAATTTCAGCCGTCCGCCGCCACTTGCCGTCACACCCGCTCTATTGCGATTGCAATACCCTGTCCAACGCCAACGCACATCGTGGACAAAGCGTAGCGCCCGCCCGTTGATTGAAGCTCTTGAGCGGCTGTTCCGACGATACGAACACCGGACATGCCGAGGGGGTGGCCGAGTGCAATAGCGCCGCCATTGCGATTGACGCGGGAATCGTCATCGGCGATTTGCAACTCCCGCAGAACGGCAAGCCCTTGAGAGGCGAAGGCCTCGTTGAGTTCGATCACGTCGAACTGACTTTGGTTCATACCGAGCCGCGCCATCAGTTTCCGCGAGGCAGGAACTGGGCCGATGCCCATAACTCGGGGCGGCACGCCCGCGGTTGCACCACCAAGTATACGGGCGATCGGCGTCAGGCGGTATTTTTTCACTGCGGCGTCTGAGGCTACGATCAAAGCCGCAGCGCCGTCATTCACGCCCGACGCATTCCCTGCCGTTACGGTGCCGCCTTGCTTTTTGAAGGGTGTTGCAAGTTTCGCAAGTGCCTCAGTTGTGGTTACGCGCGGATGTTCGTCCTTGTCGACAACGATCGGATCTCCCTTGCGCTGCGGAATGGTCACGGAAGTGATCTCCAGCCTGAGACGGCCATTCGCTTGAGCGGCTGCGGCTTTTGCCTGAGACCGGACCGCGAACGCATCTTGATCCTCGCGCGTCACGCCGTAGTCTTCAGCAACGTTCTCGGCCGTATCAGGCATGGACTCTACACCGTACTGGCTTTTCATCAGTGGGTTGACGAAGCGCCACCCGATCGTCGTGTCGTAGATCTCCGCGTTGCGCGAGAAAGCGAAGTCTGCTTTTGGCATCACGAAAGGCGCGCGAGACATGCTTTCAACGCCGCCTGCAATGATCATGTCAGCTTCACCGGCGCGGATGGCGCGTGCGCCTGTGATGACGGCGTCCATGCCGGAGCCGCAGAGACGATTCATTGTCGTGGCCGACACCGATGTGGGCAGGCCGGCAAGCAGCAGCGCCATACGCGCAACATTACGATTGTCTTCGCCAGCCTGATTGGCGCAGCCGAAAATGACGTCGTCGACCGCTTCCCAATCTACGACCGGGTTTGCCAACATCATAGCCCTTAGCGGAACCGCCGCCAGATCGTCAGGACGGACCGAGGACAGGGCGCCGCCAAACCGACCGATTGGGGTTCGGATATACTCACAAATAAACGCGTCACGCATAAACATTTCCCTCTGAACGACTCTCTGATTTAGATGGCGTTCTTCAATGCCGGCAGGATTTCGAAGAGATCGCCGACGATACCGTAATCGGCAACCTGGAAGATCGGGGCTTCCTCGTCCTTGTTGATGGCGACGATCACTTTGGAATCTTTCATGCCGGCCAGATGCTGGATGGCACCGGAAATGCCGGCCGCGATATAAAGCTGCGGCGCGACGACCTTGCCGGTCTGGCCGACCTGCCAGTCGTTCGGGGCATAACCCGCATCGACTGCCGCGCGCGATGCGCCGACCGCTGCGCCGAGCTTGTCGGCAACCGGCAGGATGACTTCCTTGAACTTTTCCGAGGACCCGAGTGCGCGACCGCCGGAGATGATGATCTTGGCCGAGGTCAGGTCCGGACGTTCCGACGAGGAGAGCGCGTCGGAAACGAAGGAGGAGACACCCGGGTTAGCAGCAGCCGAAACGGTCTCGACAGCAGCCGAACCACCTTCGCCTGCGGCCTGGAAGGAGGCTGTGCGCACCGTGATCACCTTTTTGGCGTCTGTCGACTGGACCGTCTGGATGGCGTTGCCGGCATAGATCGGGCGCTTGAACGTGTCGGCGGACACCACTTCGATGATTTCCGAAACCTGCGCGACGTCGAGCAGGGCTGCAACGCGCGGCATGACGTTTTTCGCCGATGCGGTCGCCGGCGCGATGATCACGTCATAGGAACCGGCGAGCGAAACGATCAGTGCTGCCAGCGGTTCAGCCAGGTTGTCGGCAAGGCCTGCGTCGTCGGCGAGCAGCACCTTGGAGACGCCGGAGAGTTTCGCAGCGGCATCGGCAGCAGCATTGGCACCCGAACCAGCGACCAGCACGTGCACCTCGCCACCGATCTTGGAGGCTGCGCTCAGGGCCTTGGCTGTCTGGTCGTTGAGGCTTGCATTGTCGTGTTCTGCCAGAAGAAGAATGGCCATGTTGATGTTCTCCCTTTCCTTACAGAACGCCGGCGGTCTTCAAGGCGCCAACCAGTTCCTCGACCGTCTTTACCTTGATGCCCGCCTTGCGGCCGCCAGGCTCCTCGGTCTTCAGGACCTTCAGGCGCGGCGCGGTGTCGACGCCGAAATCTGAAGGCGTCTTCTTGTCGAGCGGCTTCTTCTTGGCCTTCATGATGTTGGGCAGCGAAGCATAGCGTGGCTCGTTCAAACGCAGGTCGGTGGTGACGACGGCCGGAAGCTTGACTTCGATCGTCTGCAGGCCGCCATCGACTTCGCGGGTGACCTTGGCGGAACCGTCTGCGAGCTCGATCTTCGAGGCGAAGGTCGCCTGGGCGGAGCCGAGCAGGGCCGCCAGCATCTGGCCGGTCTGGTTCGAATCGTCATCGATCGCCTGTTTACCGACGATGATCAGGCCGGGCTGTTCGGCATCAACGGCGCCCTTGAGGATCTTGGCGACGGCGAGCGGTTCGACGAGATCGTCGGTTTCGACCAGGATCGCCCGGTCGGCGCCCATAGCGAGTGCGGTACGCAGGGTCTCTTCGGCCTTGACCGGGCCGATCGATACGACCACCACTTCTTCCGCCTTGCCGGCTTCCTTCAGCCGCAAAGCCTCCTCGACGGAGATTTCGTCGAACGGGTTCATCGACATCTTGACGTTGGCGAGTTCGACGCCCGAACCATCCGGCTTTACCCGGATCTTGACGTTGTAATCCGCCACGCGCTTGATCGGGACGAGAAGTTTCATTTGTTGCTCCGTAACTCACTTGGCGATCGCCTGAATACACGCTTTAGAAGAACGCTTGGATGCCCGTCTGAGCTCGGCCAAGGATCAGCGCGTGGACGTCGTGCGTGCCTTCGTAGGTGTTGACCGTCTCCAGGTTCTGCGAATGGCGCATGACGTGGTACTCGATCTGGATGCCGTTACCGCCGTGCATGTCGCGGGCCTGGCGGGCGATATCCAGCGCCTTGCCGCAATTGTTGCGTTTGACGATGGAGATCATTTCTGGGGCCATCTTGTGCTGGTCCATCAGCTGGCCGACGCGGAGCGATGCCTGCAGGCCAAGCGTGATTTCGGTCTGCATATCGGCGAGCTTCTTTTGGTAAAGCTGCATGCCGGCGAGCGGCTTGCCAAACTGCTTTCGGTCGAGGCCATACTGGCGGGCGCGGAACCAGCAGTCTTCGGCGGCGCCCATGACGCCCCAGGAAATGCCGTAGCGGGCGCGGTTGAGGCAGCCGAAGGGACCCTTGAGCCCGGACACGTTCGGCAGGATCGCGTCCTCGCCGACTTCCACGCTGTCCATGACGATTTCGCCGGTGATCGAGGTGCGCAGCGACAGCTTGCCGCCGATCTTCGGCGCCGAAAGGCCCTTCATGCCTTTTTCGAGCACGAAACCGCGGATTTCGTTGTTATGGGCTTCCGATTTTGCCCAGACGACGAAGACGTCTGCGATCGGGGCGTTGGAAATCCACATCTTCGAACCGCGCAGCCGATAACCGCCTTCGATCTTTTCGGCGCGGGTCTTCATGCCGCCTGGATCGGAACCGGCATCCGGCTCGGTCAGGCCGAAACAGCCGATCAGCTCGCCGGAGACAAGGCCGGGCAGATACTTCTTCTTCTGTTCGTCGGAACCGTAGGCGAAGATTGGATAGATCACCAGCGACGACTGCACGCTCATCATCGAGCGGTAGCCGCTGTCGATACGTTCGATCTCGCGAGCGACGAGGCCGTAGGCGACGTAGGAGGCATTGGCGGCGCCGTATTCCTCCGGCAGGGTCACGCCGAGCAGGCCGGTCTGGCCCATCAGCTTGAAGAGGTCCTTGTCGGTCGTCTCGTCGAGATAGGCTTCATTGACGCGCGGTGCGAGTTCAGCCTTGGCGAAGCTGGCCGCCGCATCGCGGATCATCCGTTCGTCTTCGGAGAGTTGTTCGTCCAGCAGGAAGGCGTCGGTCCACGTGAAAGTGCTCATCGTATCTCCTCGATATTGTTAACCTTGCCACCCTTCAGGTGGCGTTCTTTGCATTGCGGATCATGTTGCGAGCGATCACCAACTGCTGAATTTGGGACGTTCCCTCGTAGATCCGGAAAAGCCGGACATCGCGGTAAAAGCGCTCGATTCCGAAGTCGGTCATGTAGCCCGCTCCGCCGAAAATCTGGACAGCTCGATCGGCAACCCTGCCGACCATTTCACTCGCAAACAGCTTGCAGGCGGCTGCCTCCGTAGAAACCGATACATCCAGGTCTTTCAAGCGAGCCGTTTCCAGTACCATGCAACGCGCCGCGTAGGCTTCTGTTTGGCTGTCAGCCAGCATTGCCTGTATGAGCTGAAAATCGGCGATGGGTTGTCCGAACTGCGTTCGCTGCATCGCATAGGCAAGACTGTCTGCAATTAGACGTTCCGCCATGCCAACGCAGACCGCAGATATATGCAGTCGGCCTCGATCCAACACCTTCATCGCAGTGCGAAAGCCGGCTCCTTCAACGCCGCCCAGAAGCGCGGTAGCGGGAACCCGGCAATCGTCGAAGATGACATCGCAAGTATGGGAACCGCTTTGCCCCATTTTCTTGTCGATAGGCCCCAGGGATAAGCCGCCGGTGGGAGCCTCGACCAGAAAAGCGCTGATTTCGCCCTTCGATTCAGTGAAATTTGACGTGCGAGCGAACACAGTGAACAAGCCGGCATGCGGTGCATTGGTGATGAACCGCTTTGTGCCATTTATCACATAGTCGGTTCCGTCCCTGACCGCAGTTGTCTGTAACGAGGATGCATCCGAACCTGCCTCGGGCTCAGTGAGGGCAAATGAGCTAATCAGCTCTCCTCGCGCCAACATTGGTAGATATTTTCGCTTTTGCTCCTCCGTTCCGCCCATGATGATGCCTTGGGACCCAATGCCGTTATTGGTTCCGATGAGCGAGCGAAAACAAGGCGAAGTGCGCCCGAGTTCAATTGCCACACGGGCCTCCTCGACCATGTTCAGACCGAGCCCGCCGTACTCTTCGGGGATTGCCAAGCCAAAGAACCCAAGTTCCCGGAACTGATGTTTGATCGTTTCCGGAATAACATCGTCTCGCGCCACCTGCGCCTCGAGCGGCATCAGCTTTTCGCGAACGAAGCGGGCTGTCGTGTCGATGAGATGGTTCATGGTCTCAGCGTCGAGCGCCATCTGGTCTCCGCCGTATCATTGAGCTTCAAGCCGCCGAACAAGGTCGACGAGCCGGGGAGCGATATCGTCAACCAGTCGCTTCTGGTCGACCAAAAATGAAGGGCCGCCGCAATTGAACGCCATGATCGGCGTACCATCGCTGGGCCGGTAAGGAACACCGACTGAATTGACGTCGTGCTTCCATTGTCCAACAGAAAGGCAGTATCCGAACTGCCTGTAGGTCTCGATGGATTCCAAGATCTGCTCTTCCACCTGCGGCCAGTTTTCGCCCTCGTGATCACTCAGAGCTTCCAGTAGCGCGAGGCGAGCGGCATCGCTGAGGCCCGCGATGTAAGCGCGTCCAAGTGAACTGCTTGCAAGCTTGATATGAGCGCCAACTTCAATCGCGAGCGTAATGGCATCGGAACTTCGGCAGCACTCCAAATAGACCATGGAAAACTGGTCCCGAGCACCGAGCGCCACTGGGATCCCGGCATAATCAGCAAGTTCTTGCATCATCGGCTTGGCAAGACGCCGCACGCCAAGATCGGCAAGGTATGCATAGCCAAGCGACATGGCGGGTGCATCCAAGCGATACCTGCCTGTCGAGTAGTTGTAAGAAAGATATCCCAAGCTGGACAATGTGAACGTCAGTCTCGAGATGGTCGCTTTTGGAAGACCGGTTCGTTCGGCAAAGTCCTGGTTGGAGAGTTCCTGATCTCCGCGTCGAAATGCCCGAAGAACCTCCAGCCCTCGGGCCAACGATTCAACGAAGCGCCGATCGGACACCTCTCCGCCGCTGCCGGAACCTTCGTTGACCCTACGCTTCTTCATCTCACCATCCCAAACCCACTTGATGAAACCGATAACGTCGTTTAAAGCTAAGGTCAAGTTGCGGAATTAAATACCGCACAGCGGAATTAGCGATTGTGGGTTCGAGTACAGGCCCGGCGACCCCGGAAAATTCGGGGACGTCGGCAGAGGTGTAGTGAGGAGCGGTGACTGTCTGCAAGCTCGCCAATGGCGTGAGATGAGATAGGGCGTCGCCCTCATCAATCACCAAAACCCGCGAGATTATCAGCCTATGGAACAAACGTCGCGGCGGAAACCGTAACCGGAGGTAACTCATGGACCTTGGCATCAAAAGCAAGCAGGCATTGGTACTCGCTTCATCGCGTGGCCTAGGCCACGGCGTCGCCATTGCGCTTGCGAGGGAGGGAGCAAATGTCTTGCTTTGCGGCCGAAGTGCCGACGATCTGGCTCAAAACTGTGCCCAAATAAACTCGGAAGGTGAGGGACACGCAGATTGGTTTCAGGCCGATCTGAGCGAAGAGCGTTTCGTTTCGGTCGCTGCGGGCGCCGTTGCGCAGGGCGGTAAACCGATTGACATCCTTGTCAACAACACAGGTGGACCGACCTCAGGGTCTGCCGAAGCGATGACCGCTGAACAGCTTCAACTTTTTTTCATGTCCATGGTGGTTCGCGTCATCGATCTGACAAACAGATTGTTGCCAGACATGAAGAAGAAAGGATGGGGTAGGGTCCTGACGCTTGCGTCATCCGGGGTCATCGAGCCGATCAACAGTTTGGCGCTTTCCAATACATTGCGTCCGGCGCTCGTCGGTTGGAGTAAAACACTGGCCACCGAGGTCGCGGACCAGGGGATCACCAGCAATGTTCTCCTTCCTGGCGCAATACTGACGGCGCGAATAAATCAGCTGAACGAAGCAGCTGCCAAGCGGACCGGCAAGCCTGTCGAGGACGTTCGAGCAAATTCCGAAAAGCAAATTCCTGTCGGCCGATACGGGCGTGTTGATGAGTTCGCATCGGTGGCGGCGTTTCTTTGCAGCAACCAGGCCAGCTACATTACGGGCTCGATCGTGCGTTGCGATGGCGGTGCTACCAGGTCGATCTAGAGCGGATTTGCCCTTTCAAGGCGGAACAGATGACTGACGTTTTAGAAGTACCTGAACGCGAGGCAATGGAATTCGACGTTGTGATCGTCGGGGCCGGGCCGGCCGGTCTGTCTGCGGCGATCCGGCTGAAACAGGTCAATCCGGATCTGTCCGTCGTCGTCCTGGAAAAGGGGGCCGAGGTCGGCGCGCATATCCTGTCGGGTGCGGTGGTCGATCCGATCGGCATCGACCGGCTCTTGCCGGGCTGGCGCGCGGAGGAGGGGCATCCCTTCAAGACCGAGGTCAAGGACGACCAGTTCCTGCTGCTCGGCCCCGCCGGTTCGATCCGCCTGCCGAACTTTTTAATGCCGCCGCTGATGAACAATCACGGCAATTACATCGTCTCGCTTGGCCTCGTCTGTCGGTGGCTGGCCGAAAAGGCCGAGGCGCTCGGCGTCGAGATCTATCCCGGCTTTGCCGCAACCGAAGTGCTTTACAACGAGCAAGGCGCCGTCATCGGTGTTGCCACCGGCGACATGGGCGTCGAGAAGAATGGCGAACCGGGTCCAAACTTTGCCCACGGCATGGAGCTTCTTGGAAAATACACGCTGATCGGCGAGGGCGTGCGCGGCTCGCTCGCCAAGCAGCTGATCTCGAAATTCGATCTCTCGAAGGATCGCGAGCCGCAAAAATTCGGGCTCGGCATCAAGGAACTGTGGCAGGTCAAGCCCGAGAACCACAAACAGGGTCTCGTCCAGCATTCGTTCGGCTGGCCGCTCGGTATGAAGACCGGCGGCGGTTCGTTCCTCTATCATCTGGAAGACAATCTGGTTGCCGTCGGTTTCGTCGTGCATCTCAACTACAAGAACCCCTATCTCTATCCGTTCGAGGAGTTCCAGCGTTTCAAGACGCATCCGGCCATTCGCGGCACCTTCGAAGGCGGCAAGCGGCTGACCTATGGCGCCCGCGCCATCACCGAGGGCGGCTACCAGTCGGTGCCGAAGCTGACCTTCCCGGGCGGCGCGCTGATCGGCTGTTCGGCCGGCTTCGTCAATGTGCCGCGCATCAAGGGTAGCCACAACGCGCTCCTGTCCGGCATCCTCGCGGCCGAAAAACTGTCGGATGCGATTGCGGCCGGTCGCGCCAATGACGAGGTCATCGAGATCGAGAACGGCTGGCGCGACAGCGCCATCGGCCAGGACCTGAAGCGAGTGCGCAACGTCAAGCCGCTGTGGTCGAAGCTCGGCACGGCGGCCGGCGTGGCGCTTGGCGGTCTCGACATGTGGACCAACACCTTGTTCGGTTTCTCCTTCTTCGGCACGCTGAAGCACGGCAAGACCGACGCCCAGTCGCTGGAGCCGGCGTCGATGCACACGCCGATCGCCTATCCCAAGCCGGATGGCGTGCTCACCTTCGACCGTCTCTCCTCGGTGTTCCTGTCGAACACCAATCACGAGGAGAACGAGCCGGTGCACCTGAAGGTCAAGGACATGGCCCTGCAGAAGTCGTCCGAACACGACATCTATGCTGGCCCATCGACCCGCTACTGTCCTGCAGGCGTCTATGAATGGGTGGAAAAGGACGGCGAGGATGTCTTCGTCATCAACGCCCAGAACTGCGTCCACTGCAAGACCTGCGACATCAAGGACCCCAACCAGAACATCAACTGGGTGCCGCCGCAGGGCGGCGAAGGGCCGGTCTATCCAACCATGTAGCTCGCCCGATGGCGTCGACGACCGGAAGCAAACCAATGGTGTTCACCGAGGAGCTCTTCATACCTCCCTTGGCCACCACGCCTTTCGCCTCCAGGCTAGCCGATCGCTTTCAGATCCGCGCGACGGGTGACGTAGGCAAGGCTGCTCGGCGCCGTGCCGGGTTGGATCTCGATCGGGATGTGAAGATCCACTGCGACGACAGGAAAGATAGACGAAAATCACGATGAAGAAGATAACTTGTTTAAATTGTCGGTCGGAAAAAATTGATGAGCAGACCGAGAGCAATCCTGATGCCATCGTAATGTATTATGAAGCAAGCTTGTCCTCCCAGAGCCTCAGTGGCATATTCCGATGACTTCTTGTGGGAATTGTTACGGTCGAGATCCCGAATTTATATCCAAAGTGGCAGTCATGTGCCTCGGAATTACGCAAATTATAGGGTACGGCACCCTATACTATTCGTTCGGGATACTCGCGCCTGCCATGGCGCATGATTTCGGTCTCTCCGTCGAATGGATGTTCGGGGCTCTTTCGGTAGCCCTGCTGGTGGGCGGTCTTTCTTCGCCATGGCTTGGTCAATTGATAGACCGCTTCGGCGCGGGGCGGATCATGACGGCGGGTTCGTTCGCCGCAGCGGCGGCTCTGATTGCTGGAGCCCTTTCGCCGGGTCGATCGTTCTTCATCGTCGCGCTGATAGGTATCGAAGTGGCTGCAAATTTTGTACTCTACGGCGCAGCCTTCTCCCTTCTGGTGCAAATTCATGCGATCAAGGCTCAGCGCAACATTACCTTTTTGACTCTGATGGCTGGTTTCGCCTCTACGATATTTTGGCCGCTCACGACTAGCTTGAGCGCCCACTTTTCCTGGCAGCAGATCTACCTCATTTTCGCCGCGCTGAATTTCTTCATTTGTTGTCCAATTCATTTTGCCTTAGCGCGGATGGCGCAAAGGGAACGGGCGAAAGAAGACGGATTCCGGGAGGTCAGCGTGCCGGGTTCGCTTATGGGGGATGCACGACCGGCCGGGTTCGTTCTCATGGTATCCGGACTTTGCTTGCTTTCGCTTATGTCAGCGGCGATCCTAGTACATATGGTTCCGATGCTTTCGGATCTTGGTCTTGGATCGATGGCCGCACTTGTAGGCTCTTTATTTGGGCCTGCTCAAGTCTGCAGCCGCTTTGCAAATATGGCGATTCGACGCGATATCAGCCCTCTTCTTCTGGCGATCCTTGCTGCCGTGCTCATGGCCGGATCGGTCGGGGTGCTTGGTTTGACCGCCCCCTCTCCAGTTGGGGCGATGACCTTCGCCGTCTTATTTGGTTGTGGCAATGGACTGTTCAGCGTCATCGCAGGAACCTTGCCTCTTGCACTTTTCGGAAGCGAAGGCTACGGCCGCCGCCAAGGCAGGATCATGTCTGCGCGACTCATAGTTTCGGCTATGGCGCCGTTTGCTTTCGCGCTTTTGCTCGGCATTGTAGGTCCCTCGACAACACTTGCGATCACTGCGTCACTGGGGGGAGCGGCCGCGTTTAGTTTCTTCCACATCACACGTGTGGGAGTGAAAGGAGTTGGCTAACCCTCTCCTGCATTTTAGAGCACTCGCGTATAAACCCGATCTTCGATTCCCATTCAAAACCAGCGCCGGGAAAAGGACTTTTCGTTAGCTCGTGATGGCCAAAGACATCCAACGAGCACATCCGGTTTTTGCATGAGCGGTACTGGATTATCGTCATTCATCGATTTAGTCGACCGGGATAATCCTGCGGGACTTATCACGCCGGCATTGACCGGACTTTAGTCAGACGATCGACGAAGCACTTACTAAAACTGCCTCGCGGTTGAAACGACCTCAGCCCCAGGTCAAGGCAGCCTGTGCTTGTCGACCAGTCTGTTTCAACTTGTCTAAGTCGAGGATCACAACATATGACACCCCTCATTCCACGGACCGAGTCAGAGATCGGCCAGGTTCTCAAGAATATCGCGCAGCACTGGGCGCATCCAATGCGCTCACCCCTGCTCAAGACACCCGGTGACTACGGCGTCGAATTCGAAAGCGTGAGCTTTCCCTCCCAGGACGGCGTGCCGCTCGAAGCGTGGTACATACCCTCTGCCGGTTCGAAAAAGCTTGTGATCTGCAATCATCCAATGTCGTTTAACCGCTATGGTTTTCCTTCTCACCTTGAGCCTTGGCGTTCCATGGGCGCGCTCGGGGGGAACGATTTTGAGGTCGACTATGTCTCCGACTACAAGATCCTTCATGATGCCGGATATAATGTTCTGACTTACGACGAGCGGAACTTTGGCATGAGCGGCGGGGCGAATGGTGGGTTAAACAGCGGCGGCCGCTTCGAGGCCCGCGATGTGGTCGGTTCAATGAACTATGCTCGCACTCGCCGTGACCTCAAAGGCATGACTATCGGTTTGTTTTCAAAGTGCAATGGAGCGAATGCAACGCTTTTTGCGGCGCATAGCCAGCCGCAAGAGTTCGAAGACGTCCGCTGCATGGTGGCATGTCAGCCGCTTTCCGTCGGCGTCGTCAACGCTCGCATCCTGGAAATAATGGGCCTTGGTGATCGTTGGGGTCAATTGGATGATGAGATATTCCTGGCGGCGAGCATTCGTTTTAACGACATGAGGCCGCCGGAATGGGCAAAGAGCGTCAGAACGCCGACCTATGTGCTCCAGGTTAAAGACGACATGCTGACCCGTCAGAACGACGTGCAGTCATTTTTTGACAATATTCCGATCCCCGAAAAACGGCTACACTGGGTCGAGGGTACCACGGCCCGATGGGATGGCTATCTCGAGTTTCAGCGGCGCCCAGAGCCGATTTTGCATTGGTTCCGGACCTACCTTTGACACCCCGCTCCCGCGTTTATGCGCGGGATGCCAATTTGCCGTCCGATTGCATCTGAGGACGCGTTCACGATCGAACGCGCCCTCAAATATTGGTCATGTGTGACGGAAAGACGGGTGCTCTGAGCCCTTTTGCGGCGCACCAGCTACTCAGGTTGGCGTAAGACCCGTCAGTGCCATTCCGTTGCTCAGATCCATCGGAACCGAGACATGGTCGTGGACGAGAAGCCATTTGCCGTCGATCTTGCGCATGCAGCAAGTTTCGCGCAACCACATACTCACGTCGTGGCCACTCATCTTTCCATGTAGGCGGATAAGATTTGTTGCGAAGGCGATATCGCCTGAGCATTTAACCTGAAGGTCCTTATTGTCCATTCCTGGACTACCCTCGAATGCACCAAAAAAATTCTTCCAGCTTTCGCGATATACGTCTAATCCGGAGTATTCCAGAGGTGGCATGATGTCATAAGACACGAGTTCGTCGCCGGGAGCGTAATAAGAAAGAATCTGCTCCACGTTCTTCGCGACAAAAGCGTCCTTCCAACCCCGTCTCTGATTTCGAATTGCCTCGACATCTTCGGTAGGCCCGATGTCCTTTACCATGAGTGGCATTACTCGTTCTCCATGTGGATGATTCTTATTGCGCTCTTGCTGTGCGTTGGCGGCAAGGTTGCAACACGAGCGACACTATGGCTGACTTGCACATTCAGAAAATGATAAATAGAAGATAAGTCCCATGCAAAAATCAAATACGGCAGGCTACGGTCACATTGATCTCCGGGCGTTGAAATTTCTCGCGTTAGTGCTGGAGACCCGTAGCGTCACCCTCGCTGGTGAAGAACTCGGGCTAAGCCAGCCGGCTGCCAGTCGGCTGCTTAGTCAACTGCGCCGAGCGCTGGGCGATGATCCGCTGGTTGTGCGCGCGTCGGGTCGATATGTCCTAACGGAGCGGGCAACGGCCGCGCTTCCTGTGCTGGGTAATCTTCTATCAATCGCGGAACTGATGTTTTCTGCCGGCAGCTTCGACCCCGGTTCGTCAAGAAAGACGTTCAGGGTCGCGACAACCGACTATGGCGCGGCCGTCGTGCTGGCTCCCTTGGCGAGCAAAATCGCCGAGCATGCCCCCGGCGTTTCTTTAGACGTCCATCATTTCAGTGGCGCAACCTTCACTGACTTAGAGGAAGGAAGACTCGACTTCGCCCTCTACACAGATGCTTCTTTGGCGGCCGGCTTCCAGAAGCAGCATCTCTTTGAGGAGAGTTTCGCATGCGTTGTTCGGGATGATCATCCCATATTGGATTACCGTGACACGGAGGGACAAGTTCCGTTACAAATGCTGATGGAGCTGCCGCGGGTCCTGCTTACCTACCCCGATGGCGTCCGACGCGCCGTTGACGATCCGCTGACCGACCTTGGTGACCAATCGCAGTTCGGATCGTTCCTCACGCCCTATTTTCTGGCCGGGCCAATGCTTGTTAGAAAGTCAGAGCATGTATTATGCATGGGAAAACGTGTGGCAATGCTCATTGCGGAAACAGCCCGGGTTCAGGTTATCGATTTTCCCCCTGCCGGCAATTTTGCTTATTGCCTCATCTGGCATGATCGCACCGACCTTGACCCAGCTTCTATGTGGCTTCGCAAGCAATTACGCGCGCTTCGTTTCTGATCGACGTGCCAAATAACCTTGTTTCACGCTTGCAGTATGCAAAAAAGGTGCATAGCCGAAGCCCGACGTCCATAGAGTATATACACGCAGCGCTCGGGCGAAGAACGACTAGGCGTCCGAGAAACCAAACGGCGCATCCATTCGACGGAAGGTATCGGCTAAGATTTGACGCCCGATCGGCGGCTCCGATCGGGCCGGGCATTCGATGCGGTGACAGAGGCGGCAACCGATCCCGATAGGGGTGGGAATCTCGTTCGATGAGCGATTGCGATTGTAGACGAGCCGGTCAGCATGGTTAGCCTCGCACACCAAGGCGACGGCTCGTTCCACATGGGGCTGGCCGTAGGCCCCGCCACCGGAACTTACAGTTCGGGCGATCGAAAAGAAGCGCTGCCCATCGGGGAGTTCGAGCCATTGCGTGACGACCCGTCGCGGCGCCGAGAATACTTGATAAACGCTCCAGAGAGGGCAGCCGCCGCCATGCCGCGCAAATGGAAAGGTGCCACTGTTCAGGCGTTTCGAGACATTGCCTGCGGCATCGACGCGAATAAAGAAGAAAGGTACGTGTTCCTGACCCGGCTTCTGAAGAGTCGTCATCCGGTGGGCCGTCTGCTCAAAACTCGTACCAAATTGCCGTGCGATGGATTCGATATCATACCCACGTGTCTCAGCGGCACGGGCAAATGTGGCATAGGGCATCAGCAAGGCCGCCGCGCAATATGCGGCCAGAGCACGATGTCCTAGTCGTAGCGAATTCTCGTTCGGAAACTGGCCTTCTGCGAGGGCTAGCTTGATATCCTCTTCGAACTCTAGATAGGCAAGTTGCTGCGCAAGCTGAAAATTTTGACTGGCACCATCGAGCGTGTCGCTGAGCAGGATTTCCTTCCGATGCCAGTCCAGCCTGCGGAGGGAGCCGGCCATGACGCTCGATGGCATTCGTCTGACTCGGAGATTGTGATGTTGCTTTAGGTAGCAGACAAGACCGCCCGTCTCGCCCACCTTGACGGCGAGCTTTTCCGCCGCCGTATCGAGAACGGGAAAGCAATTGCGCCTTGTTGACAAAAAGCTCCGAACGGCAGCTACAGGATCATTTGTGCCGTCGGACGCATCACTGGAGGACCTTTCGTTGACGTCGGCCAGAGCAAATTGCGCTTCCTTATAAGCCAGGTGCAATCTTAGCAGTGCTTCCGCAAATCCAGGGAAGCTGCTGGCCACGTCGCCGATCTCGAGAGCGTCGAAGTCAACGTCGCTTAGAATCGGGTCCCGTACGACCGATTGCAGGCGAGCGACCGTGTCGCGACCAGAACCGTCGGAAAGTTCCGAGAAATCGATCTTATAGGTTTTCGCTAGGCGCAGAAGCATCTCCGCCGTCACGGGACGCTGATTGCGCTCCATGAGAGCGATGTAGGAGGGCGAAATTTCCAGATCCGACGCCATGTGAACTTGCGTCAGACCAAGGTCGCGTCGGAGACGCCTCAAACGTGGTCCTATATAAACTCCATGCCGATCCATACATACCATTACAACATGACAAACAAAGCATGTAAAGTATGACAACGTTACAAAGGAGTGCTGGCTTCTGTCGGCGCTGAAGATAATTCTTCTGCGGTGCAACAAGCGTGCGGAGGAACCATGTCGTATAAGAACCAAGTCGAGAATGCAGCCACGATCATCAAGAGCAACTGGACGGGCGTCAATGCCGAAGCCGTGGCACGTATGCGGCTTCAGAACAGATTCCAAACGGGTTTGGATATTGCTCGATATACCGCAACGATTATGCGCAAGGATATGGAGGCCTACGATGCCGATCCTTCGAAATACACCCAGTCGCTCGGCTGCTGGCACGGCTTCATCGGGCAGCAGAAACTGATCTCAATCAAGAAGCATTTTAAAACAACCGACCGCCGCTACCTGTATTTGTCGGGGTGGATGGTTGCCGCCTTGCGCTCGGAATTTGGGCCGCTTCCGGACCAGTCGATGCACGAAAAGACGAGTGTCCCGGCGCTGATCGAGGAACTTTACACCTTCCTTCGCCAGGCGGACGCCCGAGAACTCGGCATGATGTTTCGCGACGCGGACGCGGCGCGGAACGCCAACGACCGGGTTAAGGAGCAGCAGATCCTTGATGCCGTCGACAACTATCAAACGCATGTTGTTCCGGTTATCGCCGACATCGATGCTGGTTTCGGCAACGCGGAGGCCACGTACCTCCTCGCCAAGAAGATGATCGAAGCTGGTGCCTGCGCTCTGCAGATCGAGAACCAGGTTTCCGACGAGAAACAATGCGGCCATCAAGACGGCAAGGTCACCGTTCCACATGAGGATTTCGTCGCAAAGATCCGCGCCTGCCGTTATGCCTTCCTTGAACTCGGCATCCCCGATGGTGTGATCGTCGCGCGCACCGACTCGCTCGGCGCCGGTCTAACCAAGCAGATTGCCTTCAGCAAGGAGCCGGGCGATATCGGTGACCTCTACAATTCCTTCCTGGATTGCGAGGACGTCGACGATCTTTCAAGCCTAAACGGCGATGTTATCATCAACCGCGACGGCAAACTCATGCGTCCAAAGCGTTTGGCATCTAATCTCTACCAGTTCCGCGAAGGGACGGGAGCTGACCGTTGCGTCCTTGACGGTATCAACTCGTTACAGAACGGAGCCGACCTATTGTGGATCGAAACAGAAAAGCCGCATATCGAGCAGATTGCCGACATGGTCGATCGTATCCGCGAAGTCATTCCGAACGCCAAGCTCGTCTACAACAATTCGCCATCCTTCAACTGGACGCTGAATTTCCGCCAGCAGATCTTCGACGCCTGGCAGAAGGCCGGCAAGGACGTCTCGGACTATGATCGCGCCAGGTTGATGAGCGTCGATTACGATGTTTCGGACCTTGCTCTCGAAGCGGATGACAAAATCCGTACCTTCCAGCGCGATGCAGCCAAGCGCGCTGGAATCTTCCATCATCTGATTACGCTGCCGACCTATCATACGGCCGCTTTGTCAACCGACAATCTCGCCAAGGAATATTTTGGTGATGCGGGAATGCTCGGCTATGTCGCAAACGTCCAGCGCAAGGAAATCCGCGAGGGTATTGCCTGCGTCAAGCACCAGAACATGGCCGGCTCCGATCTCGGCGACGACCATAAGGAATACTTCGCCGGCGAAGCCGCTCTCAAGGCCGGCGGCAGCCACAACACAATGAACCAGTTCGCCGCCTGAGCTTCGGCGGCATCCATGCGGAGCGCGCCGGAGGAGGCGCGCTCCGCCACACGACACGATCAAGCGACGCTCTCGTGCGTCAGGTCTAAAGGGAGCAAACTCTATGTCCGAAGAATCGTCCAAACCCCATCCATCCGAGCCGAAGCGTTCAAGGGCCGTCTTTTCGCCCGAGGATTTCAAGCTGCTGCAGGCAGCAGTCGCGCACTACCTTCAAGAGGTGAAGGGCAAACCGGAGGCGGTCAAGTACTCCAACCTTTACCACAGGCTCGGACGAATAAGCTGACACGGTCTTTGAAGACTGGCGAGTTTTACGACAACAGGAGCCGCGAATGACCGAAACCTTGAACCGGCTTTGTGCAGTTCAGGTTGAGCATGACGGCACGAGGGCGAACCGCGGCGTTGTCATTGAACAGGCCGCAGCCATCGCGGATCTTGTCGAGGAAAGCTATTTCGAACTGGTCGACCGCGAGTCTGGACCTTATTGTCTCGTCATTTCGACACGGGGTGGCAGACTTACATTTCATGTGTCCGATGCTCGCGGTACTCCCATTGTTTCACATTTCATGTCAGCCGGTCCGCTGCGTCGGGCCATCCGCGATTACGTAGCGATGTGCGAAGTACACTATGAAGCTGCAGCAAACGGAGACGCGCGGCGTCTCGAGACCCTCGATATGGGGCGGCGAGCGACACATGATGAAGCTTCTCAACTCCTGAGGGAGCGGCTCGGGTCGAAGGTGCGGATCGACCTGGGCACTGCACGCCGGCTGTTCACAATCATAGCTGCAGCCCAATTGGAAAAAATTTTGATTTAGCTGACTGCGGGAATAACCCCCGAATTATGTAGGAATCGGTCCGATACGACCACCGACCACGACATCCGTCCTCGACCGGTGGATCGTATCGTACCCGCCACGAACGACTTTGGCGGGGAACGTTGATAATCGCCAGACCTAGAAAAAGAGGTCCTTTAATGCCGCCTCAAGGAACTTGGACCCCTCCCGGACTGGAATCCCCTAGCAGTCGCCAGACGAGCACAAGCGGGTTCAGTGATGCCGCCGCGTGGTTGTCAGGCATCAACACCGAACTGCGCGGCATCATCGTCCATCCGCTCTCGAGGGAAAGAAAAAACCCACATCCGGAAAGCCCAGTAATATTGCCTTTGTACAACGAACGTTTTACATAGGGCCATGAACATAAAATCCCGAATCGTCTCCAGTGCGGAACGCATGTTCGATCATCACGGCTTCGCCGCAACCGGGGTGGACCGGTTGACAGAGGCTGCGCAGGTCTCCAGCAGGACGTTCTATAAACACGCGGGCAGCAAGACAGCGCTCATCGCGGCAGTTCTCGGTGAACGATGCCGCCGCTTTTTCAACGAAATGAATGTGCTGTCCGTGGATGAGCTATTTGTTGCGCTCGAAACCTGGACGAATGCCCTGGGAGCCCGGGGATGTCTTTTTCTGCGCGCCGAGCGTGAGACGGGCGGGGAAGTTCCCGAAGTTTCGGAAGCAGTTGCGGATTATAGGAAAAGGCTCAGCATTCTTATCAACCATCTTGTAGAGGCTCAGGTCGGTAGCGGGCGCCACGCGCTCGCCGAGCAGATCCTCGTGCTGTTCGAAGGTGCGACCTCCGCTGCAGCTTATCGCGGAACGAGTGCCATCCGGGCAGCGCGCTTCGCAGCCACCATACTCATCGAAAACGCAACGCTCGGACGCAGCGGTGCCAGCTAGCGCCAAACTTGTTCGATGTAGCGCGACTTCAGTCAAATGCTCTACCATAGTCGGAGCCAACACCATGCATCTCCTAACTGTTTTTTCGCATCCCTTCGCCGACAAATACCCGGCCGCGGTCATGGACGCCTTCCACGAACCGTTTAGGCAGGCCGGTTACTCGGTGGATATCCTGGATCTTCATCAGGAGAACTTCGATCCTCGCTTCACTCGCGAGGACCACGCCCATTTTTGGGGCGGACCGGTCCCTGACGAAATTGCTGCGATGCATCACAGGGTCGAGACAGCAGATAGGCTCGCCTTTGTATTTCCGGTCTATTGGTGGGGGATGCCGGCGATGATGAAGGGATGGATAGAGCGCGTTTTCACGGGTGGTTGGGCGTATCAATTTGGCGCGGGGGTGGAAGACCGCGGCAAGGAGCCGCCAACGTCCCTTCTCGGAAATATTCCCACGACGTTGATCGGGATAGCAGGCTCGACCAAGCGGACCTACGACAAGTACGGGTATGGTGAGGCAATGAAGACGCAGATCGACGTCGGGACCTTTGCTTACTGCGGCCTAGCGGACGTTGAAAGCCATCTCATCTATGACGTTGAAGGTGATCATAACGCACCGAACCGCACCGAAGGTTTTGTGCAGGTGCGCGAGATTGCAAAGGCGTTCCTATCGCCGGAGCGCATGGTGAAAAACGCCAAAGAAGAACACCTTCGTGCCGGATCACATTTATCGCGTTCGCTCGGCGCTTAACTCCCTGCGTTCAACAAACCATGTATTCAGAAAGATAAACGTCATGAGCACAGTCGTTCCACGCCGACGGTCCCGGATGGCAGAGGATTTGCCCACGACGATGCAGGGCGTGCTGCTTGTGGGGCACGGGGACTTTGAGAAACTCGAATTTCGAATGGATATCCCGGTCCCAAGACCCGCTGCGGGGGAGGTTTTGATCCGCGTCTTGGCCGCGGGTGTCAACAATACCGACATCAACACGCGTGTCGGCTGGTACTCCAAGAGCGTTACCACCGGCACAGCGAGTAGGGCGCAGGACGGTTTCCCATTAGCGCAGAATGACGATGCGAGCTGGTCCGGCCTACCGCTCGCGTTTCTCAGAATTCAGGGAGCTGACTGCTGCGGACAAATCGTGGCGGTCGGGAATGGCGTCGACCCGGATCGTATTGGCGAGCGGGTACTCGTTCGCAATATGCTGCGCTCTTACGTTGATTATCGTCCCTACGAATGCTGGACGTTTGGCTCGGAGTGCGACGGCGGATTCGCTCAGTATACAAAGGCGCCTTCGAAAGAAACCTACGCGGTAAACTGTGATTGGAGCGACATCGAGCTCGCTTCAATTCCTTGCGCGTATTCGACCGCAGAAGGAATGCTTCACCGCGCGAACGTGCGGGACGGGGAGCATGTGGCTATAACCGGCGCTTCCGGCGGCGTAGGGTCTGCTGCCATTCAGCTCGCGAAGCGGCGAGGTGCTTATGTGACGGCCATTGCCGGACAAGATAAGGCCGCTTTGCTTCTCGAACTGGGAGCCGACACGGTCATTGGCCGTCATGAAAATTTGGTCAGCAAACTTGGCAAGGAAACCGTGGATGTCGCCCTTGACGTTGCTGCCGGCCCAGGATTCCGAGCATTGCTCGATGTGCTCAGGAAAGGCGGCCGATATGTAGTCGCTGGCGCGATTGCCGGTCCGCTTGTTGAGCTCGACGTCCGCGATCTCTACCTTAAGGACCTGAGTTTCTTCGGCTGCACCTTCCAGGACGACGTCGTCTTTGAAAATCTCGTCGCATACATTCAGCGCAACGAAATTCGTCCATGCATTTCGAAGACCTTTCCACTTCATGAAATCGCCGAAGCACAGAAGGCATTCTTGTCCAAATCTTTTGTTGGCAAAATCGTTCTTGAGATCCCGGCATGAGGAGGACTTCCAAAGTCTTTCAGCCACGGGATCGTGCGGACGTGTTTTGATACGGGGCTAACCGGATGGTGAAATGGTTCACAACGGATAGTTCCATAATAGAACTTATGCAATATGTTATAACATTACGAATGGGCTACTTATGTATGAAGAATCAGATTTTATCCCCGCTTGAAAAGACATGCCTTCGATGGATCTCTCGAGGCAGAACGGTCGGCGAAATCGCCGCACTGGAGGGCAAAGCCGTTGCCGAAATCGAGAAGTGCCTTGAACTTGCACTTGCCCATTTAGATGTCCACTCGATCAAGGAGGCAATAGAAAAAGCGGATCTTTTTGGCATCGATTGACTTCAGAATACTACCGTCAGTTCCCAGATCGCCACCTAGCACCAGCGCGCCGAGACGGACGCGCACCAGACTGCTGGCCGCGAACGCACTCTTAGCGAAACCTTTATGCCGCACGCAATTCTGTCTCTCGGAAGCAGTCCAATCCCGCTTTTCAGTAATGGCGTCCTGGCCTGGTTTCGGATCTTCCACGATCAACCCGTGAAGGGTCCGCTAGCAAGCTGCGGCCGCTCTCGGCTTTCGCCTTCGCGGTGATCGCGACCGTAACCATGCCTTTTGAGGAGCCATCGAGCGGGAATTGGCCCGCTCCCGAATGGAGCCCTCTCACATGTCGCACGATCTCTCCCTCGCACAGTCCCACGCCTTCCAACTATCCCGTGACCTGATGGTCCCGGTCACCGTCTTTGCAGTCGACGGTGAATACGGCGTCCTGCCCTCCGACGAGATCGACGCCAGCGACGACCTCGAAATCGTGCACGAGTTCTTTCCCTGGGCGGCTCATTGAGCCGTCTTTGCCGTTTCGGCTGCCGCTTGCGAGCGAGCGGTGGCAAGGGAAGCTGCGCCAGGGCTGGCGAATCCTTTGCAGGATTCACCAATTGCCAACCCCGCCCTTGCCGCCTTTGCTCTTCGCGCCGGACGGGAAGGGTCCGCGAAGCGTGCGGAAAGGAAATCAGGAAGGGACGATCGCCATGCGATCGGAAAGATGATGAAGCGAAGAGATATTGACGAGATCCGCGAACGGGTCGGGTGCGGAGCTGTTTTAGAAACATCGGGCTTTGCGATCGATCTGAAGGAAAGTACCCTTCGGGCTGTGAAATACCGCCGTGGGGGTGAGATCGTTATTGTCACCCACGGTGGCCAAGGTTGGTTCGATCCCCTGAGCGACGGTAAGGGTGACGTGTTCTCGCTTGTTGCACACGTCGATGGAGGCGGCTTCCTGGAGGCGTTGGACCGTGTCGCAGGTCTAATCGGCTTCCGGTCGGTAGAGCCGGCGCAGGCGAAAGAAACACCAACAAAAACAGCCACGGCGACGATCCATGATCGATGGGTATCGCGTCGGGCTCCTTGGCCAACATCGGACACGTGGCAGTACCTGCGGTTCAGGCGTTTAATATCGGCACAAATTCTGAAGGGTGCCATCAGCCAGGGCATACTTCGTGAGGGTCCTTACGGAAGCATGTGGGCCGGTCATGTTGATGAGGACGGTAACATCTGTGGCTGGGAAGAACGCGGCCCGGATTGGCGGGGCTTTGCGACAGGCGGCGCGAAGGTTCTGTTCCGGCTCGGCCCATCCGGCGCCCATCGGCTTTGTGTGACGGAAGCGGCGATCGATGCCATGAGCCTCGCTGCGATCGAAGGGATGCGAGAAGGCACCCTCTATCTCAGCACCGGCGGCGGGTGGTCACCGAATACCGACACAGCGTTGCGACATCTGGCTCGGCACCCGGACGTGCAACTGGTCGCGGCAACCGACGCCAATCGCCAAGGAGAGGCCTATGCACACAGGCTTCGTGAGCTGGCCGCACAGGCTGGATGCGATTGGTTGCGTCTCCGACCGCCGGCGGACGACTGGAATGAGGTCCTGAAATGTCAGGAGAGGGAGAAGTGGGAAAGGGAGAGGAAAAAGAACGGCGTGCCGCATTCGCGCCGCCCGCATCAAGGGAAGCTTCGCCCGGCTGCCCCGGCCCTTGACCCGGGCGGACACGATGCCGGCGGCCCGGGACATGTCATGGAGGATTGAAGAGAAAAGCATGGTCGTGACGACGGTGTTCTCTTCGGTCTGGACATATCTCAAGGAGCCGCAAATGAACCCCTCTCCCACAATCCGCAAGGTTTTCCAGGGTGTGGCAACACGCCAGCAAATGTTCCGCATGTTCGACCGTCATGGCCAGCGACCGGACCCTTGGGACGGCGATCCTTCACATCTCTATGCCGGGGAATGGTTCGAGATCGCTGAGGCCGAGCACGATTATATGTTCGAGATCCTCCCGCCACTTTGGATCCGCGGATCAATGTTCGCCATGCGTGAGTTCCTGACCGACTCTGTGACGTCCGTGTTCTTCACCTCGCGTATCGATGGGGTCATCCGCCACTTCCACGGCTATTGCGACCTGTCCGACCACTCCGCCGTCGAGCATATGCGCGTGGCAATCGTTGAGCGGGAAAGTCGACCGGTTGGGTCAATGTCCCGGGGAGAGCGACTGGAGCATATCTGGAGCATCACGGCTGACGACTATCGCGGCTATGCGGGCGATCGATGGCCCCAAAGCAACCGTGGGCATCGCACTGTTGTCCTCTACGGCGGCAAGGAGGGCACGTTCCTGAAACTGCTCGACGATCTGACGGACGACGAAATCTCCGCCAAGCTTCCTGTGCATTTAAGGCACCTCCCCGTCTCCATCGCCGCTTGAGCGGAGCGACAGCCGTCACAACCGGTCGCGATGAGCGGCCGAACTCGCCGACAATCGGCCCAGCCGCATTCCCATCCTCTGCGCACTTCGACCTGCCCCCGCTGGCAGAGCGGAATGTTGCACCCTCACCAGGAGTTTCATCATATGAGCAGCGATCCCTTTTCACTCGACATGTTCGGCAACAACGCGCTCTCCACCACGCTCGATCTTGGCATCACAGGCTTCGGAGGCCCCGCACCTGATGCGGCAAACGATGACGAGCCGGATCCGACGCCACCAGCGCCCGCCCCTGCCAAGGTGGCACCGACCAGTTCACACCCCCGCCCGCAGGGTCAGCGTTCCAACTTCCACCTCAATGACGACCGAGGCCTTGCCGCGTCCTGGCGGGATCGCGCTCGCGCCAATATCGCAGCCATCCTGATTGCTCAGGCGATAGAACAACGGGATCGGCCCGCCACACAGAAAGAACAGACGCAACTGATCCGCTTCACCGGCTTTGGCGCCAGTGAGTTGGCGAACGCGATGTTCCGCCGCCCCGGCGAAACCGCGTTCCGAAAGGGTTGGGACGAGATCGCGGCTTCACTGGAAAGCGCCGTCTCGCAGGCCGACTACGCGTCGCTCGCGCGCTGCACTCAATATGCGCACTTCACGCCTGAAGGGATCATCCGCGCGATTTGGGCAGGATTGCTGCGTCTCGGCTGGCGCGGCGGCCGCGTGATCGAGCCAGGTATCGGGACCGGCCTGTTCCCGGCGCTGACGCCACAGGAATTGCGGGGAGAGAGTTTCTTCACCGGCATCGAACTCGACCCGGTCACGGCACGTATCGTTCGCTTGCTGCAGCCGAAGGCCAGGATCATCAACGGCGATTTCGCGCGCACCGAGCTCTCACCGATCTTCGATCTGGCGATCGGTAATCCCCCCTTCTCCGATCGGACCGTCCGTTCCGACCGCGCCTATCGGAGACTTGGACTTCGCCTGCATGACTATTTCATCGCCCGGTCGATCGATCTCCTCAAACCCGGCGGGCTTGCTGCCTTCGTCACGACGCATGGGGCGCTCGACAAAGTGGACGGCACGGCGCGCGAGCATATCGCCAAGTCGGCCGACCTGATCGGCGCCATCCGTTTGCCCGAAGGCAGTTTTCGCCACGACGCCGGCACGGATGTCGTCGTGGACATTGTCTTCTTCCGTAAACGCAAGGTTGGCGAAGAGGCCGGCGATCTCTCGTGGTTGGAACTGGAGGAGGTTCGCCCTCCCAGCCCCGACGCCGAACCGATCCGCATCAATCGCTGGCTTGCGCGCCATCCCGAGTTTGTGCTGGGCAGCCATTCGACAACGTCCGGCCCGTTCGGCGAAACCTATACATGCATCGCTTCATCCGATCAGGATTTCGAGGCCGCGCTCGGCGCCGCCATCGCCCGGCTTCCCGCAGGCCAATATGACGGCGAGCCGACGCCGATTGACATCGAGCATGAGGCAGAACTTGGCGATTTCGTCGGTCTCAAACCGAACACGACCAGGATACGGGAGGGAAGCTTCTTCATCGACAAGGCCCACGGTCTCATGCAGATGATCGACGGTGCGCCGGTGGCGATTACCATGCGAAAAGGTCGCACAGGTGATGGCCTGTCGGAAAAGCACGTGCGGATCGTCACCAAGCTGATCCCAATCCGCGACGCTGTGCGCGAGGTATTGCGATGCCAGGAGTCCGATCGACCTTGGCGCGATGCTCAGGTCCGGATGCGCATCGCCTGGTCGAGTTTTGTGCGCGATTTCGGGCCGATCAACCATACGACTGTTTCGATCCAGGAGGACGCGGAGACGGCTGAGGTGCGGGAAACGCATCGCCGACCGAACCTGCAACCCTTCTTAGACGATCCGGATTGCTGGCTGGTCGCCTCGATCGAGGACTACAATCTCGAGACCGACACGGCGAAGCCGGGTCCGATATTCGCTACCCGTGTGATCGCTCCGCCGATGCCGCCTCTCATCACCAACGCGGCTGATGCGTTGGCGGTCGTGCTCAACGAACGCGGCCATGTCGACCTCGATCATATCGCCGAACTGCTGCATCTCGACGTGTCCACAGTGATTGCTGATCTAGGCGACGAGGTGTTCCGCGACCCAGCTGACGGATCCTGGCAGACAGCCGATGCTTATCTTTCAGGCGCAGTCCGTACCAAGCTCGCCGCCGCGCAGGCCGCAGCCGAGCTTGATCCGTCCTATGAGAGCAACATGCTTGCTCTGCAAGTTGTTCAACCGGCCGATCTTCGCCCCTCCGACATTACCGCCCGGCTCGGAGCACCATGGATACCGGCCGCCGATGTCGTTGCCTTCGTCAAAGAGAAGATGCAAGCCGACATCCGCATCCACCATATGCCGGAACTCGGATCCTGGACGGTGGAGGCTCGGCAGCTTGGATACAGCGCCGCCGGCACGTCGGAATGGGGAACGAGCCGCCGCCATGCCGGAGACCTGTTGGCCGATGCCCTGAACAGCCGGGCTCCCCAGATCTTCGACACCTTCAAAGATGCCGATGGCGAGCGCAGGGTTCTCAACGTCGTCGACACCGAAGCCGCGCGCGACAAGCTCCAAAGGATCAAGCAGGCATTCCAGGACTGGGTCTGGACCGATCCAGATCGAACCGACCGGCTGGCCCGCGACTACAATGACCGTTTCAACAACATCGCGCCGCGGAAATTCGACGGCTCCCACCTGAAACTTCCCGGCGCCTCTGGCGCCTTTGTTCTTTATGGGCATCAGAAACGCGGCATCTGGCGGATCATTGCCGATGGCTCGACCTATCTTGCCCATGCCGTCGGCGCGGGCAAGACGATGACGATGGCGGCGGCCATCATGGAGCAGCGCCGGCTTGGACTGATCGCCAAGGCCATGCTGGTCGTGCCCGGCCATTGCTTGGCGCAGGCTGCCCGCGAGTTCCTGGCGCTCTATCCCAATGCTCGTATTCTCGTCGCTGACGAGACCAACTTCACCAAGGACAAGCGGGCCCGCTTCCTATCGCGGGCTGCCACCGCCACCTGGGATGCGATCATCATCACGCACTCGGCGTTCCGGTTCATCGCCGTGCCGCCTGCCTTTGAGCAGGAAATGATCCAGGACGAGCTGCAGCTCTACGAAGACCTGATGGCCAAGGCCGATAGCGAGGACCGCGTTTCGCGCAAGCGGCTCGAGCGGTTGAAGGAAGGACTGCAGGAGCGGCTCGAAGGTCTCGCCACCCGCAAGGATGATATTCTCACCATCTCCGAAATCGGCATCGACCAGATCATCGTCGACGAGGCGCAGGAATTCCGCAAACTCTCCTTCGCCACCAATATGTCGACGCTGAAGGGCATCGACCCGAACGGCTCGCAGCGGGCATGGGATCTCTACGTCAAATCCCGCTATATCGAGACGAGGAATCCCGGCCGCGCGCTGGTGCTGGCGTCGGGCACGCCGATTACCAACACGCTCGGCGAGATGTTCTCGATCCAGCGCCTGCTCGGCCATGCAGCACTCGCTGAACGCGGGCTGCATGAGTTCGATGCCTGGGCCTCCTGCTTCGGCGACACGACGACCGAGCTCGAAATCCAGCCATCCGGCAAATACAAGCCCGTGAGCCGCTTCGCCTCCTTCGTCAATGTGCCAGAGCTGATCGCCATGTTCCGGTCCTTCGCTGATGTCGTCATGCCGGAGGATCTCAGGCAGTATGTAAAAGTCCCAAACATCTCCACCGGGCGCCGGCAGATCCTGACGGCCAAGCCGACGGCGCTGTTCAAGACCTATCAGCAGATGCTCGACGCGCGCATCAAGGCGATCGAGCAGCGTGAGGGACCGGTCAAGCCGGGTGACGATATCCTGCTGTCCGTCATCACTGATGGACGCCATGCGGCGATCGACCTGCGCTTCGTCATCCCCGATGCCGACAACGAGGAGGGAAACAAGCTCAATCTTCTCGTCCGAAACGCCTGTCGGATCTGGAAGGAAACGGGCGATGGCGTCTACCGACGCCCCGATGGCAAGGACTTCGATCTTCCGGGGGCGGCGCAGATGATCTTTTCCGATCTCGGCACCCTTAATGTCGAAAAGTCCCGCGGCTTCTCAGCTTATCGCTTCATTCGAGACGAACTGATCCGGCTCGGCGTGCCGGCATCGCAGATCGCATTCATGCAGGACTACAAGAAGACCGAAGCCAAGCAGCGGCTGTTCGGGGACGTCCGCGCTGGCAAGGTCCGTTTCCTGATCGGTTCGTCGGAGACGATGGGCACCGGCGTTAACGCCCAGCTTCGTCTTAAGGCGCTCCATCATCTCGACGTCCCTTGGTTGCCGTCTCAGATCGAGCAGCGAGAAGGACGGATCGTCCGCCAGGGCAACCAGCATGAGGAAGTGGATATCTTCGCCTATGCCACAGAGGGTTCGCTCGACGCCTCGATGTGGCAGAACAACGAACGCAAGGCCCGGTTCATCGCTGCGGCCCTATCCGGCGACACATCGATCCGTCGGCTCGAAGACATCGGTCAGGGCGCCGCCAATCAGTTCGCCATGGCCAAGGCCATCGCGTCCGGCGACGAGCGCCTGATGCAGAAGGCAGGGCTCGAGGCGGACATTGCCAGGCTTGAACGGCTGCGGGCGGCGCATGAGGACGACCAATATGCGGTCCGTCGCCAGATGAGGGACGCCGAGCGAGAAATCGAGGTCTCGACCCGGCGCATCGGCGAGGTCGGCCAAGACATCGCGCGGCTACGGCCGGGCGGCTGCGATGCCTTTACGATGGTGGTACTCGGCCAGGAATATGCCGAGCGCAAGGAGGCCGGCCGGGCGTTGATGAAGGAAATCCTCACCCTGCTCCAGCTTCAACAGGAAGGGGAGTTGCATCTGGCAACGATCGGCGGCTTCGATCTCGTTTATGAGGGGGAGCGCTTCGGCAAGGGCGACGGCTATCGGTACGACACGCTGCTTCAGCGCACCGGCGCAGACTACGAGATCGATTTGGCGATCACGGTCACGCCGCTCGGTGCCATCTCGCGGCTGGAGCACGCACTCAGTGGCTTTGACGAGGAACAGCACCAGTATCGCCGGCGGCTTGAAGACGCCGAGCGGCGATTGGTTTCCTACCGTTCCCGAGACGGAGGCGCTTTCGCGTTCGAAGACGACCTGAAGGAAAAGCGGCTGAATTTGCGGGCAATCGAGGCTCAACTGTCGGGAGACAACGAGACCGTCGCGGCAGCTGCATAGCTGGGTTGCACAATAAATGTTTTCCTGTTGGTCAAAATGCAGGCATAACGCCTTCAGCTGATGCATATGGCGGTCACCTCACAGTTCCGTCGCAGCAGCTGTTCCCCTCTGGAGGTTTTAGATCTCCATACTTCATGGGCCGCGGTTTTCCGCAGGCCCATTTTTTTGTTCTCCGCCGAGATCTAGCGCGGCATTATCTTTGCGAGCTCCACGTCAGGAAGGTCTCCGGTTTGAGGCTCTCCGTCCGCGCGTTCTCGACCAGCGGCTTAAGAGTGTCTTTGATGAAGTCTTCCATGGTCGTAGGGAGGACCGGACGATCATGGCGGAACTTGACACGGCCATCGTTAAGAGCCGCCGCGGTGTTCTTGTCATAGACCCATCGATCGAGCGTTCCGAATTTTTCCCGGAATACGGTTTCGACCTCGCGATCCTTCGGATTGATGAAGCGATAATCCACCTCTCTACCGAGTTCCCGGCCTATCAGCGCGGCGATCTCGGTCATCGTGTAGTCGATTCCCAGTTGCCTTACCGACCGGTGCTGATCGGTCGGCATTTCGAACTCCTTCGCCGCGAAATCCGCGATGTCCTGAACGGAAACCCAAGGCGCTTTGAGATCCGGGGCAAGCGTAAAGCCGATCCGATCGTGCTGCGCGATCGCGTCGCTCCACCTGGACAGGTCCTCCATAAACCAGCCACCCTGCAAGTGCACCAGATTGATGTCGCGTAACCGGTTGAGGATCTGATCCAGGATGTGAAACCCCTGAAAATGGCCGGTGTTTCCACAGAGTTCGGACCCCATTGCGGTCAGGCTCACGGCGAATTTCACCGGCGAATCCCGAAGTGCGTCGAAGAACCGAAGCGCTACCGCAGGGTAGTGTCCCCGAAAGTCCTTCGCCGCCCAAAGGGTTTTGACCATCAGAAACGCAGCGTCGGCGTCTTCGAAAAACCTGCCAAGCTTGCCATCACCTGTGTCGAAACTGCCAAGGAACGGTTCCGCTCCCTTCGCGACAAGGGTGTCTAGGGCAGGCCCCCCTCTTGAAAGAGCTTTGACGGAATGGCCCTTCGCCAGGAGTTTTTCGGTCAGTTTAACCCCGATCCTGCCGGTCGCGCCGACCACCGCAATACGCATTGTTCGTCTCCTAGTGTTGTTTAACTAGGATCCTAAAGCATTGCGTCGCAGCCCATAATTGGAGATAATGCCATATGATCTCGAAAACGGGCCAATCCTCGAATAAGCGACCTCCCTGCAGCACCGCTTGCGATCTCAGCCTCTCAAATGGGCCGGCGATGGCCATGAGAATGGACTTCGCCGACTATGAAGCCGAGGGGGTGCAGCACCAGCACCCGCAAGGTCAACTGATCCTGGCGCTCCATGGCGCGGTGACCTGCACTGCGGAAAGTGGGATGTGGGTCGTTCCACCCGACTGCGGAGTTTGGGTACCCGGCGGCGTTCCTCACAGCAATAAGGTCACACCCAATGCTCGTCTAACATACCTGTTTGTCGAGCCCGGCGCGTCCGCGCTTCCCGCTGAATGCTGCACTCTTTCGGTATCGCCAATGCTTCGGGAGATGATCCACCGAGTGGCGGACCTGTCAGAAAGCGGTGCGCGCGACGCGCATGTCGATCGCCTAATGCGGGTCATGCTTGATGAGCTCGCGCTGATGCCGCGGGAGAGGCTGGAGCTGCCCGTATCTGACCATCCAAAGATCGCCTTGATTGCGGCGGCCCTTTTGGCAGACCCGAGCGACCGCCGAACCCTCGGCCAATGGGCTGAGCACATCGCCGTCAGTGAGCGATCGTTGAAGAGGCTTATGGTCCAGGAAACAGGATTAAGTTTCGGCCGTTGGCGGCGTCAGCTTCATCTCGTCATCGCGCTACGGGAATTGGCCGGCGGTGCGACAGTCCAACGGGTAGCAGGCGACCTAGGGTACGAATCCACGACGGCCTTCATCGTCATGTTCAGGAAGGCGCTTGGGACCACGCCATCGCGCTACTTTACCGATCGGCTTTTAAGCGCCGAACGCACGTCTAGCTCAATCAAACAGGCCTGATCCCAGATCTCGACTTGAAATTGCTCTTCGCCGATAATATCTGGGCATCACTTCCTGATGAGACGATGTCCTGCTCGCTGCAATCGCGGCGGCGTTTGACATTGTCCCGGGATACAGAAGAAGGCGCTCCCCTCACGGGTCGAGCGCCTTTTTTGTACCGGCGGTGACTGTGAACTGGGCGCGGCACCTTGACCGCAACCGCATTGCAGAGGAGACCTGCACAAAACACTCCGTGGAAACAAATGCCATTCTTTCTCGTGACGCAGACATCACTGGTCGAAGCTCAAGATGAGCAGGAGGCCGCTCAAACCGGCGTCGACCGTCTCCGCTCCGGCGGACAGGTCACTGTCGCGGTTAAATCGGATGAGACAACGATCACGCACGTCGTGGTCGCTGCAAGGGTCGAACAGCCGCTCCCGGTCTCGCCCTCCGAAACCGTGAACCCATCGCCTTCTGCCATTGCTATTCCTGAAGGTGCTTCCGCCGTACCGGCAAACAGGAAAGTCATCTTGAAGCGTATGATGGCTGACGCGCTAGCCCTTCTTGGGCGTCGAGCCTAAGCCATCCTCGAGGTACGGCTGCTGCCAGCAGCCTCTTATCTTCGCGCCTCGGCTCGAATTGGTAAATAATGATCGAGAAAGAAAAGCAGGAAGGGTGAACCCGTCGCAGACCGGTCCTCCTGCCGACGCTGTCGCTCAACCGCCGCCTGCGCGATCCCGGCCGTTTGTCCTTCGCAGGGCTGGCAGCCCCGCTTGTCCTGCGCAGCAGGGATGCTCGGCCGCTGTTGCGGCAGTCCGGCCGCTCGGCGGTCCGGGAGGTGTCTTCGAGAAAAGATGAAGACAGGAAGGGCTGGCAAGGCGCCGGTCCGGAACTCTCCCGAAAGGAAAGACATCATGCAGATCATGAAGGTTGACCCGCGAGCACTGAAGGAAAACCTTGACCGGATGCGTCAGTCGAAGTCGTCGCCGCAGGCCGATGCGTTGATGTTGGCGACGATCAAGGCCGTCGGCATCGTCCAGCCGCCGGTTGTTGCCCCCGAAACCGATGGCGGTAATAGCTATATCATCGATGCCGGACATCGCCGCGTGCGACTGGCCATCGCCGCCGGCCTGGAAGAAATCGAAATCCTGGTCGTCGATGCCGCCAATGATAATGGCGCCATGCGCTCGATGGTGGAAAACTCGGTTCGGGAAGCCCTCAATCCCGTTGATCAGTGGCGAGGCGTCGAACGACTTGTGGCGCTCGGCTGGACGGAGGAAGCGATTGCCGTCGCTCTTGCTCTCCCCGTCCGCCAGATCCGCAAGCTGCGACTGCTCGCCAACGTCCTGCCGGCCATGCTCGAACAGATGGCGCTGGGCGACATGCCGTCAGAGCAGCACTTGCGGATCATTGCCGCCGCCGGTCAGGTTGACCAGAAGGAGGTCTGGAAGGCGCATAAGCCGAAGAAGGGCGACACCGCTCCGTGGTGGCAGATCGCCAATGCGCTGACCAAAAAGCGCATGTATGCCCGTGATGCGAGCTTTGATGACGATCTGGCGCAGGCCTATGGTGTCGAGTGGGTCGAAGACCTCTTCGCGCCGGCCGACCAGGACGGTCGCTACACTACCAATGTCGAGGGCTTTCTCGGCGCCCAGCATGAGTGGATGACCGCCAACCTGCCGAAGCGTGGCGCCATCGTCGAGGTCAACGGCTGGGGCCAGCCGGAACTGCCGAAGAAAGCGTCTCAGGTCTACGGCAAGCCCTCCAGGTCAGACCATACGGCGCTCTATCTCGATCGCGATGGCAAGGTGCAGACGGTGCATTACCGCATGCCCGAGGCGGCAATGCCGAAGGGCGCTGGAGCAGGCGAATCCGCCGCGAGCAACGATGACGACGATGCGATAGCCTCGCCGAAGGTTCGCCCCGATGTCACCCAGAAGGGCCATGACATGATCGGGGATTTTCGCACCGATGCGCTCCATGATGCGCTCGGCCGCGCGCCGATCGAAGACGACATGTTGATGGTGCTCCTGGTGCTAGCCTTTGCCGGGCAGAACGTCCGCGTCGACTCCGGTGCAGATGGGGCCTTCTACGGCGGCAAGCGCTTCTCGCGCCACGCCGTCGCCCTGTTCGACGAGCACGGCAAGCTTGCCTTCGATCAGGACACGCTTCGGGTCGCCGTTCGTTCGGTGCTGATCGATGTGCTGTCGTGCCGCCGCGGCATGTCGAACAGCGGCATGGTTTCGCGCATCGCAGGCGAGGCGATCGGCGCCGACGAATACTTGCCGAACATGGGTTCGGAGGAGTTCCTCTCGTGCCTTTCTCGCCAGGCGTTGGAGGCATCGTGCGCCGAAGCTTCCATGCAGCCGCGGCAGAAGGTTCGCGAGACCCGCGCAGCGCTCGTCGAGCATTTCGCAGACGAGCACTTTGTCCATCCGTCTGCCCGCTTTGCACCACCAGCCGAAGAGTTGGTCGATTGGATCCAGGCGAGCTCCATCACGGATGCTAGGGACGCAGCCCCACACGACGACCGTGGTCAAGCTGACCAACCCGATGCGAACCGGGACGCGCCTATCGATGAGGCTGGGGATCACGATGATCCGCAGGATTCTGATCTGTCTGACGACGAAGAGCACGACGACGTCGATCAGAGGGCTGCAGCATGACCGCCGCCTGCTGGTCGAACATGGTAGCACCCACCCCCGGTTTTCGGGGGTGGCGTTCACCACCGCACCACGCGGAAAACGACGGGCTGTCCTACTTTATCGGCTGCCGAAGCCTGGGATTTGACATGTTCGATATCCGCGCTTCGAAACCGCTGGCGAAAGCAATCGGCGTCCGGCGAGAAACCCAGCGGCATCGGGGATGTCTGACCCGGCAGATTATGGCGCGCGCGGGAAGGCAGGCGACAACGGTGACGGCCCGGGGCCAGCCGCGTCGAAGATCCGGTCCTCGTACTTATCAATAGGAGCTTTTCGGCCGCCTCAACTTCGTGCGGTGGATCGAACTCGAGATCATCGCCTGCAGGCTCGCGGTGTAAGAGCAGGTCATCAGTGAACTGCAGCCTCGTGACAAGCGACCTGTACATCATCCGACGACACAGGCAGACCCGCGAAGAGGGTGCTGGAGCTGGGCTTGTCTGGCTTCGGTGCCGTCGGCATGGCTGGCTTGGCCATGGTCCCGTCTCGTGGCGCGGATTGGCATCGGACCCCTCCGGACTGCCCTTCTTTTCGTTGCGGTCTGAACCGGCGGCCGGTCGTTTCAAGGCCGCTATCGCGCCGCGTGGCGGCCGATCCAGCCTCACTGCGCGAGGGCAAGCTCGCGGTCTGCTCAGGTTAAAACCTGCTGGCCCACAAACCTGCCCTGCTGGCTCAGCCGGATCGGACCTCTGAAGCCGACCGTCCTTTGCCGGTTCTGGTCGTCCGCATCGAAGGGCAGACCGGCACGGGCCGGAACCACTTCGGCAGCCAAGGAAGGAACAGACATGGCCAAGCCCGCAACTCATAACCGCTCCAACGCTCGGAGCACGCAACTCCGCAAGGGAGCAACCCTCGAAATGGTCCGCCTCTCCTGCCCAGACACCGCCCAGGCACTCAAGATCGCCGAAAGCTTCGGCACAGCAGTCGTCGACAGCGATGGCATCCGCAGCCTGCACGAGCGGCTGATTGTCGAGACCGCCGACAGCCTCTCCGAAGGGCTCGGCGAGAGGGCCATGCAGATCCATCTGCAGCGTATCGTCGGGGCCTTCGTCGGATCGGCACATGGCGCCGGACAGTTTTACTCCCGCGCCGTCACCGAGGCCCGCGACGCAACGGCCAAGGCATCGAATGATGCTCGCGACGAGGATCTCGACGGTCCGGTTGGTTATGACAGTGCCGCCCAGCGCAAGCGGGAATTCGCGGCTGACATGGGCATCCAGTCCCATGCGTTGCGCATGGCCGCAGAGGGCGCGGTTGCCGCCTACGAACAGGTCGTCGGCGAGACCTGGAAACCCTTCGACCGGCCGGTCGAACATCCGGGCGCGTCACTGGACCGCAAGGCGGCGGAAGTTCAGATGGCCGCATTGGGATGACACATTTGGCGGGGACGCCCCCGCCTTCTTTTCCTGATCCGAGGCCGGTGCCTAGAGCATCGGCCTCTTCTCATGTCGAAAAGCAAAACTGGAGACGCGCCTATCGCCGCCCGTCCCGCTCGGCGGTCCTGCAGGAGCCGGGTGCCCATACAACGGCTTTGCCGTCCTCCACGCTGTTGCGGCCGTTCCGGTGCATGACCACACCTTCAGCCCCTGACTTCGGACCTCCGTGACGGACCGCGATAGGCGCTGTCCTCAGAATGGAGAAAGAAGTCATGAGCAGGAAAACGGACACCAACCGCGTCGACATCTATGCGCGGATCACCGATCGGATCGTCGAGGATCTCGAACAGGGCGTGCGTCCCTGGATGAAGCCATGGAGCGCCGCCAACACCAATGGTCGCATTACCCGGCCGGTGCGCCACAACGGTCTTCCTTATTCGGGCATGAACGTGCTCCTTCTATGGTCGGAGCAGATATCGCGTGGCTTCGCCTCGTCGATGTGGATGACCTTCAAGCAGTCCCTCGAACTGGGCGGGGCCGTGCGCAAGGGCGAGACCGGTTCGACCGTCGTCTTCGCCAGCCGCTTCACCAAGTCCGAAGCGGACGGGAACGGCAACGAAGTCGACCGGGAGATTCCGTTCCTGAAGGCCTATTCGGTGTTCAACGTTGAGCAGATCGACGGGTTGCCCGACAGCTATTACGCGCCTTCGGCGAAGGCAGTTGACCCGATCGCGCGGATCAAGAGCGCCGATCGCTTCTTCCGCAATACCGGCGCAGTCATCAGGCACGGCGGCAATCAGGCCTACTATTCGCCGATCATGGACTACATCCAGATGCCGCCCTTCGAGGCGTTTCGCGACGCTGCCGGATACGCGGCCGTCCTCAGTCATGAGGCAACCCACTGGACAGCGGCGGAACATCGCGTGGGGCGTGACCTGTCGCGCTATGCGAAGGACCGAACGGAGCGGGCGCGGGAAGAACTCATTGCCGAACTCGGCAGTTGCTTCCTCTGCGCTGATCTCGGTATCGCGCCAGAGCTCGAGCCACGTCCTGACCACGCTTCTTATCTGCAGTCGTGGCTTACGGTGCTGGCCAACGACAAGCGGGCGATCTTCCAGGCAGCAGCCCATGCGCAACGGGCCGTGAGCTTTCTGCATTCACTGCAGCCGGAAACGGAGATGAGGGCTGCGGCCTGACTCTTAAGCGCGGTCGTCACCACCGGTGGCGGCCGCCTGATCCTTTTCACGCTGGTCGCTAAGACCAGTGCAATGTCAGCATCCAGCCTTCCCCAGATCGACGGTTTGGCAGCGTCGAGTTTCGGTTTGCGGGATGGCTTGCGTTCGACGATGAACGGCTTGGTCGGCTGTCGCATTTATCGTCCAGGCTGCGATTCGCGAGTGCAACGAAATCGCAGGGGGCGCGGTGGAAAAGCTGACCAATTTCCACGAGGGGCTCGTTTTCCTAACTGAGGCATTCAGCGACGACCGGTGCGGGTGGGACATTACGCAGGACGCCATTCGTGCCCGAGGCATATGCGGCGACCGCCATTGCCATATTCCTACCCGTCAGAGTTTCCGGCAACCCATCTGCGGGCTCGATGAGGCATGTCTGACCGGAGAACGGCTGCGCCTCGATCGTCTTCCCGCAACGACAATTCGCAGATTTCTTACCCCGGACCCTTTAGGGGATCCTCCTCTCCCACTAACAAATCTGCGACTTGCCGCCCTCCATTTCATTCCGGCCCTATCGGGTGCGGTCCGATCGTCACCGGTCTGTTCGACAGCCATCGAGACCGCGATGGGCGCGGCCCGAACTTAAGAAAAGGAACATGACAATGGCAACCATCGGCACTTTCACCTCCACCGAAAACGGCTTCACCGGCTCCATTCGCACTCTCGCCCTCAACGTCAAGGCACGCATCGCCCGGGTCGAGAACCCCTCCGACAAAGGTCCGCAGTTCCGGATCTACGCTGGAAACGTTGAACTCGGAGCTGCCTGGCAGAAGACATCCGAGCAGGGTCGCGACTACCTCTCGGTCAAGCTCGACGATCCGAGCTTCCCGGCCCCGATCTACGCAACGCTCGCTGAGGTCGAAGGAGAGGATGGCCTTCAGCTCATCTGGTCCCGCCAGGTCAGGGACTAAGGATCCAAGAGGCCCCGCCACCGGCGGGGCCTCCTTCCCTGCCGGGAGATCAAAGCAGGAGCCGGCATCGAGCCGGCCCTGCTTTTTTGGTGCCATACGGATAGGTGAGGAAGCTACTCAGAATGCGGGATGGTACCAATCGGCACTGCCCGCGTCAGAGGATGAGCGGTTCCCCCAATTTGCTCCACCCGCCCTGAAGGGCAGCCTCCGCAAATCGGCTCCCCCACTCCCCGCCTTCGCCGGTCGCGTTCGCGATCCTTGACCCGACCATCGCCTCTCAGCCCCGCCGGTCATCTTTCACAAGCGTCAGGAGACGAAGATGATCTACGAAATCGCAAACTACATCGAACAACTGCGGGCTGAGCTGCGTAACGCTGAAAACGGTGCGGAGCGCCGTCAGATCCAGGCCGAGCTTGAACTCGCTCAGGCAGAGCTGATTGTCGCCGCGGCCGAGCTGGACGGTCTTGCAGAAAGCGAACCGCCTTTCTGAGGCGGCTTCCATCGTCCGTGGTCTTCGAAGTCGAGCTGCCGCAATTCTCCAGTCGATCCCATTTCATCGACATTGGGAATGATGCGGATCGTTCGTCCTGCCGCAACCAGATGCCGGCAGAATTTTCCCCGCCTGCGGCTCCTCGCGCTATCAAAATTCAGCCGGCATCAGGTCCTCCGCTGACGCTTCGGCCGTCCCGGTGCAGCACTCCTTCCCGATCCGCATTTCATCCCCGCGACGAAACGCAATCGACAGGAGAAACCAAATGCAACAGCTTGCCAAATTCCTCAAAGCAACCGGCCGCCGGCTTCGCTCCCTCTCCAAGGTGGTCTGCCACTTCTTCCGCAAGGGCAAACTCGGCTTGAAGATCGCGATCAAGATCCCGTTCTTCGTCGACATCGAGGTCAACCTCCAGACCGATTGGAACCGACGGCGATAACGCCGTCCCGGCCCGCTCCGGCGGGCCGGCTTCAATCATCGACCGCACCATGGCTCGCGCCGGCCGGCCCAGGTTCGTGCCAGACCCTCCGAGACGAGAATATCGCTGAGGCTGCGGCCGTCTCTGACAAGGACGCGAAGCTTGCGCTCGTATCGGTCGGTATCCCTTCCCGGCCACGCGTGAAGCTCAAACGGTCCTTGGTTGATCAGCGTGACAAACCGCTCGGTGGCTTTGTTGCCGCGCCTCAGTTCCGAGGCGCATTTCGGCTCGCTAATTTCCGGCGTGTCGATATCGGCAACGCGGATTTTGTCACCGCGCAGCCAAAGCGTATCGCCGTCGACGACGCATGTGATCCGCTTGACTGTCTCACATTTCCGGATAGCGCTCGGAAGCACGACGCGCTCGGCAGAGACAGCTGTGTTTGGCATGGCGAAAATCGTCATGATCGTGACGGTTGTAACGGCGAGCGAGAGTAACACACGAGGCTTCTGCCAAGTGGCTTTCTTGTCGGGTTTGATCAATATGCTTCCTCAATTTCACATTCTGAGCGGGGGCTTAGCCATCCAGTCGCCTGTTTCGCACGACCGTTCGATATCCGCGACCTCGCTTTTGCCGAAGCAGCTCCAGGAAGAGAACCACGGCATCCTTTTCCAGCTTGAAATGGTGGATCAGACCTTGCCCTGCCGTCCCGATCCGTCCCCAGCGGCGCGTCAGGCATGCTTCACCAAAAAGATTCGGTTCGATGGATAGCGCATAGAAGCGAGCCATGTTTCTGGCGCGGTCGGTCCGCTCGATATAAAGCTGGTAGCGCTGGGTGATCATGGCGACATAATCGCGTGCAGAAGCCAGGGCGTCCAACGAGTGTTTTGAATCGGTTGCGGGTCATCGATTCATATTGTTGAACCATGCAGACGGTTGCTTTGGGCGGTCCGCCTGCGGCGTACGGCTCTATTCGCAATGCGAACGAAGCCAGCAAGCCGTCTTCGCCCATTCGGGTCACGATCCTCCCGCAGATGATCCTGGCCAGGATCATCGATCAGTACCCGAGGTAACCGATCACGTCGCCACCGTAATATTCGCCTTGATCATCGGAGTGTGCGATCACATCGCCGCTCTCGTCATCGACGAGAGCCCGATCAGTGGGTCGCACCACGGCACGGATACGGTGTCGAGCGCATTCTGCAATCGCTTCGTCTGCTGTCACATTCGCCTCGCAGGCTTCCCAATATCGCATCGCTGCCTCCGGCTATTTATCAGTTCGATTGACAGTCTGCAGAGAGACGTCTGCGGTGGTGACGCTCTTCTGGAAGCGGTTCTCTCCGACGCAGGATTTCATGTCAGCGCGGCGGAACCAGATGGCGCGGCCGCATCGCAATGGCGCGTTGCCGGCCGTAAAGACGATCTGCTCGTCGGCGCGCATGCGCAGCACTTCGTGCGGCTGGATCAGCGGTCTCGACGCCAGTTGCTTTGATCGCGTGCGCGAGGATCCGCGCGCCTGGAAACTGCGGCTGATCTGATCTATTTCGACGGTAGTCATGCCGCAGCGTCCGGAGATATAATCGGCGGTCTCGGGATCGTTGATCGCGGCAAACGAAATCCAGCTGGCACTCTCGAACCATTTGCTTGCAGCGTCGCGACCGCCATAAGTCTCGCGCATCTGACCGATCGACTGGTAGATCATCGTCAGCGTGATGCCGTATTTGCGTCCGGCGTCACGCGCAGTTTCGATGATCCTCATGTAACCGAGACGAGCGACCTCATCGAGGAGAAACAGCGCGCGACCCTTGATCTGTCCGTCGTGATTGTAGATCGCATTCAGAAATGAGCCGATGATGACCCGCGCAAGACCGGAGTGGGTCTCCAAGGTCTTGAGATCGATATTGATGAAGACGTCGGTGTTTCCCGCAGCGATATCGCCGGTCGAGAACTTCTTTCCCGAAACGAGGGCGGCATAGTTCGGATAGGACAGCCAGTGTGTTTCCTTGACGGCATTGGCATAAACACCCGAGAAGGTTTCGGGCGTCATGTTGACGAAGGCTGCGACATTCTCCTTCACGAAATCCGAGCCGGAATTGTCGTAGACGTCCTGCAGTCGCTTGCGCAATGTCGGCTCTGGCTCCGAAAGATTCATGCGCACCTGCCGAAGCGTCTGGTCCTTCTCTTCCGTGTGACCGGACAAGCAGACATCGGCAATCAGCGCTGTGAGAAGCTGCAGCGCTGAGGCGCGAAAGAAGTCGTCACGGACACCGCGCGCGCCGCCGGTGTCGCTCATGATCCATGAGGCGACCGAGGCGATGTCCTCTTCCTTGGTTCCGCCGAAACTTCCGACCCAATCAAGAGCATTAAAGCCGATTTCCGGCTTCTTCGGATCGAGGACAAACACGTCCCTTCCCGCCCCGCTTCGATGCGCAGAGACCATCGGTGCGACCTCGTTCGATGGGTCAAGCACGACCAGCGTGCCACCCCATTTGAGCGCGGTCGGGATTGTCACCGACGTCGTTTTGAAACCGCCGGATCCAGCAAATACGATTCCATGCGACGAGCCGAACGAGCCATCGAAGCACAGCAGCGGAGACTTGCCGCCGGCGCCCCACGTCTCAGCGCTATCGGCTCGAAAGGCTTGGCTCCCGACGCTGTCTTTGTCGGCCCGATAGCGTTCGCCGATGACGATGCCGCCAGCGTCCGGAAACAACACCGCGGCCTCGGCTAGCTTCATCCAATCCGCTTCGCCGTGGAGGGCCCGCTTGCCCTGGATGCGTTTGGGCTCGGCCCTTGCGAACGCCGCATTGCCGACAAGCGCCACGCGGAGTGCGAAGCAGGCGCACATAAGCGCTGCGCCCGCTCCGATCGCCGTTGCTGGATCGAGATAGCTCAAGACCGACTTGTCGGCGTTGAGCGCCTTCGTGAAAGCGGCAAGTCGCATTGTTTCGCGCGCGGCCGCTATCAGCATCGTCGCGTTACATCCGGCAAGGACGCCCCATCCTGTCTGCTTGATATTCACCGAGCCGGCGGTCGCGAACAGGAACAGAATTCCGGCCGCCGCGCTGGCCACATAGGGCAATGCGATGCCCGCCCGCCCCCATGCCAATCGCGCGGCCTCGGTCTTTCCGAAGCCTGCAAGCCACTGCTCGATCCCCGTCATTCCGATGACGACCGAGATCATCAGCACCGGAGGCACAACGACGAGCGCGATCCTATTGATCGTCATTGCCGAAGGCCTCCACGCCGATTGACGTGAGCCTGGACCGCTCGCCCTCGTCGCCCTTGGTCCGGCGGGCGGCATCGAGAAGCATGCCCAGTAACAGCGCGCGATTCTCGTAGCGCAGCCCGGCTTTGACGATCAGGCCGCCGAGTTCGATCTTTTCGCGCGTATCCTTCTTGCGGGCGTCGGATGTCATCGTTCTCGCCATACGCTCAAGCCTCACCAGCGCTGCCCGCGCCCGCGCCAGACGCGTCCGCCGCAGTCGACGCTGCGCCGCCGCTATCGCCGGCGCCCTTCTTCCCTCCGGTCGTAGCGCCCTGCCCTCCGCGAAACCGCTTGGTCAGTTGCTCGAACGCTGCCTGAAGATCCGCCTCGTCGATTTCGATCTCGCCAAGGCCCGCCTTGAGCGCGATCCGGCCGATCCGCTCAGCTTCCCTTGTCTCGGCGAGCTTGAGCTGTTCCTGCAGCTTGGCGATTTCATCACGGATTTTCGAGGATGGTTTCTTCATTTCCGATCGTCTCCTGGGCGAGAAAGCTTGTGTTTCGAAGCCAGTTTTTCCGAAGGGAGTGCGGAACGCACTACTGTGAATCCTACAATCGCCAAGGGCGATGCTTTCTTGGATGATCCCGGCCGTTCCGAAGGAGCGGCTTCCAAGGGCGCAATTATACGTCGCTGACGCGACGTGTTGCTAAGAGCGCCCGATGGGGCCGGCGCTCCCGACGAACCCATTGATTTCGTTCACAACCGGGAGAGAACTCCGCCGTGGCCGTCCCTCACTTCTCCGTCAGCATCGTCGCCCGTGGCTCTGGCCGCAGCGCCGTCCTGTCGGCGGCCTACCGGCACTGCGCCAAGATGGAGTTTGAGCGGGAAGCCCGGACGATCGATTACACGCGAAAGCAGGGGCTCCTGCATGAGGAGTTCGTGGTTCCTGCCGACGCGCCGGAATGGGTGCGCAGAATGATTGCCGATCGCTCGGTCGCCGGGGCATCAGAGGCCTTCTGGAACAAGGTGGAGGGCTTCGAGAAACGATCCGACGCGCAACTCGCCAAGGACGTTACCATTGCCCTGCCGCTCGAGTTAACTGCCGAGCAGAACATCGCGCTCATGCGCGACTTTGTGGTGGGCCACATCACCGCGCAGGGCATGGCCGCGGACTGGGTCTATCACGACGCCCCCGGCAATCCTCACGTCCACCTCATGACCACATTGCGCCCGCTGGCCGAAGACGGTTTCGGGTCGAAGAAGGTCGCGGTGCTCGACCCGGATGGCAAGGCAATCCGAAATGATGCCGGCAAGATCGTCTACCAGCTGTGGGCCGGTAGTACTGAAGATTTCAATGCGTTTCGCGACGGCTGGTTTGCCTGCCAGAACAAACATCTGGCGCTCGCCGGGTTCGATATCCGCATCGACGGCCGTTCCTTCGAAAAGCAGGGTATCGACCTCGAGCCAACCATTCACCTCGGTGTCGGCGCCAAAGCCATCGAGCGCAAGGCCGAGAGATCTGACCACAAGTCGGAGACGACCCCGCCTCCCAAACTCGAACGCCTCGAGCTTCAGGACGAGCGCCGCAGCGAGAACGCCCGCCGCATCCAGCGCCGTCCTGAAATCGTGCTCGACCTGATCATGCGGGAGAAGAGCGTCTTCGACGAACGCGACGTCGCGAAGGTCCTGTATCGCTATATCGACGATGCTGCGCTGTTCCAAAGTCTGATGGTCCGCATTCTGCAAAGTCCGGAAGCGCTTCGGCTCGAACGCGAGCGCATGAACTTTGCGACTGGTATTCGGGAACCCGCGAAGTATACGACGCGCGAGATGATCCGGCTTGAAGCCGAGATGGCCAATCGCGCGATCTGGCTCTCCGGCAGCACCTCCCATGGCGTCCGTGAGGCTGTGCTACACGCGACCTTTGCGCGCCATTCCCGTCTGTCGGATGAGCAGCGAATGGCGATCGAGCATGTCGCTGGGGCCGCGCGCATTGCCGCCGTCATCGGTCGCGCCGGCGCCGGCAAGACCACGATGATGAAGGCGGCACGCGAGGCGTGGGAAGGCGCCGGTTATCGCGTGGTCGGCGGAGCGTTGGCTGGCAAAGCCGCCGAAGGTTTGGAGAAGGAAGCGGGCATTGTTTCCCGCACGCTGTCGTCGTGGGAGCTTCGCTGGAACGAGGGTCGCAACCAGCTCGACGACAAAAGTGTTTTCGTACTCGACGAAGCCGGCATGGTGTCGTCGCGGCAGATGGCGCTCGTCGTCGAAGCCGTAACCAAGGCCGGCGCCAAACTCGTCCTTGTCGGCGACCCGGAACAGCTTCAGCCGATCGAAGCCGGCGCCGCCTTCCGCGCTATCGCCGATCGCATAGGCTATGCCGAACTCGAAACGATCTATCGTCAGCGACAGCAGTGGATGCGCGACGCCTCACTTGATCTGGCGCGCGGTAACCTTGGCAAAGCAGTCGATGCCTATCGCGCACATGGACACGTGAGGGGATCGGACCTCAAGGCACAGGCGGTCGAAAGCCTGATCGCCGATTGGGATCGCGATTACGATCCTTCGAAGACCAGCCTGATCCTCGCCCACCTTCGTCGCGATGTGCGGATGTTGAACGAGATGGCCCGTGCCAGACTTGTCGAACGTGGCGTCGTCGCAGACGGATTCGCGTTCAAGACAGAGGACGGAATCCGTAGGTTCGCCATCGGCGACCAGATCGTGTTCCTGAAGAACGAGGGAAGCCTTGGCGTCAAGAACGGCATGCTGGCAAAGGTGCTTGAGGCCGCGCCTGGACGTATCGTCGCCGAGATCGGCGAAGGCGAACATCGTCGGCAGGTCACGGTCGAGCAGCGCTTCTACAACAATCTCGACCACGGCTATGCGACGACGATCCACAAGAGTCAGGGCGCGACCGTCGACCAGGTGAAGGTGCTTGCCTCCCTCTCGTTGGACCGGCATCTCACCTATGTGGCTATGACTCGCCATCGTGAGGATCTCGCTGTCTACTACGGCAGTCGCTCCTTTGCGAAATCCGGCGGCCTCATCCCGATCCTGTCACGCCGGAACGCCAAGGAAACGACGCTCGATTACGAGAAGACGTCTTTCTACGGCCAGGCGCTGCGCTTTGCAGAAGCGCGAGGCCTGCGCCTCATGAACGTGGCGCGCACGATCGCGCACGATCGTCTCCAATGGGCCGCCCGGCAAAGCTCGAGGCTCGCCGATCTCGGCGCCCGTCTCGCCGCCATCGGTGCGACGCTCGGACTGGTCCGCGGTAGCAACAAGCAATCCATTCCGGACACAATCAAGGAGGCCAAGCCCATGGTATCAGGCATCACCACTTATCCCAAATCGCTCGACCAGGCGGTCGAAGACAAGCTCGCCGCGGATCCCGGGCTCAAGAAGCAATGGGAGGACGTCTCGACCCGCTTCCAGTTCGTCTACTCCCAGCCGGAAGCTGCCTTCAAGGCGATCAATGTCGATAGCATGTTGAAGGACCAGTCGGTCGCGCAGTCCGCCCTGGTAAGGATTGCCGGCGAGCCAGAGAGCTTTGGCGCGCTCAAGGGCAAGACCGGTCTTCTCGCGAGCCGTGGCGACAAGCAGGACCGGGAAAAAGCGCTCGCCAATGTGCCGGCGCTCGTCCGAAATCTCGAGCGCTACCTTCGTGAGCGAGCCGAAGCCGAATTCAAACATGAGACGGAGGAGCGCGCGGTCCGGCTCAAGGTTTCGGTCGACATCCCGGCGCTCTCTGCAGCGGCCAAGCAAACGCTCGAGCGCGTCCGCGATGCGATCGATCGCAATGATTTGTCCGCTGGCCTCGAATATGCTCTGGCCGACAAGATGGTGAAGGCCGAACTCGAAGGTTTTGCCAAGGCTGTGTCCGAGCGCTTCGGAGAACGGACCTTCCTTCCTCTGGCTGCGAAAGACACGAGCGGTAAGACCTTCGAGACCGTCACATCGGGCATGACGGCCGGACAAAAGGCTGAGGTCAAGGCCGCGTGGAACTCCATGCGGACAGTCCAGCAGCTGGGCGCTCATGAACGAACGACCGAAGCTCTCAAACAGGCTGAGACAATGCGTCATACGAAGAGCCAAGGGCTCTCGCTCAAATGACGGCGGGAACTGAAACGCTCCGGTCGATGACAGCTCAGCAACGACGAGCGGCAGGTATCATCTCGGTGGTCGCATTGGTTACCGTAGTGACGATTAGCATTGCCGTCACCGGCGGCTACCGCATCAATCTGACTCCGAGCGAGCCCCTCGGCCTGTGGCGCATTATCCCGCTTCATCGACCGGCAGCAGTCGACGACCTCCTGTTCGTCTGCCCACCGGAAACGGCGGCGATGCGGGCAGCGAGGGCACGAGGTTATTTCCGTTCTGGTTCCTGCCCGGACGGCGTCGCACCTTTGATCAAGACAGTGATCGCCGTTGCAGGACAGCATGTCGAAATCGGCGACACCGTGAGCGTGGACGGAAGGAAGGTCCCCTTCTCAGACCTCGCTTTGCGCGATGGAAAAGGGCGGCCGTTGACGCCCTTTCCGAACGGCATCGTACCGCCGGGATATGTCTTCCTGCATTCCGCATTCCGCGGCTCTTACGATTCCCGATACTTCGGTCCGTTGCCCGCGTCCGGTGTTCTTGGACTGGCGCAGGAGGTCCTCACCTATGCGCCATGAATATCTTCGGGCGACGGCGCTGATATTCACTTCCATCGCGATCGGCGTGGCGGGCTGGAGCGGGCATGCGTTGCTTCTACCCGTTGCGCTCGGATTTCCGGTTCTTTGGTCAATCGCGCGAACGAGATCAGTGGCGGCACTTGTGTCCGCCGGATATTTCTTGGCGGCGTCGCGAGGTCTGCCACAGGGCGTTGCCGCCTTCTACTCGTCCGATATCTGGCCGGGCTTGTTGCTCTGGCTGTGCGCGTCTTTGAGCTTTGTCATGGTGCATGCCGTGCTCTGGACGATGAACGGGCCCATGCGTCCGTTTCGCTATCTAGTCGCGGCAGGCGTCATGGCCATCCCGCCATTCGGCATCACGGGCTGGGCACATCCCGTGACAGCCGCGGGTGTTCTGTTTCCGGGATTGGGATGGTGGGGGCTTGGACTTATGACAGCGGGCCTTGCGGGCCTCGTAACCCGCATCTGGCCAGCTGTCGCCATCACCTTGACTGGGTTTTGGCTGTGGTCCGCCGCGTCGTGGACCGAGCCGAGTTTACCCAATGGCTGGCGCGGTGTCGACCTCGAATTGGGCGCTTCGCTTGGTCGGGACGCCGGTCTTCACCGCCAGCGTGACCTGATCGCAACGGTGCGTGGCGCCGCCAACGGTGGCGCCCGCTTTGTGGCGCTGCCGGAAGGTGCGCTTGGTTTCTGGACACCGACCGTGGCGCGGCTTTGGACGAGGACGTCAGGCGATACCGATGCAACGGTCATCGCCGGCGCAACGATGCTCGATGCCACCGGTTATGACAATGTCCTCGTCGCGATCGACAGGAATGGTGGAAGCAGCATCCTCTATCGCGAACGCATGCCCGTCCCCGGCTCGATGTGGCAGCCCTGGCGTTTCTTGTTCGGGGAGAGTGGTGGTGCCAGGGCGGATTTCTTTGCGAACCCGGTCGTCCCGATTGGTGCCAGCCAAGTAGCGCCGCTGATTTGCTACGAGCAACTGATCGTCTGGCCCGTCCTTCAGTCGATGCTGCACGATCCGGAGTTCATCATTGCCGTCGGAAACGGCTGGTGGGCCAAAGGAACCTCAATCGTCGCGATCCAACGGACTGCTGCCACGGCGTGGGCGAATCTGTTCGGAAAACCGCTTGTTATTGCCTTCAACACCTGAGTCCTCAGGAGACACCATGATCGACACGGCCCTGATAAAAGAATGCGCAGACCCTTCTCTCAAGCCAGCGGTCGTCGAGCAGTTCGTGATCGCAGCGGGCTCGGATGATCCCTTTGCCGTCACCGTCAAATCCGGCGGCCGGCTGATCCTCATTCCGAAAGCGGCATCGGCCGAGGAGGCGATGGCGATCGTGCGCCAATATGCCGGCCAGGCCGTCGTTCGCGTTGGGCTGACGCAGTTCCCCGCTGGGGTTGGAGTGAGGGAAGCGACCGAATTGAAGCCCGATTTGGTCGATCCCTGCCAGAACCTTCGCAAAGGCACCGCGATGTTCGCCAAGGTCCTCAGGATCGTCGCGAAATGGTATGGCAACCCGACGAGCAAAGACGTCTTTCCGCAAATTTTCGAGGATGCGGTCTACGCATGGAAGACGGGCGAGTTCGAGGGCGTGAGCGTGTTTCAGGCGGAGGATCCCGGAACGCCGCTTAATGTTCCGCAGCAAAGTGTAGAGAAAATCCCCGCCGAGGAGGATGACGCCGAGGCCAACACAAGAGAGAAACAGCCAGAGGCGGAGCAGGATGCAGGCATACGGATCGATCTGTCGCGCATTGGCGGTCAGCAATAGAATTGAGTTCGCCTCGCCTTGCGAAAGGGTTCTCATCAATGCGGAATATTAGTTTGAGTCCAAAGCATGAAATTAGTGTGAGTCAAACACGTAAAACAAGTGCGATTCAGAAACGTGAAATTAGTGTGACTCCAATGCAAGATGTTAGTGTTTGTCAAACGCGTCAAATTAGTGCAACTACAAAGAACGGTCCACTGCTCACACGGCGTCGCCGGAGGCCAACATGGCGAAACCCAACGAACTTCTCGCGGCGTCCCTGGCTGAACTGAGGGGAGTGACGCAAAACGGCACCCGATCAGTGGTGAAATCCGAAGAGCTCAGCCGTGTCCACCGGGAACGACTACAGAGCAACGGGTTCCTCGAAGAAATCATGAAAGGCTGGCTGGCGGTGAACTCGCGGCCGTCCGCCAGCAACAGAATCGATGCTGCCTGGAGCACCGTCTACTGGGAGTTTGTTGCGAAGTATCTCGAAGACCGCTTCGCCAATGAATGGCGGCTCTCCGCGGAGGCATCCGTGGCTCTTTGGTCCGAAAACCATTCCATTCCCGGACAGGTTATCGTCAGAAGCCCAAAGGCAAACAATCAACTTGTGACACTACCGAGCAATACGTCGCTTTATCTGCTGCGCTCAAGGGAAAACGAGCCAGCTGTGGCGAGAGAACGATTGAGATTGATGCCGATTGAAGAGGCGATCTGCACTCTGTCGCCGGAGTCGTGGAGGACCTCAGCGACCGATGTTATCGCCGTCATTGGCTCAATCCGCGGAACAAACACGCTGCTCCAATACCTCCTGGACGGAGGTCGAAGCCACGTTGGCGGTCGCATCGCGGGAGCCCTACGCCATCTCGGCAGGAATGGGGACGCGGACACGATCATCAAGACCCTGGAATCTGCGGGCTACAATCCGCACGAGGACAATCCTTTTGACCCGGCAGTCGATCTGATCACGCTGGACGCGCGACGAACTCAGGCGCCATCCGCCACCCGGATCAAAAACCTCTGGGCGAAAATGGGGAAAGACGCCGTCGATCACATTGGTTTCGAGCAGGTACATATCAACGACCGGGACGGATATATCACGGATATCGACGAGCGTTATGTGGCAGACGCCCTCAATTCCCTTTCCATCGAGGGCTACGAGGTTTCCGAAGAACTGATCCGGAGGGTGCAGGACGGTCAATGGGAGCCGGATGCGGATGCTCGGGATTACGAAACAAAGAACGCGCTTGCCGCCAAAGGGTACAGACTGGCCTTCGAGGAGGTTCGCGACGACATCAAAAAGATTCTTGATGGGACACCCACCGGCGAATTGCTGGAGGCCAGGCACCAAGACTGGTTCCGCGCCATGTTTAGCCCTTCCGTCACCGCTGGCATCGTCAAGGCACACCAACTCGCGGGTTACCGATCACACAACGTATATTTGAGAGGTTCTTCGCACGTTCCTTTGCCGCCCCACGCGATTGCCGACGCCATGGATGCTCTGTTTCAAAGCATTTCGGAGGAACCCGACGCGCGCGTGAAGGCAATCGTCGCTCCGTTCCTGTTCACCTACATCCATCCTTTTCCAGACGGAAACGGGCGAACGGCCCGGTTTATTATGAATGCACTTCTTGCGGAGTGCGGAGCGCCGTGGACGGTTATTCCTGTGGCGCGCCGTGACGAGTACATGAATGCCCTGGAAGAGGCGAGCGGGCACGAAAACATCGTGCCGCTGACGAAATTTGTGTCGGAGCTTGTCAACGCGCCACCGCCTTCCACAGAAGCGGGTGCCAGTCTCAAAAATACCTAGAGAAAAATGTATATGTGGGCTGCTTGGTGCCGTGTCTCTTAAGACGGGACGTGGCACCGCGCTAAGAGCCGATGCGCATGTCGTTTGTTCGCGTCACTAGCTCCGCGGGTTCGACACTTAGCGCCTGCGCCATCTGGCCGAGGACTGTGACCGTCGCAGACATTTCGGCGCGTTCGATTGCCCCAACGTGCCGCACGCTCAGGCCCGTTCTGTGCGCGAGTTCCTCTTGCGTCAACTTTTGAGCATGACGTATTCGACGCAGATTGATCGCCATGACCTCTTTGAGATCCATGACGAGAGCGGAGCCTGAAAAGGAACTATTATTCCAGGAACTATAGTTCCGATTCGACGTAGCACATGATATTGCTAATCCGGCTTGCCGCTCGCACCATGGGACGGCCAAAGGAGCTTATGAGAGACACATCCAGCATTATCGCCTAAACGGCTGTTGCTCGCAGGGTTTTCGTTCTAAGCGTTCAGGTGATGAAAAGGGAGGGAAACGGGTGAACGACGTGAACTCGTCTGAGACCAACGACGAAACAAGAAAACGCCGATCCTGTTTCGATTCTATGGAGAAGTCAGAACTGGAGGCTCTGGCGATCGCTGCGATCAAAGAGCACCGCAGGCTTATTGTTGCCGACGAAGCTGTCTACGAAGAGTGGACCCGCGCATCATCTGATCCGGCGGTGTCGAGCGCCATACTCGAAAGCTTGCAGCGAGAATATACCGCGCGCCAAGACAAGTCCGCAGCTCAGCAGGAAGAACTTTCGGAAATCATCGATGCGCTCGGCTACGTCCCTGACGTTCCCCCGGATGCCGATGATTGACGCTATAGCAAGCCGTGGTCCTTGGCGATCGCGACGAGGTGGGGAACGGTCGCCGCTTCCAGCTTCTCTCGCGCCTTATCCAGGTAGTGTTGCACTGTCCTCGGATTAATCCCCGTCAGGATCGCGGTTTCCGGCGCTGTTTTCCCTTTCGCCGCCCATTTCAGGCACATTGCCTCTCTTGGTGAAAGCAACCGCTTCGGTGGAACAATTGTGGTCGCAGCAAGCATTTTCAGGCGGTAATGGACCGCCAGAACGGCACGGATCGCTTTGTGGCAGTCTTGAAGCTTCGAAATATCCGCAGCCTGGGCTGAAGACGCAAACGTCAACATCATCGTCGAGCCGAAACTGCCTTCGACTGGTATCGTCACCCCACTGCGAATGCCATGATTGACCGCCTGGTCCCGAAACCGCCTGAGTTCAGAAGATCCACGAGCAGGCCAATCGTCTGCTGTCCACGGAAAGATCTCCATGCGAGTCTTCGCTTCCCAGACCACCGGGTCGATGCGGGAATAGTGGCTTTCAAGATAAACACCCTGCCATTCTTCCGGATAAGAGTTGAATGTGCGGATTTCCGATCCCTCTGTCTCCAAATATGCAAACCGTTCAAAGCCACAAGCGTGTGCGAATGTCTTTAAAGCACTTTTGATCATCCGCTCGTCATGCGCGGCTTCTGTCATATCAATGAGTGAGCGAAGGTCACCGTCCACTGACTTGTCTCCTACTGAGCAGCTGTAGGCCCCCATCTGGCCCTATTCGCGTCGCAAGATTTTGAGAAGTGCTGTGGCTGCCAAGAGACTGGTTTGTTGCCGCGGCAGCGCACCCGCCTTGGGCGCGAAGCGTACTCAGGATCGTTGCGCCGCTTAGATTTACTCAGCTTCTGCGAGTATTCCAAGCCCCAAAGACATAAAACATGACAATTTGTTACTGGTTTATTGCCGCACCGATCCGGACTCGGAATGCCTGGCGAACGACGCGACTTAACCCCGATAGTTTGACGGGAAAATAATGTCCTGATCGACCAGGACGTTGAACTTGTACCCCGGACGGATGTTAATCGTTGGCTGAACGTTCAGATTTTTCGATATGGTCTCTTCCGCAACGCGACCGAAGCTTTCGGCAAAATTTCGCCGTGCTGCGTCGGAGGCTGTATCCTGCGTCGCCAGCGTTGAACTCTGAGGCATCGACATATCGATCCCGGTTCCGATCAATGCCACCAGCGCTGCTGAGCCGAAAGTCCTCCACAGATGGCGGTCGACCTTGTCGCGGAAGCCGCCATATCCTTCGGCATCCGTGCCGGCCATGCCGCCGATCTGCAGAGTAGAACCATTCGGGAAAATAAGGTCCGTCCAAACCACAAGAACCCGTTCCTGGCCAAACGATACCTTGGAATCGTAGCGGCCGAACAGCTTTGCACCTTGCGGGATGAGAAGCCGGTAGCCAGTGGCACTGTCATAGACATTCTGGCTTACCTGAGCGGTAATGCGTCCCGGCAGGTCAGAATTTAGTCCGGTGATCAAAGTAGCGGGAATGACCGAGCCTCGCTTCAATTCATAAGGTGACATCTGTGGAATGACCTGATTTGGCAGGTACCCGAGATCCTTGATGTCCTGATTGAAGAAATCCTCCTTCGTTCCTTGACCATTCTGGTCGACGTTCTGTCCCATCAAGCCGGATTGCAGGGCCGCAGCATATAGATCGGACGTGCTGTTCGCTGCTATGGTGGTTGGCTGTCGACCGGCGTCATTCTTGGTATTCGCGGGAGTCTCAATATCCGAGACGTCAACCTTCAGCGGCGAATCGAGTGCCGTTGCACGAGCCTGAAGGCGGGCCATGCGTTGGCGCTGCGCCTCGCGCATATATTGTTCGTCCTGCTCTCGCTTCAGGCGAGCCTTCCACTCCTCCTCAGATTCCAGCATTCGCCGACGGTCTGGTCGCTCAATTGGTTGGCGCTCAATGACCGGTTCCTGCTTCTCCGTTTTTTCCACCACGACAGGTGTTGGCTGGAACACCTCCTGTTTTTCCGGCTCACCGATAATGCCATCGGTGACGCCCCGCTTGAGTTGATCCCCGAAACTCGTCGCCGGGCTGTTCGAAGCGTCATCGATATTGCCACGATTGAAGGAAAGTCCTCGCAGTGACAGACCAATCACGACAACCCCGATAAACACGACAGTGACAATGATTGCTATTATGATCGGCAAGCGGTTGAGCCGCCGCATGCCATTCTGTTCGTCTGCTTGGCTTGACGTGCCGAGTTGGAGAGATTGGGCCATCTTGAACTCCGTCAGTTGCGCTGCATGATCGAAAGCGGACTGGCTGGCGTCGCGCCGCCCGCAGTCGGCGTATATGCACGGCTCAGAGCGATTGAGGGGGTTGAGACCCGGGCCAGGATTTGTCCCTCGAATCCCTCGATCGCATAAGCGAGCTCAACCGACTTGGTGTCTTTCGCGACCTTGCCATCCGCGATGAAGCTGTAGCCCCAGCCTTTCAGGGCCGCTTCGAGAGCAACTGCGAACTCCGATGCATCCCTCTCCATTCTAATTGTCGTCGTAGACCCAGCCAGGCCGATCTGTTCAGCCAAACGGCTTGCCATGTCGCCGGCGATGGCGCTCGCGGCCGGTGCGGTGATGGCCACCGGGGTGGAACTGGTGGTCAGCGCTTCGTCATGCGTCTGGCAACCGGAAAGTAGGGCGGCCGCGGCGAGAAATGCGACTAACTTGTGCATGGTTCAGCCTCCCCGCCGGATAGTGATTTTCTGCTGCCGCCAACCGACACCAGAAACAAGGATGGCCTTGTCGATCGCATAGTCGACAGTCATCGCATCGTTCTTCATCCGGTAATTGACGATGCGATTTTGACCGCCCGAGACGACGAAGAGCACTGGTGCATCCTGACCGGCGATCGACTTCGGAAACTGGATGTAGGTCTTCACCCCGTCCGAATAGACCCGCTTCGGTTTCCACGATGCGCTGCCGCTCACCGAGTAGGAGAAGTTCAGCTTGTCCGGCGCAGTGCCTGGAATGCCGCCCGTTTCGAGCCGGGAATTGATGTCGGCTAGCTTGGTGGAAACATCTTCCGGATACTCGAACCCGACGCGCGCCATGTACTGGCTTGGATGAGACTTGAGTTGGATATGATAGGTGCGCCGTGACGTTGTCACAATCATCGAGGTGAGAAGGCCTGGCTCCGATGGCTTGACGATGAGGTGGATCGCCTGTCCGCCTGTCGCACCTGAGGTTGCCGGCTCTACCTTCCACCGCACCGTATCGCCGACGAGGACGTCGCGAACGATCTCGCCACCCTGAAGTTCGATGTCGCAGACCTGTAGAGGAGAGCAGACGACGGACGGCTGGGTCTCGCCGAACAGAAAAATGACCTTTCCGTCCGGACCTGTCGTGACCAGCCCCGGCGTGCCGCGCCACTTTCTGGAAAGATTTGTTCCCTTCACCTCGTTACTCGTCATGCTTTGCGCCTGCGCGCCTGCCGCAAGCAAGAGTCCGGCCATGCAGCCGGCGGCTGCGATCAATCTCGTTTTTTTCATTGATAGAATCCCTGCCCTTAAAGCTGTGCCGTCCAGTCAAAATCCCGGACGTAGAGGCCGATCGGATTGAGGCGGATCGTCGCCTCATCCTGTGGCGCGGTGATCGTCACCGTTGCGATCCCGCGGAACCGCCGGGTGCCGGTTTCCTTGCCCTTGCGGTCCCGCTCGTATTCCGTCCAGTCGATCTGATAGGTCTGGTTCGAGAGCGCCACGATGTTGTTGACCTCGATGGCAACTGTCGAAGACTTAGCCTTCTCGAACGGAGAATTACCTCGAAACCAGGCGTTGACCTTCTCGGTCGACGGGTCGGACGTGCGGAGAAGCGCGTAGGTACGGTCGATATATTGCTTCTGCACCACCGCATCCGGCGTGATCGAGCGAAAGCTCGTGACGAAGTTGCCGAGCGTGGCGCGCACCACGCGCACATCGGCATATTCGATCTGCTGCGGAAAGCCTGATGTGACGGCGGTCCCGAGCTTGTCGACCTCGACGATGTAAGGCACCAGCCTTACCTGCGTGCTCAGATACATCGCATAGCTGAAGCCGATCACCGCCATGGCCAGCCCAAGGACTCCGACGATGCGCCATGCGGCGGCCGCCTTCACATAAGAGCCATAGCGTTCCGTCCATTCCTGGCGAGCGGCAAGATACGGGTTTTCCGGGGCGCGGTTTGCGGCCATTTTTTCTTCCCTTGTTTCGATTATGGTTTGTCGTTGCGTTCGGGAAGAGGTTTCGGTCCGCTGTGACCGCCACGCTGTTCATCGAGCTTCGCATTCGCCAACCCGAGAATGGACCCCGCATAGGCGCCGGGAGAACCGATCGCTTTTTCCTTCGCGGCCGATCCCGCAGCCTGTGCGCCGGAAGTGAAACTCGCGCCCATGCCGCGCAGAGCAGCGCCAGCGACCGATGAGCCACCAGCGCGTGCCGCTTGAGCGGCCGCAAAACCCGCGCCCGCCGCGCCAGCGGCGAGGAATCCAGCGCCCGCAGCGAAAGACGCCGCCTGGCCGCCGTGGCGGATCGCTTCCATTCCTCCGGACACCGATGCGCCCTGCACAACGCCCTGCATAATGTTCGGGACGTACATGGCGATAATGAAAACGACGACGGCGATTCCAGCGATGGCGAGAGCGGTCTGAAACTGGTCGCCGATATCGGGCTGATTGGCGAGGCCGATCAGCACTTCGGAGCCGATGCGGGAGATCATGACAAGTGCCATGAGCTTCATTCCGACGGAGAAAGCGTAGACCAGGTAGCGGACCGCAAAATCCTTGGTGAAGGACGATCCGCCAAGGCCGAGCATGATCATGCCAGCGAGAAGCCCGATATACATTTCGACCATGACCGACACGAAAATCGCGGCGACAAGAGAAAACGCGATAACCGTCACGACCATCGCGAACGCCGCTGAGATTGCCAACGCGTTATCTTCGAAGAGACCGAACTGTACCTTCTCCGACATTTTCGTTGCCACTGTGAGACCGGCGTTGAACACGTCAGCTGGTGACGCCGTCCCTCCCCCCGCGCCGATCTGGAAGAGGCTATCCACGACCGCCTTGGCGAACGTCGGTCCTTGCGCGAGTACGAAGGCAAAGAATCCAACAAACATGATCCGCCGCACAAGTTCGGCGAACCAGCTATCCAACGAGGCGGACTGGATTGCCAGCCAGACGGCGGCAATGCCGATCTCGATCGTCGCGAGGATCCAGAACAGAGATCTCGCAGCATCCATGACGGTAGTTTCCCACCCCTTCGCTGCAGCTGTGATCTGGCTCTGGAGCGACGTCAGTACTGACCCTTCCTGCGCAAGGGCCGGCTGGGCCGCGACCGCCGTAAAGGCGGCAAAGAGCATGGCGGCCCGTAGCTGATGAAGTGTCGTCGTAACGGTCATCTTCTCACCATTCGACTTTCATCTTTTCGCCACCGGATGTGGGGTGGTCGCTCGACGAGCCGAAGAACTTCACCCTGCGTTCCTGAGTTTCCTGCTTTTCGGAGATCAACAACCAAATGCCGGCGCTGCCCGCAGCCAGAATCGTTGCGATTGCAATCAGAGTTGCTTTCGTTCTCACCATTCCACCTTCATCTTTTCGCCGCCTGAGGTGGAGGGAGCCGTCGCACCGAAGAATTTCTCGCGCCTAGCCTGTGCCAGATCCTTGTCGGTCTGTTCGGTCTGCAGCCAGGTTCCCATCATCGTCATCTGCTGTGAGACGAGGCCGCGAAGCTTTTGCGTCTGCGCGACCTGCTGAGCGGCGATCTCATGCCCTACCTGCAAGGCCTTCATCTGTCCGTCAGCCGACTCGGACATCGAACGCAGCGAGGACATGGTATCTTCCTCGCTATCGAATTGGTCGGCCGTGAGGCTCGCTGCCTTCAGCGAGCTGGCGATGGTATCGCGGTTGGTGTCCGACCAGGACTGGTAGGTCGAGGAGAACGTTGCGTTATCAGGCAAATTTGTCTTCAGGTCAGCGTAACTTTGGAAGCGCTGCTGAAGAACATCGTCGGCGTTGCCCATGGAAAATGAGATGCTTTGACCCTTCTCGACGATACTGCGCAACTGGTTGAGATCGCTTTCGACCTCTCCCCAGACATGCTCAGGAAGCTGCGCTGTGTTTTGCAGCATGTTCTCGTAGATTTTCAGCTGATTCTGGATCTGCTCTGCAAGCTGACTGATTTGGGTCAACTGATTGTCGACCTGGATTCCAGAGCTTTTCATGAGGTCTACAAGCTGCGCGTTGTTGGCGAGCTGTGTCCATTCTGTCGCGGCGCCGGTAGCTGAACCGGCTTGTACCGAACCTTGGTTGACGGCCGTGAGGGCGGCGGCCGCCGCGAGGATGGCGAACCATTTATTCTTACTTGAGTAGCGATGCGGCATCGTAAACTCCTCTCGTTTCAAGCCAGCGGATCGGCCATTCACGGCCATGTTCGGATTTAAGGGCGCGGATTCGTTTGAGATCCTCTTTGCCCGCCGCGCCGACAAAACTCAGCGCGACTGGCCCAAGCGACATGTCGAAGAGCCGTCGGCCCTCTGGCGTGGCGACGTAGTATTCGCGCTTTGGTGTCGCGGTTGCTACGATCTCGATCTGCCGCTCATTGAAGCCGATGCGCTCGTAGAATTCGCGCGTCCCGGACTCGCGAGCGGCGCCGTTCGGAAGACAAATCTTGGTCGGGCAGGATTCCTTCAACACGTCGATGATACCGGAGCGCTCAGCGTCCGAGATCGACTGGGTCGCAAGGACGACAGCGCAATTCGCCTTGCGCAGAACCTTGAGCCACTCTCGAATTTTGTCGCGGAAGACCGGGTGACCCAGCATAAGCCACGCCTCGTCGAGCACGATCAGGCTCGGCGAACCATCCAGACGCTTCTCGATCCGCCTGAATAGGTAAGTCAGCACCGGCACAAGATTACGCTCGCCCATGTTCATCAGCTGCTCGATCTCAAAAGTCTGGAAGGCGCCGAGTGTGAGGCCATCCTCTTCCGCATCCAGCAACTGACCCATGGGGCCATCGACGGTGTAGTGGTGCAACGCGTCCTTGATCTCGCGCAGCTGAACGCCGCTGACGAAATCCGAGAGCGAGCGACCGGATGCACTCGCCATGAGGCCGATCTGCCGAGAAATAGCGTTGCGATGATCGGGTGTGATCGTGACACCCTGGAGACCAACCAGCATCTCGATCCATTCTGTCGCCCAGGCGCGGTCGGCGTCACTTGTAAGTTCGGACAATGGGCAAAAGGCCAGCGCTCTCCCCTCTTCGGCGTTGTCGCCGCCGATCTCATAGTGATCGCCACCGGCTGCGAGCGTTAGAGGTAGAAGTGAACTGCCTTTGTCAAAGGCGAAGATCTGCGCATGTTCGTACCGGCGAAACTGCGCAGCGATCAGAGCTAGAAGCGTCGACTTGCCGGAGCCGGTCGGACCGAAGATCAGTGTGTGGCCAACATCATCGACATGCAGGTTCAGACGGAACGCTGTCGAGCCGCTCGCAACCTGCATCAAGGGCGGTGAATTCGGCGGGTAAAACGGACATGGGGAGATCGGGCTTCCGGACCAGACCGAGTTCAGTGGGATCAAGTCGGCGAGATTGCTCGTGTTGATCAGCGGCTCACGGATGTTGCAATACCAGTTGCCGGGAAGGCTACCGAGATAGGCGTCAGTGGCGTTCAGAGTTTCGATGCGCGCTCCAAAGCCTTCAGCTTGGACCAGTCGCCGGATTGCTTCGGCCTTCTCCTGCAGTGCCTCGCGATCGCTGTCGAACAACACGACGACGGGCGTGTAATAGCCATAGGCAACAAGCTTCGATGAGGCCTGCGCGATCGCATCCTCGGTTTCAGCGACCATGGTCATTGCGTCTTGATCGACTGAGCGGCTTTGTGTCTGGAAGATCTGGTCGAAGAACGGCCGGACCTTCTGCTGCCACTTCTTGCGTGTGCGTTCCAGCTTTTGCCGGGCCTCCTCGGCATCGAGGAAAATGAAGCGCGATGACCATCGATAGGTCAGCGGCATAAGGTCGAGGCTATTCAGAATACCTGGCCAGCTTTCGGCTGGCAGACCATCGATCGCGACGAGGCCGAGGAAACGGTTTTCGACCTTTGGCGTCAATCCGTGCTCAAGCTCCGCGGTGGCAATCCAGTCGAGATACATGGGAACATCGGGAAGCCGGATCGGATGGCTTTCGCCAGTGATGCAGAATCGGGCGAACTGAAGGAGCTCGTCGTAGCGAGCAACCCTCTCCCCTCCCCTCTCGATCGTTTCGCGGGTTTCCATTCGCCGGATCGAAAGCGTATTGGCAAAGTACTGCTCAAGCTCTCGTATTGCGCTCTTGAACACGAAGAGCACCGTGTCCGCGTAAGACTTTTTCCGGCTCTCTTCATCGGAATAGATATATTTGCTGAGAGAGGTCCTCTTGGACTCGAGCGGCCGATAGGTGAGGATCAGGGCATGCTTGCTCTCGAAATGTCCCTGCTCACGTGCGAAATGTGCGCGCCGCTCGGCATCGATCGCGCGGGTCACCGGGTCGGGAAAGTGACAACGGTCTTCCGACGGATAGTCGACTGTGGGAATGCGGATGGCCTCGACCTGGATCATCCAGCCGCTTCCAAGCCGCGACAGGACGGCATTGATCTGCCTGGACAGTTCGTTGCGCTCCAGATCGGTCGCGCTTTCGGAATCTGGTCCCGCGAAGTACCATCCGGCCATCAGGCTCCCGTCCTTTAACAGGAGGACACCGTTGTCGATGAGCCCGGCATAAGGAACGAGATCGGCAAAGGAGGGACCGGTCACCCGGAAGCGCTTGAGAGCTACCATGGCTTCCTCCTCAATACCGTCGCCAGGGCGAAGTGGTCGCCTTGTAGGTGGGCTTGTAGGAAATGTGCCTGATATAGACCTGCCGCATGAGCGGATCGGACTTGGCCATCATCCTCAGCGCCCCGACGATGACGATCCACACGGCGATGCCGAAGAGCGCCGAATAGACCGTGAGGACAACGAAAATCAGGATCACGGCCGCAAGGCCGGTGATCAGCACCAGTTCCCGGTCGGCGCCCATCAGCAGGTTCGGGCGAGACAGCGCGCGATGGATGCGGTTACGCCGCAGACCGGACAGGGACTCAGCCATGGTCTCCCTCCCCTCCTCTGTCCGGACCAGTTGATGTGAACGGCTCGTCGGCTAGCCCGATCGACGCACCGGTCGCACCGAACAAACCGACGATGTTGGTGGCGCCGAGAAGAATACCGGCGACGAGGACGACGTAGACAAGGCGCCGCGCAAAGTCGTTCAACTCACCCCCAAATATGAGCATGCCGCCGGCAATCGCCACCGCTGCAAGCGCGATCGCACCCGCAACAGGGCCGGTGATCGACTCCTGGATCTGCTGCAAAGGACCTTCCCATGGTAGGCCGCCGCCAGAACTCGCGAACGCCGGCGCGACGGAGGCAAGGACGATGGGTGCCGCCAGGAGCATAATGGCGATGAATGGCTTGTTATGCGACATGGCGAGCCTCCTGTTCTTCGGTAAGCTGCTCGGATTCGATCTCGTACCGTCCGTTGATGAACCGCTCGACCTGGATGATGTCGCGGACAATTCGCCCGCGCGGCGTCCGCTCGATCGAAATGATCAGGTCGACCGCTTCGCCGATCACCTCGTGCATCGGCTGCTGGCTTGCTTCAGCGGTCAGCTGTTCGAAACGGCGAAGCGCCGACATGGCGGTGTTCGAGTGAATGGTTGCCACGCCCCCGGGATGACCGGTGTTCCAAGCTTTCAGCAGCGTCAGAGCCGCGCCGTCGCGGACCTCGCCCACGACAATCCTGTCGGGACGCAGACGCATGGTACTCTTGAGCAGTCGCCCCATGTCGATCGTATCGCTGGTATGCAAGAGAACGGCGTTGTCGGCTGCGCACTGGATTTCCGCGGTATCCTCAAGAATCACGAGACGATCCTCGGGAGCGGATTTGACGATTTCGTGGATCACCGCGTTCGCAAGCGTCGTCTTACCCGACCCCGTCCCACCGGAAATGATGATGTTCAGCCTCGCCGAGATGGCACTTCGGATCGTGGCGGCCTGGTATTCGGTCATCACACCTGTGCGAACGTAGTCTTCGAGCGGAATGAGGCGTGAAGCGCGGCGCCGAATGGTGAAAGCGGGCTTGGCGACAACTGGAGGCAATAACCCCTCGAAGCGGTGACCGCCGATTGGCAGTTCGCCCGAGATGATCGGTTGTTCCGTGTCCACTTCCGACTGAAGGGCATGCGCCACGGTCCCGATGACCATTTCCGCAGCGGCAGACGACATCTCACCGGCCGGCGCAACGCCATGGCCGAGTCTTTCGATGAACAGTTTGCCGTCCGGATTAAGCATGATCTCGACGACGGTCGCGTCGTCAAGGGCAACGCAAAGCTGATCACCGAGCGCTTCCTGAAGTTTGCGGACAAGCCGGGGATGAGAGCGAAGCTGGTTCACAGTTGTCTCCTTAGGCTACCTGGCTGAGAGGGGTGAATTCAGAACGGTAATCGGAGGGACGGAGCCTCTTGAACGTGTCCGCGTCGGCGGGTAGCGTGCCAGCCACCGCCATCGTCACGCCGATCTTCTTTGGTTCGCTCAAACGTAGCAAAGGCCATCCGACGCGGGCGAGGATTCGCTCAAACCGAAGATCGGTTACCGTGACGATCTCGGTGTAGCCATTCGCCATGCACCATTCGACGATGGCTGCGAACATGGTCAGCGTTGCCTCGTGGACTGAGCCGCTACCTCTCCCCTCCGCGAGAGCAGTATCAACGCAGAACCGGGAACTCTCGATCATTGCGGCATGAGCGCTGAGCTGACCGTCGGGAAGAAGCGAGGGGAAAACATCGGCCACCATCGTTGGACCAAGCGCCGGAAGAAGTCTCGCGCACCCCGCCAGTTGGCCGGTCTCGGCGATGGCGAGAACATAGGTGGGTCGAAGCGCGTCAAAGCCATCCGACTCACACCCTGCCCTTACATCGACCTCCCAGCCCAGCCGATCGAAAAAAACCCGCGCACGAAGCTGGTAATGGAGGTGAAGGAGGTGAGCCTCTTGAATCGTCCGGGGCAGCGAGAACGCGAGAACCTGCATGAATTTTTCTCCGTCGTTATTAGACGGGGGAAATCAGCACAGATTCGGAGGCCTCGGCAGTTGTATAATCCTACAACTCGAGGGGTGAGTCGCAGGCTTCTCACGGAGGTTGTTCCGTGCCGCCTCTTTTTCGAACGCGGTTTGGGCGCGAGGCTTTGTAGGATTCACAGTAAAACGGACAGTGAACGAGTTTACACGAGATCGATTTAAGACGTTGATTTCGTTGATTGTGTACCGTCGCGTGATCAGAATCAGTTTTCGCGTCTTAACCCTCTGTTAACTTTAAATCCCTTGCGGCATTACGGGAATCGGGAGATAGTTTCTCAAATGATGGCTTTGCGGCCATTATTTCGAAAGTGAAGCCCCACTGGAAATAGTTCGCAAA